>UQPP01000019.1 GCA_900543025.1 uncultured Collinsella sp.
TATGAGCGAAAACCCGCCAGAGCGAGCAAGGTGCCTTGAAACGAGGCGGCATTGATCTTTTGATCATGCCGCCGAAGTTGAAAGGCAGATTGCCGCTCTGGCGGGTTTGCAGCGTCAAGCCGTTACGCGGTTTGGTAAAACCGCGCAACTTAGTAGTTGGCTTCGTAGCCGTTGCCGTCGCCGGTGGGCTCTTCGTAGTAGTCCGAATCGCTCGAATCGTTTGAGTCATCGGAATCGTCAGAGCTGACCGATGAGGTTGCGGTACCGTTTGCGTAGTCGTCAGACGTGTTGTTGTTCAGGTCGCCGATCGTAGAGCTGGAACCGTCGGAAAGACCCATGGTGTTGGGACCCTTGGGATCCTTGCCGGCATCGACGCGCTCCATCATTTCCTTGAGCTCGTCCTCGTAGACAAAGACGTAGCTCACACCGTCGATCATGGTGCTGTCGTCGGCATACGAGGGCAGGTTGGCCGAGTAGATACCGTCGACATCCATACCGCGCATGGCGTTGACCGTAGCCACGATATCCTGAACGCTCATATCGGTTACGAGCATATCGGACAGCGAATTAACCAGGCCAAAGATCTTCGTGGCATCGAAGTTATTGAGAATCTGGTTGGCAAGGGCGCCGAGCACCTGACGCTGGTGGCGCATGCGCGTGTAATCGCCGTCGGCATAGGTGTAGCGGCAGCGGGCATAGGTAAGGGCGGTGGCACCGTCCATATGCTGCTGGCCAGCGGTAATCTTAATATCCAGGTGCTCGGGGTCGTCAACATCATCGGTTGCGTTAATGTCGATACCGCCAACCGAATCAATCAGCGCCTGCATACCGTCGAAGCTGACCTCGGCATAGTGGGAAATCTGAACACCGCACAGCTCGTTGACCGCCTCGACCATGGCCTCGGCGCCGCCAACGGTATGGCAGGCGTTGATCTTCATGGTCTCGCCCTTGTACTCGACCTTGGTGTCGCGCGGAACGGAAATGAGCGTCGCCTGCTTTTGCGTGGGGTCGATGCGTGCCAGGATAATCGAGTCGGCACGATACGTATCCTCGCCCGGACGGCCGTCGGTGCCAAGAAGCAGCACGTAGAACGGATCCTTTGCCTCATCGGTGTCAACCAGAACCCGACGCAGATTGTCGGTAATGACATTAGAATCGCCGAGCTTGCCCATGATGGTGGCAAACCACAGGCCGGCAGCGGTAGTGGCACTCAGCAGCACGCCAAGCACGACAATGAGCGCGACGTGACGAATCGTGTGGCTACGACGACGTTGGCGAGCGCGCTCGGAATAACGAGCCACGTTATCGCGACTGTAGATCTTGGCCTGCGCACCAGTTGAGGGTCTTCGGGCGGTGGTATCCGCGAGGGGCTTTTTATTAAACATAGGCAACCTGTATTAGTAGATGACGGGATCGGGGACGGTAGCATGCTCGACATGCGCGCCGAGCGCCTGCAGCTTTTCGACAAACTGCTCGTAGCCGCGCTTGATGTGATGAATGGCCGAAACCTCGGTCGTCCCGTCGGCGATCAAGCCCGCTACGACGAGGGCCGCTCCGCCACGCAGATCGGGCGAGGTAACCTGTGCACCCGAAAAGCCCTTGACGCCATGAATCATGGCATGATGACTCTCGATACGAATGTCGGCACCCATGCGCACCAGCTCAGAGGCAAACATAAAGCGATTCTCGAAGATGTTCTCGGTAATAACGGAACTGCCGTCGGCAAGGGCGGAGAGTACCATAATCTGTGCCTGCATGTCCGTCGGGAAGCCGGGGAACGGAAGCGTCTGGATGTCGACCGGCTTGATACGCTCGGCACGGTTCACATGGACGCCATCCTCGACGCGCTCGCAGTCGATACCCATGAGCTCCATCTTCTTGAGCACCATGCCCAAGTGAATGGGGCAAAAGCCCGTGACATCGATACCGCGATCGTCGGCCATCAACGCACCGGCAACGATAAAGGTACCGGCCTCGATTCGGTCGCCCACTACGCGATGGGTAACAGGATGCAACTCTTCCACGCCCTCGATGGTCACGACAGGCGTGCCGGCGCCGACAATCTTAGCGCCCATCTCGTTGAGCATGTTGGCGAGATCGACGATCTCGGGCTCGCGGGCGGCATTGTCGATAACCGTGGTGCCCTGCGCGCGCACGGATGCCATGATGAGGTTCTCGGTCGCACCGACGCTGGCGAACTCGAGCGTGACGGTGGTACCGCGCAGACCTTGGGGCGCATTAGCGTTGATGTAACCGTGGGCGGTATCGAACTCAACGCCCAGGGCCTCAAGACCAAGAATGTGCATATCGATCTTGCGAGCACCCAGGTTGCAGCCGCCCGGCATGGCAATTTTGGCGCGATGGAAGCGGCCCAGCAGGGGTCCCATGACGGCGGTGGAAGCACGCATCTTGGCAACGAGCTCGTAGGGGGCCTCCCAAGAATCGACCTGAGAGGTATCAATCTCGAGCGTGTGCTCGTCGAGAACATCGATCGTAGCGCCCATGCCCTTGAGCACCTTGCCCATCACATGGACATCGGAAATATCGGGCACGTTCTGCAGCGTCGTCTTGCCCGGCGCCAGAAGCGTTGCCGCCATGAGTTTGAGCGCGGAGTTCTTGGCGCCCGAGACGGGCACGGAGCCTCCGATGGCGTGGCCACCCTCAACGCGGATAATATCCAAGGTCTACCCTTTCAAAAAGCATGCCCGGGATGGCTGGGCCATCCCGGGCATGATGTGTTCGCAAATGGTCGAACGCTAAATCGTTTGACTATTGGGCAAGCTTGAGCTTACACCATGCGATTTCATTATAGAGGTAGGCGCGGCGTGCATCATCCTCCGACAAATTACCCAGCTTCTCTTCAAAACCTTGAATATCAGCTTTAAGCTTGTCGGCATCGACGGTCGCCAAATCGCAAGCGCGCTCGGCGAGAACGGTCACGACATCGTCCGCAACCTGGGCATAGCCGCCGGCCACGGCAAACGTGTGGTCGACAGTGCCCATGGCCTTATCGGAAACGCGAACGTAACCGCGGTCGATCGTGCAGATCTCGCTGGAGTGAGCAGGCAGAACGCCAAACTCGCCATCCGTGGACGGAATCGACACAAACGCAGCGTCGCCCTCATAGGCGCAGCTCACGGGGCACACGATGCGGATACGCATAACCTACTTCTCCCCCATCTTGCGGGCGCGCTCGCGCACGTCCTCAATCGTGGAAGCATAGCGGAAAGCCTGCTCGGGCAGGTCATCGGCCTTGCCGTCGACAATCTCGGCGAAAGAGCGGACGGTATCCTCGACGCGGACGTAGACACCGGGGTTGCCGGTGAACTTCTCGGCGACGTGGAAGGACTGCGAGAGGAACTGCTGAATCTTACGGGCACGGTTGACCGTAAGGCGCTGCTCCTCGGACAGCTCGTCCATACCCAGAATGGCGATGATGTCCTGAAGGTCGGAGTACTCCTGCAGGAGCTCCTGGACCTTGACGGCGACACGGTAGTGCTCCTCGCCGACGATCGAGGGATCGAGAGCGTCGGAGGAAGACGCAAGCGGGTCGATAGCCGGGAACAGGCCGAGCGACGAAATGCTACGCGAAAGAACCGTGGTGGCATCGAGGTGCGTAAACGTCGTGGCAGGCGCCGGGTCGGTCAGGTCGTCTGCGGGGACGTAGACAGCCTGGACGGAGGTAATGGAGCCCGTCTTGGTCGAGGTAATGCGCTCCTGGAGGTCGCCCATCTCGGTTGCCAGCGTGGGCTGGTAACCAACGGCGGACGGCATACGGCCCAGCAGTGCGGAAACCTCGGAACCTGCCTGGGAGAAGCGGAAGATGTTGTCGATGAACAGCAGAACGTCCTGGCCGCGATCGCGGAAGTACTCAGCGGTGGTAAGGCCGGCCAGACCGATGCGCAGACGCGCTCCGGGCGGCTCGTTCATCTGACCATAGACCAAGCAGGTCTTGTCGATAACGCCAGACTCGCTCATCTCGAGGAACAGGTCGGTGCCCTCGCGGGTACGCTCGCCGACGCCGGTGAACACCGAGGTGCCGCCGTGCTCCTGGGCGAGGTTGTTGATGAGCTCCTGGATCAGAACGGTCTTGCCGACGCCGGCGCCGCCGAACAGACCTGTCTTGCCGCCGCGGATGTAGGGCTCGAGCAGGTCGACGGCCTTGATGCCGGTCTCGAAGATCTCGGTCTTGGTGGTGAGCTCGTCGAAACGGGGCGCTGCATGGTGGATGGGGTAGAACTCCTCCACCTCGGGCATGGGCTTGCCGTCGACGGGCTTGCCCATGACGTTCCAAATGCGGCCGAGCGTCTTGGGGCCAACGGGCATCTTCATGGGCTCACCGGTATCGGTGGCGATGAGGCCGCGCTGCAGGCCGTCGGTCGAGGACATGGCGACCGTGCGGACGACGCCGCCCGGAAGCTGGCTCTCGACCTCGAGGATCGTGCTCAGATGACCGATCGGGGTCTCGGCCTCGACCGTGAGCGCGTTGTAGATCGGGGGCACCGCGCCGTCAAACTTGACGTCGACGACAGGGCCGATGATTCGCACGATGCGACCATCACCGGCAGTCGTCTTCTTGGTGGCTTCCTCGACCGCAAGCTTTACGGTGTTATTAGCCATTACTGTTCCTCCAATGCTGAGGCTCCGCCGACGATCTCGTTAATCTCGGTCGTGATCGAAGCCTGGCGCACGCGACTATACGTGCGGGTAAGGGTCGAGATGATCGCGGTGGCGTTTTCCGTCGCGGAGTGCATGGCCTTGCGGCGTGCACCCTGCTCGGCAGCCGCCGAATCGATCAGGGCCTGGTAGATGACCGTCAGGATATAAGACGGCACAAGCTTGCCGAGAACATGCTCGGGAGAGGGCACGAACTCGAACGTGGACGAGATGCGCTTAGGGGCGTCGGTCTCGTTCTTACGCGGACCGTGGGCCATAGCGATCATCTCGGGGTCGAGCGGCAACAGATGCTCGACGCGAAGCTCCTGATCCACGCGATTCTTGGCGTGGTGGTAGACAAGCTCGACACGGTCAAGCTCACCGGCACGATACGCATCGCAGATATGAGAGGAGATCATGCGAGCCTGATTGAAATCGGGCTCAGAGGAGTTGCCCTCAAAGTGCATGACGACGTTTGCGCGGTCACGGAAATACGTGGCCGGCTTACGCCCGCACGCGATGATCTCGCACTCGATGCCGTCGTTCGCCCAAGAAGCGGCGAGCTTTTCGGCCGTGCGCTCCACCGTCGTATTGAAACCGCCGGCAAGGCCGCGGTCCGAGGCAATAACGACAATCAGGCCATGCTTGACGCTCTCATGCTTCTGCAGCATGGGATCGGTGCCCGAACAGGAGGCGTCGCCGGCGACCGTCAACATGACGTCGGTCAGCGCCTCCTTATAGGGCTCGGCCTGCTTGGAGCGATCGAGGGCACGACGGATCTTGGCCGTAGAGACCATCTCCATCGTGCGCGTGATCTGCTTGGTCGTGGTAACCGAGGAGATTCGCTTCTTAATGTCGCGAAGGTTGGCCATGGGGCTTAGTTCTCCTCTGATCCAGAAACATCCGAATGGTGCTTGGCCATGAACTGCTGCTTGAAGTCGCCGATGACGCGCAAGAGCTCAGCCTTGGTGTCATCATCGATCTTCTTGGCGCGAACCTTATCGAGCAGCGAGCCAAAGCCATTGTCCATGTACTCGATGAGCTCGGCACGGAAAGGCAGCACGTCGGCAATCTCCAGGTCATCCAGGAAGCCCTCGTTGCCAGCGAACAGCGTAACGATCTGCTCGCCAACCTCAAACGGCTTGTAGCGCGGCTGCTTCAGGAGCTCGGTCATGCGGGCACCATGGGTCAGCTGCTTCTGAGTAGCCTCGTCGAGGTCGGAGCCGAACTGCGTAAAGCCGGCGAGCTCCTGGTACGAAGCGAGGTCCAGACGGAGGTTACCGGCGACCTGCTTCATAGCCTTGGTCTGCGCGTCGCCACCGACGCGGGACACGGAAATGCCCACGTCGACTGCCGGGCGCTGACCCTGGAAGAAGAGCTCGGACTGCAGATAGATCTGACCATCGGTAATGGAAATGACGTTGGTCGGAATGTAGGCCGAGACGTCGCCGTCCTGGGTCTCGATGATCGGCAGTACCGTCATGGAGCCGTAGCCGTTCTTCTTGGACATCTTGACGGCACGCTCGAGCAGACGAGAGTGCAGGTAGAAGATGTCGCCAGGATAGGCCTCGCGTCCGGGCGGACGATGCAGCGTCAGCGACATCTGACGGTAGGCCACGGCCTGCTTGGACAGGTCATCGTAGATGACGAGCACGTGGCCGCCGGGGTTGGTCTCGCTGGCGGGCTTGCCGTCCTCGCCGTTGTACATGAAGAACTCGCCGATAGCGGCACCGGCCATCGGCGCGATGTACTGCATAGGGGCGGAATCGGCAGCGGTGGCCGAAACGATGATGGTGTAGTCGAGTGCACCGTGCTGAGCGAGGGTCTCGCGGATGTTGGCAACCGTGGAGGCCTTCTGGCCGATGGCGACATAGATGCAGACCATGCCCTTGCCGCGCTGGTTGAGGATAGCGTCGATGGCGATGGCGGTCTTACCGGTCTTACGGTCGCCGATGATGAGCTCACGCTGACCGCGGCCAATAGGCACCATGGAGTCGATAGCGAGCAGACCGGTCTGAACCGGCTCGCACACCGGGGTACGATCGATGACGCCGGGGGCCTTGAACTCGATGGGGCGACGGTGCGTGGCGACGATGTCGCCCAGGCCGTCGATGGGCTGGCCGAGCGGATTGACGACGCGGCCGAGCATGGCGCGGCTCACGGGGATATCCATAATGCGGCCAGTGGTGCGGCACTCGTCGCCTTCCTTGATGGAGTCGACGGCACCAAACAGAACGGCGCCGACCTCGTCGCGGTCAAGGTTCTGGGCAAGGCCGAAGACGGTCTCACCGGTATCGGAGCTCTTGAACTCCAGAAGCTCGCCTGCCATGGCGCTCTTGAGGCCGGAGACGCGCGCGATGCCGTCGCCTACCTCGTCGACCGTTGAAACCTCATGCGTATCGACCGTCGCGGAGAGGCTCGTGAGCTGCTCCTGCAGTTTCTTGGCGATATCCTGGGCATTGAGGGTTTCGGACATTAGGCTTCACCTCCGTACGAATTAGCAGAGTTTGCGAGGGTCTCCTGCGCGATGCGCAGCTGCGTCTTGACGGAAATGTCACGACGCTCGCCGCGGGCCTCGAGCACCAGGCCGCCCACGATAGACGGGTCGACCTGCTCGATAAGGAATACCTTGCGGCCGAAGTCCTGCTCGCATTTCTTAGTGATGGTTTGACGCAGCTCGTCGTCGAGCGGGATCGCCGTGGTGACGGTCACGCCCACTACATCCTCGTCTTCCTCGGCAACATACTTAAAGGCAGCTGCCACCTTGGGAAGAAGGTCGAGCTGGTCGCGCTTGGACATGGTGTCGAGCACGGCGATGATCTCGGGGCTGGCAGAAGCCAGGCGCTCGATCATCTCGAGGTCCTCGAACACATGGTTCTCGGCCTTAGCGGCTTCCAGAAGGGAGCGCGCGTAGGTCTCGAGCACCTTGTCCTGATAGCGGCTAGTCGGCATTCAGGCTACCTGCTTCCTGGATGTAGCGCTCGATGAGCTTTTTCTGCTCGGCCTCGTCCTCAAGTGCCTCGCCCACGATCTTGGTGGCGACGGCAACGGACAGGTCGGCGATGGAGCTCGCGGCACCGGCGTAGATGGACTTGCGCTCGTCCTCGACGGTCGTATGGGCCTTGGCGATGATCTCCTCGGCCTCCTTGTGAGCAGCCTCGATGATACGGGCGCGCTCGGACTCGGCGTCCTTACGGGCCTCGAGAACGATGTCGGCAGCCTGACGACGGGCGTCGGTGACGATCGAGTCGGACTCAGCGCGCTTGGCGATAGCCTCCTGCTTGGTCTTCTCGGCCTCGTCGAGGCTCTCCTCGATCTTCTTGCCGCGCTCCTCCATGGTTTTCATGATGCCCGGCAGGGCGACCTTGGCCAGCACGATCCAGATAATCAGGAAGGCGATAAGCGCCGGGATGAACTCCGCCATCTTAGGGATGAGGATGTCCGCACCGGCAGCGCCGTCCTCGGCGAACGCGGAAACCGGCATGAGCAGCGCGGCCGCGGACGCGGAGAGTGCGATCGCGCTCTTCTGGGATGAAAGATTCATACTTGACGCTCCGTGCTATTTAACGATCAGCGCGACAACGAAGCCGATCAGAGCCAGAGCCTCGCCGAAGGCGGAGCCCATGATGAAGACGGTGAACACGCGGCCCTGGACCTCAGGCTGACGGGCCATAGCACCCGTAGCACCCAGAGCAGACAGGCCGATAGCAAGACCAGCGCCGATAACACCGAGACCGTAACCGATAACTCCCACGATTCCTCCTTTGTCGTGCGTGTCTTATTTCACGCAGGATAACCTTTTTATAACTGCCGGGCTCCATGGGTACGGGCACCGGCGGTTTAACGAATTGCCTTACCTTTAAGGCGCGAATGGAAGACTACTCCTCCTCCGCGACCTCCTCTGCCTCGGAGACATACACGGCGGTAAGAACCGTGAAGACGTAAGCCTGGATGGCGCCGACCACAAGCTCGATCGCATAGATCAGGATGAGGATGGCAAGCCAGGCAAGCGAAGGCAGGGCGCCGACGGCGTGGGCCGCGGAAACCTGCTGAAGCAGCGGCTGCATGAACATGCTCGCCATGATGGCGAACGAGCCCATGACCACGTGTCCTGCGAACATGTTGCAGAACAGACGGACGGCGAGCGTGATGAGGCGCAGGAAGGTCGAGAAAAGCTCGACGACCCACACGAGCACGTTCATCGGGAAGCTCACGCCCTGCGGGGCGAGGCTCTTGATGTAGCCGATCACGCCGTGAGCCTTGCATCCGTAGTAGATGAAGTACACGAAGGCGAAGATGGCGAGCGCGGCGGTGGAGCCGATTGCGCCGGTGCCGGGCTTCATTCCCGGGATCAGGCCGATCATGTTGTTGATCAGAATGAACAGGAAAAGCGAGCACAGGAACGGGAAGTGCTTCTTCCAGTTCTCACCCACGACGCCCTTGCCGATATCGTTCTCGACGTACTCAATGATGTACTCGAAACCGTTGACGAAGAAGCCCTTGGGAACCAGGGTCTGCTTCTTCTTGAACACGGCCAGGACGATCAGGAGCACGATCGTGGAGACGATCAGCCAAAACGAGTACTGCGTGATGCCGCAGCTCAGATCGCCCACGACAGGGGTGGAGCTGAACTCGCTGACCAGATGATTAATCTCATCAGGCAGCTTTTCAAAAATTTCCACGACTTACCTTTCGACCTCATGAGGATCTCGCAGCGCCTTGGCGACGCGAACCGTGCAGGCGGCCATAAAGGCCACGAAGCCGATCGCCTCGCCCAGGAGGAACATGCGAAATGCCTCTCCGAACAACACAAACACAACCAAGGTAAAGACGAGCAGGGCGATTGCCGAGACCGCCAGACTCACCATACCCTTGAGCATGTCCGCATTCTGTTTATCGTCAAGAACCGGCTTGAGCGTAAAGACAAAGGGAAGGAAGGCAATCGCGCCCGCGATGGCGCCTGCAACGATAGCGAGCAGATCGGCTATCTGAAACACTGGCGTCCTCACTTTCCTTTTTTATCGCCTCACAGGACAGTTCCCGCCAAACATTGGTGACTATTGTACGAGCCAATCGCTAAAGTACAACCGAAAAAGCATCGGTTAATACGCACCTGTTCGTTTTCTTAAGACCTTCTTTATGCCGCAGGTACGGTAATACGTTTTTCTCGAACCCTGCAGGGCAAAACGTCCGTTAACAGGAGTGCGCGCGGTCGTCTTTTGCTCGCCCGCGCGCACCATTTCTTCGTATTTTCGACGTTAGCCGGTATGGCCCAGAGATTACAGCGTGCCGTAGATGCGGTCGCCGGCGTCGCCCAGGCCGGGAACGATGTAGGCAGCTTCGTTGAGATGGTCGTCGATGGCGCAGGTATAGATATGCACATCGGGGTCCTTCTCAGTCAGCGACTTGAGGCCCTCGGGGGCCGCGACGATGCACAGCATGCGGATGTCCTTGACACCGCGCTCGCGCAGGTAGCTGATGGCCATCTCGGCCGAACCGCCCGTGGCGAGCATGGGGTCGACGACCAGGCAGATGCGCTGGTCGATATCCTTGGGCATCTTGCAGTAATACTCATGCGGCTCGTGGGTAACCTCGTCGCGCTCCATACCGATGTGGCCCACGCGAGCGGAGGGTACCAAGTCGAGGATGCCATCGACCATGCCAAGGCCCGCACGCAGAATGGGAACGATGGCGAGCTTTTTGCCGGCGAGCTGCTTAAACGTTGCGGTGGTGATGGGGGTCTCGACTTCGACGTCTTCCATGGGCAGGTCGCGCATGGCCTCGTAGCCGTCAAAAAGTGCGAGTTCGCGCACGAGCTGGCGGAACTGGTTGGTGCCGGTGTTTTTGTCGCGCAGAATCGACAGCTTATGCTGGACGAGCGGGTGATCGACAAGGGTCACACGGGACGTATCGTAGGTGACGGTCATGGGTTGATTGCCCCTTTCGTTGCGGCCGGAAGATGGCCTTGCTGACAAGGCGCATGGCGATGTTGTTGCCGCGCGCCGTGCATAAGTTTAGCGGTTTGTTGTATCGAGCAGCCCATCGCAGCCCTACTGTGCGGTACTGAGCGAGCGCTTGACTGCATCACGCCAGCCCGCAAGGTTTTGCTCGCGACGCTCGGCGGACATATGGGGAAGGAAGGTCCTAACGATCTGGGCATTTTGCTCCAGCTCTTCAAGGTCTTCCCAATAGCCGACGGCAAGACCCGCCAAGTACGCGGCACCGATTGCCGTGGTCTCCACCGTCTCGCATTGCAGCACGGGGATATCCAGCAGGTCGGCCTGGAATTGCATGATGAACTCGTTGCGTGAGGCGCCGCCATCGACGGACAGGCGCTCAATCGAAAGTCCCACGTCCTGCTCCATGGCGCGCAGCACGTCATAACTCTGGTAGGCCATGGACTCGCAGGCCGCACGTACGATGGTCGCGCGACTCGAGGCACCGGTCAGGCCGCACACGATACCGCGGGCACGCGGGTCCCACCAGGGAGCGCCCAGACCCGCAAAGGCGGGGACGAAGTAGCAGCCCTCGTTGTCGTTGATCGAAGCGGCGAGTTGCGCGGACTCGCTCACACTCGAGATGATGCCCATGTTGTTGCGCAGCCAGTTCATGGTTGAGCCGGCGGCAAAGATAGAACCCTCGAGCGCATAGCTGATCTTGCCGTCCGCGGCGATACCGATCGTGGAGACCAGACCGTTCTTGGATTCGACGACCTCGTCGCCGGTGTTCATGAGCATAAAGCAACCCGTGCCATAGGTGTTTTTGGTCTGGCCGGGATGGAAGCAGCAGTGGCCGAACAGCGACGCCTGCTGATCGCCCGCCACGCCCATGATGGGCGGCATGTTGGTCATGATGTCGCTCGCGACGCGGCCGTAGTCGCCCGAGCTCCAACGAACCTCGGGCATCATGGAACGTGGAACGTCAAAGAGCGCCAGCAGGTCGTCGTCCCAATCGAGCGTATGGATATTAAAGAGCGCCGTGCGGCTGGCATTGGTGTAGTCGGTGGCAAAGACCTGACTGCCGGTGAGGTTGTAGATGAGCCAGGTGTCGATGGTGCCGAACATGAGGTCGCCCGCCGCCGCGCTCTCACGCGCACCGTCGACGTTGTCGAGGATCCACTGCACCTTGGAAGCCGAGAAATACGGATCGAGCGTGAGTCCCGTGCGGGAGCGCACCAGCTCTTCTGCGCCCCGCTCGACCAGCTCGTCGATCAGAGGTGCGGTGCGACGGCATTGCCACACGATGGCGTTATAGATGGGTTGGCCGCTTATGCGGTCCCACACCACCGTGGTCTCGCGCTGGTTGGAGATACCGATGGCGGCGATGCGGTCAGAATGGATGCCGCTCTTAAACTGGACCTCCATCATCACGCCGATCTGGCTGGCAAGCACCTCCATGGGGTCTTGCTCTATCCAACCGGGACGCGGGAAGCTGGTTTTGACGCTACGACGTGCCTGCGCGACGATGCAGCCGTACTCGTCGACGATGGTCGCAAGTACCGAGGTGGTGCCGCAGTCGAGCGCCATGATGTAGGAACCGCCAAAGTTAAACGAGGCATCTTCCATGCCCAGGCTGCCCAGATTCAACGACATCGCTTACACCTTTCTATTGCATCGGGTCGGACAGGACCCGTTCGATCTCTGATGCGGGAAGTGCGCCTTGGCGCAGGATCTGGAGCCCGCCGTGCTGGAACGACACGATGGTCGAGGCGTCGCGACACGGGGTCTCGCCGGCGTCGACGGCAACATCGACCCCCTCCAAGATGCGACCTTCGACGGCGGCAAAGCTTGCCGGCGAGGGCGCGCCGTGTGTGTTGGCGCTCGTGCAGGCAAGGGGACTGCCGCAGGCGTGGATGAGCGCTTGGACCACGGGAGAGGCCGAAGCGCGCAGGGCCACGGTGTCGTCGGCAGCACGCATAAAGGTCGGCACGCAGGGAGCCGCCTTGACCACGATAGTCAGGGCTCCCGGCCAGCATCGTCGCGCAAGTACGCGGGCATCTTCCGGGATATCCACGCCATAGCGGTCGAGCGCCTCGACGCCATCGACCAGCCAGGCGACCGTTTGGGTGAGCTTGCGCTGCTTGAGGGTAAAGATGCGGCGGTAGCCAGTACCAAGCGCAGGGACCGCGGCGCCGTTAACGGTGGCATGCGGATCGCGCGGCCACAACAAGGATTCGCTTGTATCTTGGGGGACGGCATCGGAGAAGGCGTTGACTGCCACGGCGACACCGTAGACGGTCTCGGTCGGGATCAAGACCAGGCCGCCGCGGCCGAGCACCTCGGCCGCGCGCTCGACGGCAAGCCGATGCGGCTCGCGCGTTCCCTTGTATACCCGATAGACCGTCTGCATGTGTATGCCAGCCCCTTACGCTCTGGTGCAAGTTTGTTTACTGAAGGGCATTCTCGCACGAAACATTCAACCTATTTGCCCAGAGCGCATGTTGGTTTGGTGAGCGGCTTTAGTAGTCGGTGAAAGTGAGGGGGTTAATTGAAGATTTTTAGCGCGCAAGCGTAACGGTACGATCGGGAAACTCGATGCTTGCAACCAGTTTTCCGCCGAGGCTCTCTGCGTACCTGCTCAGCGTGTCGAGCCTCATCGAACCCAACTCCCCACGCTCGAGCTCGGATACACGTTTTTGAGAAACGCCCATCGACTGGGCGACCGACGCCTGTGTTAGATCTTTTAACCTGCGAATCTGAGCAAGCTTATAGGCTTCGATACGATCGCGAGTCCTCTCCTGCTCGGCGGTAATGGAGTCGCGTGTTATCCCGCGAGATTCCATATACTCATGCAGTTCCATCTCGATCGAGCCTCCTTACGTGGCGACGGTATATTTGCTCGGCCCTTGGAATGTTGATCGCATACCAACCGTTCCATTTTGCCCTTGACGATCCCACTCGCGACTTATCACCCGCCAATAGCAATACCGCCTGGCGCTTGGGGTCAAAGGCGAAGAGGATGCGAATCACCTGCCCACCACACGACGTCACTCTCAGCTCCTTTAAATGATGAAGCTTCGAGCCCTTTACGCGGTCAACCAGCGGACGACCAAGGCTGGGACCTTCCTTCTCGAGCACCAAAAGGTCTGCATAAATCTGCTTCAGCGTAGCTTCATCCTGCTCATCAAGCCAAGGTTCAATGTAATCAAGCACGATACGGTACCGATGCAGCTGATTTGACATACCTTTCTCCTTCTATAGTAGAAGTTTTACGGTATATTGCAAGGACAAACTTGCGCAAATGTCTATTTATTCAGCTTAAATACGCTGTTTGGGCTCGGTGACGATGGCTCGAACGATGCGGGGACGATCGGTGAGGTCGTGGACGATACGCACGTCCGAAAGGCCTGCTTGACGACAGAGCTCGGCCGCGGCGTCGAGCGCGCCCTCGTAGAGCTCGCAGGCAAACAGGCCGCCGGCACGCAGCATGTAGGGCGCCGCGTTGAGCAGGCGGCGGAAGATATCGAGACCGTCGGCACCGCCCTCGAGCGCCAGATCGGGCTCAAAGTCCTTGACCTCATGCGGCAGCGAGCGCATGACATCGGTGGGGATGTAGGGCGGGTTGGAGACGAGTACGTCAAAGGTGCCCCACTCTTCGCGGGGAATGGAACTCACCAGGTTGGTGAGGCTGAAGGCGACCTCGTCGGACGTGAGGCCAAGCGCATCGCGGTTTTTGGTAGCAAGGTCGATGGCGCGCGGCTCGATATCGGTAGCAGTGCAGGTAACGTGCCCGCGGCGCTCCCAGGCAAGGGAGAGCGAAATGCAGCCCGTGCCGCAGCCGACCTCGAGAACGCGGGCAGTGCGGGGCTCGGCTGGGGCAGATACGTTAGCCTCGGCGGCATCTTGCGCGGGAGTCGCCTGTTGGTCGTTGTCCTCAATGGCGATGCCGTATTCGTCGAGCTCGGGCTCGGGGGTTTCCATGGCCTCTGCTTCTGCCGCTTCGGCTTCTGCTGCCTGCGCGGCGGCTTCCTCGGCCTCGCGGTCGGCCAGTTCCTCGGCATAGGCGCGGCTACCGAGCACGTCGCTACCCAGCGCAGCCTCATCGGCGGCCGTCAGGTTGGCGGCACGGCGCTCGGCGGCCGCGCGTTCGTCAGCCAGCGCCGCCTCGGCTTTGCGGGCCTGCTCGACCTCATCGTTCCAAGGCAGCTCCACGCGCTGGCGGGCAGCGGCCTCGGGGCTCAGCACCTCGGCATCCAGATAGTTCAGAACTTCTTCGACGAGCATCTCGGTCTCGGGGCGCGGGATGAGCACACCGGGGGCGCACGCGACGTCGATCATGCGAAACTGCGTGCTACCGGTGATGTACTGCAGCGGCTCGCCCTTCGCGCGACGGACGACCGCCGCGTGCATGGTCTCGAGCTGCGCTGCGTCGAGCGTCTCGTCCATGCGCATATATAAGTCGATACGCGCCAGACCCGTAGCTGCGCACAGCAGCCACTCGGCAGAAAGACGGGGGTGCTCCTCGCCGCGCTCGGCCAGGTACTCCTTGGTCCACTCGAGACAACGCTTGATGGTCCAGATCTCGTTTGCCATGGGGCCCTCCCCTCTTAAGCGCCGGACGGCGCGCGAATGTCGGAGCAGATTGTAAGCGAGGCTAGCGCTTGGCAAGGGGCGATTGAAGGCGATTATCGAGAATCAGCCCAGAATTTTGCACCGGGCTCGCTCAAAGTGTTCATTCGCCGACGTCCAGATTTGCATTCGTCAAGCTTTTGGCAAGGTTGCCCAAAAACTGACCAATATCTAACCAAGAACATGCCAAATCACTTGACGCGCGACTCATCAAAAAATGCACTGCGACTTCTTGGACGATTTTTTGAGCAATATTTTCAATAGCAGATGAATGCTATTAATTACTTTGAGCAGGTAGACAGCTCAAATGCCATCACAACTGATTGAATAACATCTCAAAGCAATGTGCCCAACCTAGTCATTTAAGAACGTCCCCAATGACTACATCTAAGGCGCTGCAGGTTGAGCATACCGCATCCGGAGCAAGGCAACGCCGCAGGTAGAGGACGGACAGCGAGCGGGTCGCATTTGAGACAAGGTGACGTGAAACGAAAGGGCGCTGACCTTCTGGTCGCGCCCTTGAAGTTGAACGTCAGATTGTCCAAATGCGGCCCGCGCAGCGTCGGCTGGTCCGCCGTTCGGTAGAACGGCGGAACTTAGACTGCCTGTGCCAGCTTCTCGGCACGCTCGGCGGCGGCGAGTGCCTCGATGACGGTGCCGAGCTGATCGCCCAGAAGGACGCCGTTATAGGTGGAGTTGAAACCGATGCGGTGATCGGTCACGCGGTCCTGGGGCTGATTGTAGGTGCGGATCTTCTCGGAACGGTTGCCGTGGCCAATCTGGCTCTGGCGCTCGGCACCAAGCTCAGCCTGCTGCTTTTCGAGCTCCATCTCGTACAGACGGGCGCGCAGCATCTGCATGCAAACCTCGCGGTTCTGGATCTGGGAACGCTGCTCCTGCGACTGCACCACGGTGTTGGTGGGCAGGTGGGTGATGCGCACGGCGGAGTAGGTGGTGTTAACGCACTGACCGCCAGGGCCGGAGGCGCAGTAGGTGTCGATGCGCAGGTCAGACTGGTTGATCTGGACGTCGATTTCCTCGGCCTCGGGAAGCACGGCGACGGTAGCCGTGGAGGTCTGAATGCGGCCCTGGGACTCGGTCTTGGGGACGCGCTGGACACGGTGCACGCCGGACTCGTACTTCATAACGGAGTAGACGCGGTCGCCCTCGACCTTGAACTCAATGGACTTAAAGCCGCCGGCCTCGCTGGGGCTGGAGTCGAGCACGGTGGTCTTCCAGCCGCGCGACTCGCAGAAGCGCTGGTACATCTTGTACAGATCGCCGGCAAAGATGGCCGCCTCGTCGCCACCGGCGGCGGAGCGAATCTCGACGATGGTGTTCTTGTCGTCGTTGGGGTCGCTCGGGATGAGCATGTACTTGATGTCTTCCTCGAGCTGGGGGAGCTTTGCCTCGTTTTCGGAGATGTCCATCTGGAGCATCTCCTTCTCATCGGCATCGGTGGTATCGTGCAGCATTTCCTTGGCAGCCTCGATGTCATCGAGCGCGCCGATGTACTCGCGCGAGGCGGCGATGAGGTCGGACTGGTGCGCGTACTCCTTGTTGAGACGCGTGAACTCCTTGATATCGGAGGCGACGGCCGGGTCGGAAAGCTTCTTCTCGAGCTCCTCGTAGGCCTTGATGATCTTTTCGAGCTTGTCGCGCATGACGGACTCCTTTATATGCGTGAAGGTGAAAATCGGCAGAATTGATGGGACGCGGGGCGCCGCTGCGGGGGTAAGCCCAGCTAGAACATGTCGATCTTCAGATACATGCGCATCCCTTCGCGTATGGGGTACATAATTGCGGTCTAACCCATACATGATAGCGTGCGCAGGCAAACCTGCATATAACCCGCACGGAATGATTGGTGCAAACAAACCTGACTCCATTGCACCAAGGGCTTGCTTTTTGGCTAGAGCGTTTGGAGTAAAGCGACGAGGAAGCGGATGCCCTGGAGGTAGGCGCGGCGGGTGATGCGCTCGTTGGTGCCGTGGACACCGCGATCGCACTCGTCGTCATCAACCACAAAGGCCGAGAAGCGAATGCACTCAGGGCAAATGTGCTGGTAGTTGGCAGCGTCGGTCGCGCCGATCACGGTCGAGGGGACGATGCTGACAGGAGCCCCGCCCGTCGCACTCGGTCCGTTTTCCTCCGTCCCCTTTGGATCACGGAAATAGCGGGCGGCGATGGCGCGAACGGCCTCGAGCCCCGGTCCACCGACACGCGGAGACGGCGAAGGCTCGGAGCTGCCGGGGCCCAGCTCCACTTCGACACAACCGGCAAGGTCCGCCCCGGCAACCGCCTCACGGCAGCGCGCCACAACGTCGACCACGCTCGTACCCTCGAGCATGCGGAAGTTAATGTTGGCCCACATATCCTGCGGCATTACGTTGGCGCCGGTGCTGCCACCCTCGATCTGCGTGGGCGCGCAGGTGGTCGTCACCAGCGGATAGAGCTTTTTGCTGGCGAGGCAATCGCGGACAATGGCATCCCCGTTGGCGGCAATTTCATCGGCCGTGTAGAGCCCCAACTCGACGAGTTGAGCGGCAAGCAAGTCGGTCACGCGCGTCGGCCACTCGATATCGCAGATTGCGGTGATGGCACGGCTGAGCACCTCGAGCGATGTGCCGCCGTAGGGGTTGGACGAATGCCCGCCCTCACTCTTCGTCTTGAGTATGATATCGGCGTAACCCTTCTCCGCGAGGTCGGCATGCATAAGCCAGCCCTCGCCCACGCCATACTCGGCAGCCGAAACAATACGGTAGTCACCCTCGTCGATCAGATATTCAAGTTCAACGCCACGCTCCTCGAGCACACGACCGATCGCCCCCGCGCCGTACT
Organism: uncultured Collinsella sp.; assembly: GCA_900543025.1. Classification (GTDB taxonomy): domain Bacteria; phylum Actinomycetota; class Coriobacteriia; order Coriobacteriales; family Coriobacteriaceae; genus Collinsella. Next base: position 18,066 of record UQPP01000019.1, read on the forward strand.
GCGTGGTTTCCTCGTCCTGGCCAAAGGCGAGCAGCAGGGTACGCTTGTGCTCCCAGCCGTGCGCGAGCGCATACTCAACCGCCTCGAGAATGCCTGCGACCTGGTCTTTCATATCGATGGCGCCGCGACCCCAAATGTAGATGTCGTCCACATGTCCGCTAAAGGGGGCATGCGTCCAGTCAGCCTCGGTGCCGGGTACCACGGGAACCACGTCCATGTGGCCCATGAGCATAATGGGCTTGAGGGCAGGGTCGGAACCGCCAAGCGTCACCAATAGCGAATGGTCGATAAGCTCGACCTTACCCGCCGTAAATACGTGCGGCCAAGCCTGCTGCATATACGCGCGCAGATCGTCGAACGGCTGCCAGTCCACCGCCTCGGCATCCATACTCGAGATGGTCGGAAACGACAGCACGCGACCCAAGCGCTCGCACGCGCCAGCCTCGTCTATATCGGCAAAATCATCCTCATGCGCAAAGAAGCGCCAAACCTCGGCCATAACATCCTTTCGATTGTGATGACGAGGGCCGCCCCACCGGAGCGGCCCTGCCACATAAGCGTTTGCGGTCGTTTATTTGTCCTCGAGATAACGCGAGAGGAACTCGCGAGTGCGCTGGTGTTTGGGGTTGCCGAAGAGCTCGGCCGGCGCGGCGTCCTCGAGCACCACGCCCTTATCCATAAAGACCACGCGGTCGGACACGGTTCGAGCAAAGGCCATCTCGTGTGTGACGACGACCATGGTCATGCCGTCGGCAGCGAGCTTGCGCATGACCTCGAGCACCTCGCCCACAATCTCGGGATCGAGTGCGGAGGTCGGCTCGTCGAACAGCATAATCTGCGGATTCATGCACAGGGCGCGCGCGATGGCCACGCGCTGCTTTTGGCCACCGGACAGGCGACCCACGGCGGCGTGCGCGAACTTCTCGAGCCCCACGCTCGTCAGATGCTCCATCGCAATTTTTTCAGCCTCGGCCTTGCTCATCTTTTTGAGCGTGACGGGCGCGAGCGTGCAGTTGTCGAGCACATCCATGTTGTTAAACAGGTTAAAGCCCTGGAACACCATGCCGATGTCCTCACGCAGCTTGTTGATGTTACAGCGCTCGGCCGTAAGGTCCTGGCCGTGGAACCAGATGTGGCCCGCGTCCGGGGTCTCGAGCAGGTTGAGGCAGCGCAGGAAGGTCGACTTGCCCGAGCCCGAGGCGCCGATGATGGTGACGACCTCGCCGGGATTGACGGACAGGTCGATGCCCTTGAGCACCTCGAGCGAGCCGAAGCTCTTGCGCAGGCCCTCGACGCGGATAAGCGGCTCATTTGTCTGTGCGGCGGCCGCAACGCCGGTAGTGGCGGTATCTGCCATGATGATTCTCCTCGTCTTGAGCCTAGTTGGAGCTGGGCAGCGTTGTCGGGGCCTCGGCGCCGAGCTTTTTGCCAAAGGCCTCGAGCAGGCGGCTCGCCACGAGCGTCAGGATCAGGTAGACCACGAGCGCCACGCAGTAGACCTCCATCTGGCGGTAGTACACGCCGGCGACCGTGGTAGTAGCGTACATAAGGTCGAACACGCCGATGACCGAAAGCACCGACGAATCCTTGATGTTGATGATGAGCTCGTTGGTGAGCGCCGGAATCGCGTTTTTAATGCCCTGAGGGAACACGACTTTGCGCATGGCTTGCCACTGCGACAGGCCCAGCGAACGTGCTGCCTCGGCCTGGCCGGGATCGATGGACTCGATGCCGCCGCGCAGGACCTCCATCATGTAGGCAGTGGAGTTGAGCGAGATGGTGACGAGGCCAGCGGTAAAGGTGCTCCAGATTTGGTTGGCCTGGGCGGTCTCGAAGCCCATGCCGCGCAAAACGGTGAAGCCCGCGTAATAGATGAGCAGGCCCTGCACCATCATGGGCGTGCCGCGCACGATGGTGGAGTAGACGGTCGCAAAGCCGCGGCCGATACTCTTAAAGAAGCGCACCAGGTCGTTATCCACGCGGTCGAACGTCTGAATGCGTAGGAACACGAAGAGCAGCGCCAGGAAGAATGCGATGACGGTGCCGAAGGTGGCAAGCGCGATGGTGATCTCGATGCCGCGGATGAAGAAGTCGCCGCTCTTGTAGGTCATGTAGACCAGGCTCGACAAAAAGTCGCTGGGGTTGGAGTCCGAGACAATGCTCACCTGCACCAGGTCGATAAACGACATGATGCAGCGGTCCACGAAAAAGATCGCTGCGATGGCGACCACAACATAGCTACCCAGGCGCGCGCCGCGACGGAAGCGCTCGGAAGCAAACGGCGACTTTTCGCGATAGTCGTTCCAGTGCATGAGCTTGGTGACCAACGCCGCCGCCGACACGACGAGCCAGGCCCAAAGAATCGCCCAAAGGCAATCCTGGAAGATACCGGTGGGGGCCAAGAAACTCATCGGCGTGGGGTTGCGCTGGCTAAACGCCAGGCCGAGCGCCGCGATAACGCTCGTGCCCAGGTATACATAACGGTGGTCGGCCTTGATAAAGGAGGCCAGGCGATTAATGGTTTTCATGCTGCCTCCCTATGCCGGCTGACGGTCGAGGCACGCGTCCCACATTTGGTCGCGCTCCTCTTGGCTAATGCCCTTGAGTGTCTTGTCGATGAGCTTAAGCAGCTTGTCCGAGCCCTTGCGGCAACCGACATTTGCCGCGACCTCCTGCTTAAAGCCCTCGCCCTCGGCAAAATGGATCGGCACGATACCCGGGTTTTGGGCCATATAGCCCTTCTCGTTCTCGGTGTTGTAGGTCACGGCGTCGCAGGTGCCCTGCAGCAGGTTCGAGAACACCGTGGGGACCGAATCGACCGGGTTTTTGTGCACAACGCCCGGAATCTCGTCGATAACGGTATCGAGCATGGTGTCCTTTTGGCCGAGTACCGTGGCACCGCTAAAGTCGCTAAGCTTGGTGGCGTTTTGGTAGGGAGAGCCCTCTTTTACGAACAGGCCAAAGTAGCCAATGAAGTACGGGTCGGAAAAGCCGACAGACTCCTCGCGCTCGGGCGTGGCGCTCATGCCGGCGATGATGAGGTCGATCTGGCCGTTGTTGAGCGAATCGATAAGGCCCGAGAAGCTCTGCTTGACGGCAACGGGCTCGCCACCGAGGGCCTTGCAGACGATCTTGGCGATCTGCACGTCGTAGCCATCGGCATAGGCACCCTGCACGTTGTCGATGGGGATGGTGTACTCACTGGCTTCGGAAACCTGCCAGTTGTACGGGGCGTAGGCCGCCTCCATGCCAATGCGGATCTTGTCCTTGCCGATCACGGAATCGGACAGGTCGTCGCGACCGCCGCCCGTCGTGGGCTGAACCACTTTGAGCGTGGACGGACGCTGACAGCCGGCGAGCGCGCCGGCGACGACGGAAGCGCTCGCAGCGAGAGCGCTACCCAAAAAGATGCGACGGCTGCATACCGGCTGGCGCTGCGCATCGCACTGTTGGGGAGAATGCATAATCTGCCTTCCCTGTTGAATCGTATGCTGACGACTTAACAGGATATACGCCAGCGACCAGCAGCGCAGTACAAGCTCGAAAAATTAATAGACACACGGTAGTCATTGGGAGCGTCGATGTTTTGGCAATGCCAGCGAGCGCCGCCCAGAGCAAACAAGTTGGCATGAAAAAGGCAAGGCATAGACCTTCTGGTCATGCCATGCCTTTTGAATGACAAATTGTCGCTCTGGGCGGCGCGCAGCGTCGACCGGCCCGCCGTTCGTCAGAACGGCGGAACCTCTAGAGCAAGGTGACGCTAAAGCTACGTTTGTCGGTAGCGCCGGGAGCCAAGGTGATGGTGTTGACCTTGTGCTCAAAGACATCGTCCTCGGTGTCCATGGTGGTATGACCGGTCCAGGGCTCGAGCGCCACAAACGGAGCGTCGTTGGCGGCAGACCACACGCCAATGTACTTAAAGCCCTCAAAGTCGATCTTGACGCCGTGGCCCGACTTGCGCCCGCGCAGCGTGAGCGTGGAGCCCGGGGTATCGGTGAACATGATGGCATCGTTATCGAAGCTGCGATGCGTGATGGGCAGCACGTCCGAGTTATCGGGAGCCTTGTAGCTGCCCTCGAACGTCATAAGACCGTCGGGCGTGATGATGGGAGCCTCGTTGGTCCAAGCCTCGGTAAACGCCAACTCGTAATCCTCGAACGCCTCGTCCTCGGTACCGGGGGCGGGCACGTTAAATGCGGGGTGGCCGCCCACCGAGAACGGCAGGTCCACGTCGCCGGTGTTGGTGACGGCAAAGGTCTGCGTGAGGGTAGCGTCGCCGGTCAGGGCATAGGTCATGTTGAGCTTAAAGTGGAACGGGAACGCCTTGAGCGACTCGGGCGTATCGGTGATCTCGTACGTTACCGAGGAGCCGTCCTCCGAAACCTCGACCAGCTTGTGCTCGACAATGCGCGCGAGTCCGTGGCGCGGCATCTCGCAGGTGCCGGCCGCAGACGTTGCCGTGTTGTTGCGCAGCGAGCCCACAATGGGGAACAGGATGGGCGCGTGCTTGCCCCAAAAGGCGGGGTCGCCCTGCCACAGATACTCGTTGCCGTTGAGGGCAAGGCTCGTGAGCTGGGCGCCCATGGAATCGATGGCCGCGGTGAGGCCGCCGCGCTTGATGGTAGTGACGGTAGACATGCTACTTCCTCCAAAAGTAAACAATAGTGTCGAGGGCTATTGTCCCACTCTTGGCGGCGGGACGGGACGGCAGGCGATTATTGAGTAGCCATAGCGGAATGAGCGGCGAGCGCCTACTGGGCATCCACGTAAAGGTCGAACCCGCCCTGCGGTGTGGTGTCGACCGTGTCAGGCGCCTGTGAGTTAAAGCTCACGGGGACCATGCGCTTTGAGGCGCGGAAGCGCGTGCCGTCGGTGGCGACGGGCGGTTCATCGACCGTGAGCTCGTAGTCGCCGGGCTTGAGCTCGATGCCGTCACCAGCCGAATTGACGTATTGATACTCATCAATCGTCTGCCCTTTGAGCGTGCGCCCCACGATGTGAATGAGCATTTGGCTGTCGCCGCGCGCGGTGTCCCACGTCGCGCCGTCCTTGACCTCGACCGACACATGTACCGAGCGCGTGCGGCCGAGCGATTGCTCGATAGACATCTCGACCTTGGCGGCGTCTTTTCGCTGTTGTTCAACATGGCTCCAGACGTTTCCAATTACCGAGCATGCGATAACGCCGGCCATGAAGGCGATAAGGATGGGGCCGAGCGGAGAGCGACGTCCTGCATCTTCCTCGCGAGACAGATTGGGACGACGTGTGGGCGCGGGCGCCTGAGCACCCTGCGAGGGCACGTCGAGAATACTGAAGGATGCCGTGCTGCCGGGATCGATGGTGTGGCGCGGCTGCGGGGTCTTTGCCGGCGAGATTGACATGTCGGCCGGCTCGCCGAGCGTGGCCGTAGCGTCAGCCTTGGCCTCGTCTGCCTCGGCCTGGGCCCAAGCTTGTTCGAAGGTCAGGGGCTCGACAGGGTCGGAGGCAGCGTCCGAGTCGACGGCGACGTCGTTGCCGGTCCCGTCCTCGTCGCTCGACACGTCACGCGGCGTGGGCTCGTCCCATTCCTCGTCCGGAGCCTCACCCTCGCTATACCACCATTCAAAGTTATCGATATCCATACGGGGCGCCCCTTAGGCCTCGCAAATAAACGCTTGCTAGCCTTATACCCCCAGACGGCACGGCGGCTCGCCGGCACAGATAGGAAAACCATCACAACATTCGACGCTTTTCCTCGTTTTCGAGATTTTCATCGAATGTTGTGACGGTTTGGGCGGCAGCCACGCCGCGAATGTGACAAAGAGACTGTCCCTTTGTCACATCTGGAGGGCGACGGGGATTTGGATGCAGCAGAAGTCCTCTTGGTGAGACTCGTCGTAGCTCGTGGTGTCCAGGTAGCAAAAATCGAAAGCATTGCCGATGGGCTGGAGCGCGTGCCTGTCCATGCAGGCCACGATGGCGCGGATACCCTCGGGCTCGTACGGCATGCCCCAGCGACTCATGCACAGGTACGTGCCCTCGGGCAGCACCTCGACGCCAATCTCCGCCAGCTCGGCAGGATCGCTCGGCAGTATTTCCTCGGCACCACGCGGCAACACGGCAAAGGAACCGGCACCGGCGATGGGGTCGTCGGAATGCAGCGCCTCGCGACGCAGCATGGCGCCCCAACCGCGCATGGGGCGTGTGCCCGTGAGCGCACGCATGCGCAGAATCGCCCGCATGAGCGTGGGGTGCAGCATCGAGCGGCCACGCTCGATATCGCTCGGGAACTCCTCAAAGACCACGTAGCGGCGCTCGAATTGCTTGAGCTCCGGTTTGCCCTCGCGCTCGCGCCAATAGACCGCCTCGTCGTAAAAACTCAGCCGCTCCTGCACGCTCGCGCGCTCGGCTTTGAGCCCGGCAATCTGCTCGTCGAGCGCCTGCACCCGCGAGCGCAGGTGATCGGTCATCTCTCCAATGTCGAACGTCGAGGTCAGGCGATCGATCTCATCGAGTTCCAGTCCCAAGTCGCGCAGCATGCAGATCAGACGCATGAGCGGGATCTGCGTGGGCGAATAGAAACGGTAGCCTTTTTCGTTAACCACGGCGGGTTTAAACAGACCGATCTTGTCGTAGTAGATGAGCGTTTGGCGCGAAACGTTAAACAAGCTCGCCATCTCGCTAATCGCATACATACCCGTCTGCATAGGTCCTCCCGACACACCCTTTGACACGAAAAGCCCGCCGCCCACAGGGGCAGCGGGCTCAAACACTACTCGTATCCTACCCTAAAGATGCCTATGACCAGCGCTTATAGTTGGCGCACGACACGCCGACGGCCTCGAGTGCCTTGGCGGCGATGTGATGCACCGCCTCATCGAGCGTGGCGGGGCCGTTGTAAAACGTGAGCATGGGCGGCATGAGCATGACGCCCGGCACGCGCGCCAGGCGTGCCATGTTGTCGACATGGATCGCACTGAAGGGCGTCTCGCGCACCATAAGCACCAGGCGGCGCTGCTCTTTCATCTGCACATCGGCCGCACGCAGCAACAGGTTTTCGCTGTAGCCGCTCGCGATGCCGGCGAGCGTCTTCATGGAGCAGGGAGCCACGATCATGCCGTCGACCGGATAGGTGCCGCTTGCGATGGCAGCGCCAATGTTCTTGTTGTCGTAGACCACATCGGCATAGCACGCAAACTCGTCGAGCGTCATGCCGAGCTCCTGCTCGATGGTGATCTCTCCCCCGCGCGTGACGACAAGCGCCGACTCAGCGCCGGCCTGGCGCAGGCATTTGAGGCATTCAAGGCCCAGTGCCGCACCGCTGGCGCCAGACACGCCAACGACAATGCGACGGGGACGAACAGAAGACTCAGGCATGACAACTCCTTAACTACTTGGTAGGGCTACTTACTAGAAGGCGAGCTCGGCGGCCCACTTGTCCTTGTCGATCTCCATGAACTGCGAGCGGATGAAGTTCTTCTTGAGGTTAAACGGAACCGTGCAGTCGAAGATGGCCTTGCAGGCGATACCGTGCTCGCGGATCGAAGGATCGAACGCGGGGTCGTTGGACGGATCGAGCACGTGGCAGTGGCAACCGGGGATGGTGATGAGGTCCACGTCGGCCTGGAAGCGCGTGGTCATGGCCCACATCACGTCGCTCATATCGAAGATGTCGACATCCTCGTCGACAAGGATGACGTGCTTGAGCTCGGAGAACGCCGAGAAGGCGAGCATGGCGGCGTTGCGCTGACGGCCCTCGTCATTTTTGCTCGACTTCTTGAACTGCATGATGGCAAGGAACTTGCCGCCACCGCAGGGAGCGGCGTGAACGTTGAGCAGGCGGCCCGGGATAGCGGTCTCGACCATCTTGTAGATGGAGGCCTCGGTGGGGATACCGGCCATGGACACGTGCTCGTGCGAAGGGCCGATGCAGCTCTCCATAATAGGGTTGACGCGCGTGGTGACGGCGGTGATCTTGATCACCGGGCAGACCTTGGCGCCGCCGGTGTAGCCGGGGAACTCGGGCATGGCGTAGCCATGGCCGTTAACGTCCTCGTTGATAGTCTCGTCGTGCATGAGGTAGCCCTCGAGCACGTACTCGGCATTGGCAATGCACTTCTGCGGAACGGTGACGCAGTCGGCAAGCTCGACGGCGCGGCCGCGCAGGGCGCCGGCGATCTGCAGCTCGTTGAAGCCGAGCGGCGTGGTGGGAGCCTCGAAGCCGCAGCACATGTACACGGCGGGGTCCAGACCGATGGAAATGGAGATGGGCATGTCCTCGCCGCGCTGGCAGTACTCGTCAAAAAACGCGCCCAGGTGACGGCTGCCCGGGGTGATCCACATGGCGAGCTTGTCCTTGTCGACGCAGGAGAAGCGGTGGATGGTCACGTCGGACTGGGTGCCATCAGGGCTCGTGCCGTAGGCGAGGCCCATGGTGATGTAGGGGCCGCCGTCAACGGGCGTGTTGGTGGGAGCGGGAACGATCTTGCGCAGGTCAAAGCCCTCGTCGGTCGCCTTGTACACGACCTCCTGGCAGTCGACGTGCTTGCCCTCGGCGATCTGCTCGGGGGCGATCAGGTTCTCGAAGCGCTTGCCGATCTCGAGGCCCAGGTGCTCCTCGTCCAGGTCGAGCAGGGCGGCAACGCGCTTGCGGCTGGCAAGCATGCCGATGCAGACCTTGGCGTCGTCAAAGCCCTTGACGTTGTTGAAGACCATCGCCGGACCCTCTTTGGTCGGGCGCATGACGGTGCCGCCGGCACCGACGTGACGGTAGACGCCCGAGACCTCGGCATCGGGATCGACCTGGGTATCGGTCTCGAGCAGCTGACCCGGCATCTCGCGCAAAAAGTCGAGCGCGGAACGCAGGTCGTGGATCTGGGAAGCATCGGTAGTGGACATGGCGTACTCCTTTCGGGAGAGTGTCCGGCGACGGGGCGCCGCCGGACGGGGTAACGTAATGGGGCCGCGGCGCTCACAAATGGAGCGCTCGACCACTCGAAGTTCAAGCGCTTGGCTGCTTACAGCCGGGGCGCTCGACCGCTTACATCAGGCCAAAGAGGTGGAACCAAGCGGCCTCGACCAGCACGACGACAAAGACGACCGCGGTGAGGGGGATGCCCATGCGCATAGCCTCTTTGGAGGTGTAGCCGCCGGCGTCCTTGCCCTCACCGATAAGGATCGGCAGGTTATGGAACGGCAGGATGTAGTGGATGTTGATGGACGTGAAGACGATGAGCGCCACGGCGAGCGGGCTCACGCTGGAGCCGGCGGCAAAGCTGATGAACGCCGGCACGCACACGCCGAGCACTGCCATGACCGAGCCCATGAACATGTGGATGATCATGGAAAGCGCGGCGACGAGCAGGGCGAACAGGAAGATGTTCTCGGGCACGGAGCTGGGGAGCACGACGTCGGCGATCCAGGCGTTCATGCCGGTGGCACCGCCCACGGAGCCCACGGCCATGGCGGCCGTCAGGAACATGAGGGACTTGATGTCGACAGCGTTCCAGCTGGCGGGAGTGAGGACTTCGCCGATGATGGGCATGGCGAGAGCAACGCCAATGGCCAGGGTGACCCAGCCGATATAGTCGCCCGAGACGGTGAGCCACAGCGCGATGGCGATGACAAGCCACACGATGGTGCGGGTCTCCTTGACGGAGAGCTTGCCGAGCGCGGCCTGCTTGGCCACGATCTGCTCGCGATCGTAGACGAGCTCCTTGCTGGGCTTAAAGAGGAAAAGGCCCAGGAACAGGGTGCACAGCAGCGCAACCAGCATAGGCACGCTCATGTACAGGAACCAGTCGACGAAGGACGGGCTCATGCCGCCGGCCTCGGCACTGTACTGCGCAACGAGCGGGTTGAGCGTGGAGTCGCCCGTCAGGAAGAACATGGAGCCCGGGGCGGCAGCGGCAAACACGAGGAAGCCAAGCTTGCCTTTGTCGTCGTCACCGTAGCCGGCGGACTCGGCAATAACCGAGACAACGGCGAGGATGAGGAAGGCGCGGGGGAACGGATGCGGGATCAGCAGCGACAGCACAAAGGTGAGCGCGAAGATCGAGATGATGAGCGACTTGGCGTCGCGCACGAACTTGAGCATGAACGCGTAGGCGATGCGCTCGCCCAGGCCCGACTCCTTGACCGCGCTGGCGATGAGGTAGGCGCCGATGACGAGCCACATGGTGGCCTTGGTCCACGAGCTAAACGTGGAGGCGACCGTCGCCGAGATGCTCGCGGCGCCCGTGTCGTCCACGCACACCTTGAACAGGACGAGCAGTGCGCAGTAGAGCAGGCCCACAAAGCCCGGCTGTGCCACGCCGCATGCCCAGAACACCACCGTGGCGAGCGTCAGTGCCAGACAGGTCTGACCGCCGACCGTGAGCTCGACCGTCGAGCTCAGCTCCGCCAAAGGAAGAAACTTCACCAGCAAAAAGACAACGATACCCAGCACAAAGCCAATTTCGCGCTTGGTGATCTTAAACGCCTTCTTTTCCGCTTCCATCTCCCCACCTTTCTTGTTGGGGGCGCTCCGAATTCGCAGCCATGTTGCCGCTTAAAAAGGGGCGCCCGTTATCGGACACCCCTTACGTTGCGCTGTGTTGCGGCAATACAGTCAAGCGGATTTTTTGGATGAGAAGCGATTCCCTAGACAAAAACCGTCACAACATTCGACGCTTTTCCTCGTTTTCGAGATTTTCGCCGAATGTTGTGACGGTTTGGATGTGGCAAAGGGACTGTCTTTTTTACATAGCGAGGGCCGTGCGGATGAATGGGTCGCCGAGGGCCTCGCGGAGCCAGGGGGCCAGCTGCTCGGGGTGACCCTGCAGGTAGCCTTTGAGCTCGGACGGAGCCACGCGACGCACTTCCGAGATCTCCTCTTGGTTGATATGCAGCTCGCCCGGCTCAACATGGGCAAGGTAGACCTCGCACCATTCGCACTCGCAGCGACCGTCGCCGTGGTCCTCGCGGTACACCACGTGTCCGAGGTGCTTGAGCTGATCGGGCTCGCGCGTAATGCCGAGCTCTTCGTTGATGCGGCGCGCCGTGGCGGCCGCGACGTCTTCCCCGGGGAGCGGATGGCCGGCGCAGCTATCGGCCAGCACCCCGCCCCACAGGCGCTTGAGCGGACTGCGGCGACAGAGCAGCAGGCGCGCGTCTTCGCCCCGGCCCTCGACCAAAAGCGTCAGAAATGCCTGATGCAGGATGCCCTCACCAGCATGGGCCTCGATGCGGTCGACGGGGCCAAGCGCCTCGCCGGTCGCAGCATCGACCGCCACGACCTCGGCGCCCGCACCGCCCTCATCCCAGCCGGCGCGCAGAATGCGGGCTGCGGCTTCCTCGAGCGCGGCGATGAGCTCCTTGGTGGTGTCGAGCACGCGCTGCAGGTCGTCACCGCTCGCTTGTTCAACATGAAAACCCGTGCTTGCAACTACCGGCACGCCAAAGCGCGTGGCCAGCGCCGCCGCGATATCGTGCGCCGGGATCTCGTCTCGATGGCACGGAACGGCCAGGATGCTCACCGTTGCCGTACGGCCGGGCTCGGGGCGCGGAATGGCCTGCGCCGTGGCGCCCAGGTGCGCAAACTCCGGCGAGCAGGCGTACACCGCCATGCCTCGCGGCGTCACCGTCAGCTGGGCCTCGAGCGCAAACTTGCCCTCGCCCACTGCAACCTTTGTCGTGTGCATGCCCATGGAATCTCCTGCCGCCCGCGATGTACCTGAGACCATCTTCGCCTGTATTGCGACTATACAGGCAAGCCCTCCATGTGACAAAGGGACTGCCCCTTTGTCACATTCTGTTAGAGTTGCAGGGATTGAATCCCGCTTATTCATGCGACATTGGAGTGACAACCTTGACCGCCGCAACCACGCCTAAAAGTAAGCCAACCGCCGCCGCGCTCTCCCCCGCGCGCACCAAGCTCTGCCTGGCGCTGCTCGTGCTGTTGGGATTCTCGCTCGGCTGCTCCGAGTTCGTGGTCATCGGCATCGAAAGCGACTTGGCAACGGAACTCGGCATATCACTTGCCACTGCGGGCCAGCTCATCAGCGTGTTTGCGCTCGTCTACGCTATCGCGACGCCGGTGCTCGCGCTCAGCACGGGGCGATTCCGCCGCTACCAGCTGCTCGTGTGCTATAGCATCGTCTTTGTGCTCGGCAATTTGGCTATGGCGCTAGCACCCAACTTCCAAGTGCTCTTTATCTCGCGCATTGTCCTGGGCTCTGTCTCGGGCGCGCTGCTCGCCGTGGGCGTGACGTACATCCCTGAGCTTCTGTCCCCGCAGCAAACTTCGCTTGCCATCTCGGTGGTATATGGTGCGTTTTCCGTGGCGATGGTCTTTGTCACTTCGATTGGCAAGTTTGTGGCCGACACGCTCGACTGGCACGTTGCCATGTACGGCACGCTGGCCTTTGCCGTTTTGATCTGCAGCGCGCTCGTGGTGTTTATGCCTCGCGCCGGGCAGACCGATGAGCCCGCCACCTTCCGCGAGCAGGCGGGGCTACTACGCGAGCCGAGTATCATCACCGGCATGCTCATCTTCTTCTTTGGCGTGGGTTCGGTCTACGTATTCTACGGCTACGTGACGCCTTATCTTGAGCAGGTGCTGGGCATGGGCACCGTTCAGGCGAGCACCACGCTTATGGCCTACGGCGTGTTCTGCCTGATCTCGAACATCCTGGGCGGGTGGATCGATGCGCGCTTTGGCATGAAGGCACTGCTGGTTACGTTTGTGCTGCAGGCTGCGGCGTTACTCGGGCTGTTTGCTGTGGGCGGCACCATGCCGCTCGCGCTGGTCTTTGTCTTTAGCTTGGCGCTGCTCATGTACCTGTTCTCAGTGTCGTGCATCACACACTTTATGGACGTGGCACGCAGCCGCCACCCCAAGTCGATGGTACTCGCAAGTTCGGTCGAGCCCATGGCGTTTAACGTCGGCATCTCGTTTGGCACCGCAGTGGGCGGCGCCGTGGTAAGCGGCATTGGCATTGCGCACGTGGGCGCCGTGGGCGCCGCGTTCTCGCTTGTAGCCTGGGCGCTCACGCTGGTGACGATTAGGTTGGCTCGCTGGGAGCGCAGGCGAGCAAGGGCGCAGGCCTAAGCGTAGATGCGATACTCGAGCTCGATGATGGCGATCGAAAGGAAACCGCATATGCAACGTGTACTGTTTATCTGCCACGGAAACATCTGTCGCTCGACGATGGCCGAGTCGGTGTTTACCGAGCTGGTGCACCGCGCCGGGCGCGCGGGCGAGTTTGTCATTGATTCCGCCGCGACCTCGACCGAGGAGATCGGCAACCCGCCACATCACGGTACCGTTGCCAAGCTGCGCGAGGTCGGGATTCCCGTCGTCGCACATCGCGCACGTCAGGTGCATCGCGCGGAGTATGGCGACTGGGACCACATTGTCTATATGGACGACGAGAACGCCCGCGGCCTGTACCGAATTTTTGGGAAGGACCCCGATGGCAAGATCTCGCGCCTGCTCGATTGGACCGATCGCCCTGGCGGCGTGGCCGACCCCTGGTACACCGGCAATTTCGACGCCACCTACCGCGATGTACTCGCCGGTTGCACCGCTATGCTCGAGCAGCTGTAGGCGCTCGGGCGGCGCGGGCACACGGGCCACGCCATCGGCATAAAACGAGCGTGGATTTTCTCCCGTATACAAATTGAGCGTGGATAATCTTCCACTTTGAGCGCAAAATGGCGCTCTAAACGGGAGAAAATCCACACTCATTATCTCGGCAGGAGAAAATCCACGCTCGACTATTCGTCAACGATCTCGGCAAGCCAAACGTTCAGCGTATCTACCTCGGGGCAACAGAACTTTGCCGTACCAGGCTCGTTGCCAGGCACGGTTCCGCCATAGCGCAGGATATCGATATAGGGAAAGCCCACATGGCAGGCCATAGCGCACATCTTGCCGCGGTCTCGGTCGAAGTCAAAAACGTCGCCCGGCTTGTGACCATGGTGGCAGCGGCACGCACCCAGCTGGTCTACGCAGCTCACGCGGATACGCGGACGCTTGCCCCGCGGCGCGCCGAGCGGCTTGCTCTCGCCCGCAGGCTTGGCGCCGCCCTCGCCAGCGTTACTCATGGTCAATCACATCCAGGCAGGCCTCGATGGGAAGGCCGGCGGACTTATCCTCCTGGTCGGCATTGCGCTCGATAAGCTCAGCCACCACACGCATGGCATCGGACGTCGCGCGCTGCAGACTCCAACCTGCCATAACGCGGCCGACAAGCACCGCCGAGAACGTGTCGCCCGTGCCCGGGAAATAGACCGGAATGAGCTCAAAGGGAATCGTAAAGTACTCCCCCGCCACATGGTCGTAACCGATAACCGCGTTCGTGCCATTGACTACGGCGCTCGTAATGACCACCGACTTGGCGCCCAGGGCACGCACGGCATCCACAAGAGCGCGGCCCTCATCGGGCGTGATTTGCTCGGCAATGGGCGTATCGGTGAGCAGGCACGCCTCGGTGTAGTTTGGCACCGCATAGTCGGCGCACTCGAGCAGGCTGCGCATGAGACCGATCGTGGACTCGGGCACGCCGGCGTAGAGCTTGCCGTTGTCGCCCATGATGGGGTCGACGAACACCTTGGTGCCCTTTTGCGCGCGACGGTGACAGAAGTCCGAAATGATGCGCGTCTCTTCCTCGGTCACGATAAAGCCGGTCGAAATAGCGTCGAACTCAAAGCCGAGCTCCTCCCAGATGGCAAGACTCTGACGCACGTACTCCGTGGTGTCGTGGATGTAAAACTTGGGGTAGTTGAGCGTATCGGAAACGAGGGCCGTCGGCAGGTTGTGGATGCGATAGCCCATGTGCGACAGCACCGGCAGCATTGCAGAAAGCGCGACCTTACCGTAACCGCACATATCGTTGATCAGCAGCAGCTGAGTGTTCTTCATGAGTGTCCCCCTTGGGTCGGGCGCGGCGCGACGGCGCCACAGTGCGACTAAGTGTAGCGCAGGGAGCACGGCGGGCGGGCGCTGGCGCCGTGGAGGTCAAATTGTTGCGGAAAGGTTTCGGAAATGGGAGGCAAATCTCGGCGGTAGCGGCACAGCAGCTGCCATCTATTTACTACCATTCCAAAACTATGCCGGATTACTACGATAAACCGCCAGTCTCCAACCACAACGAATTGCACTCCAGCAAAACCGCAGGTAGACAGCTTGTGATTTTCCGAAAAACAATAGCGAGGTCTGAGATTTCGAATTCATCGTCGTAATCCGGCATAGTTTTGGGCAAAGCAACTTCGGAAGGGTGTCACCGCAGCCCAAAATGATCCCTTTTTCCTCCGTCCCCCACGGATCACTCAACAAGAGCGTCCCCAACGACTATCCCAACAAGGGCAACGCCGATGTTTTGGCGAAGTCAGCGAAAACCCGTCAGAGCGAGCAAGGTGCCTTGAAACAAGGCGGCATTGACCTTCTGGTCATGCCGCCGAAGTTGAAAGGCAGATTGCCGCTCTGGCGGGTTTGCAGCGTCGAGCCGTTACGCGGTTTGGTAAAACCGCGTAACCACTAGTTTGGTACCTTGACATTTATTTCTCACGCTCCTAGATTAGTTAGGCACAAAACAATCCCTCTACCTAACTAAAGAAAGGAGCGAAGCTTAGATATGTGTGTTGAACCACTCGCCTATCCACATGAACCCAGCGGCGACCCCTCACGGCCGGCAGACGAGCCCGAGACCCAGTCCAAGGAGGACCGTCTCGCCAAGAGAATCCTCCATGGGCTGGGGTTTTGCGGCCATTACATGCATTTTCACGGCGGCGGCATATCCGGCAAGGCGCCCATCGTCTGCCTGCTCGCCAAGCAGCCTACCGGCGAACTGTCCCAACAGGAACTTGGCATGCACTTCGACCTCAAGCCGGGATCCCTTTCCGAGATTCTGTCCAAGCTCGAAATGGGCGGTCTTATCGAGCGCAACCGCAATCCCAAAGACCGTCGGCAGCTCACCATCCGCCTGACCGAAGCGGGATGGGAAAAGGCCCGCGTTGAGCAGGCCGCCCGCATTCGCTTTAGAGAGCAGGCCTTTAGTGCCCTCACCCACGACGAGCGCGAGCAGCTCGCCGAAATGCTCGAGAAAATCCGCAAAACCTGGGAGGAACTGGATGATTAAAACCCTTATGGGCAGCATCCGCGACTATATGAAAGTCACCGTTGCCACGCCGTTGCTCGTGCTTGGCGAGGTGCTCTGCGAGATGCTGATTCCATTTATCACCGCCAACCTGATCGACGCCATCAAAGACGGTGCCACCGTAGCCGAGATGCTTCCCACCGCAGGCTTTTTGGTGCTCATCGCGCTGACGTCGCTTGCCTTTGGCGCCGCTGCCGGCGTCACCTGCAGCCATGCGAGCTGCGGCTTCGCCAAGAACCTGCGTCACGACCTGTTCTACAAGATCCAGACGTTCAGCTTTGCCAACATCGATGAGTTCTCGAGCTCCTCGCTCGTCACGCGCCTGACCACCGACATCAACAACGTTCAGCAGGCTTTTATGATGATCATCCGTATCGCCGTGCGCGCGCCGCTGGTATTGGTCTTCGCCTTTACCATGGCATTTATCATGGGCGGCAGCGTCGCCATGGTCTACCTGGTCATCATTCCGCTGCTGGGCTTTGGGCTGTTCTTTATCATCTTTAAGGTGCGCCCCATCTTCTCGCGCGTGTTCCACAAGTACGACGCCCTTAACGAGTCCGTCGAGGAAAACGTCACCGGCATGCGCGTGGTCAAGAGCTACGTGCGCGAAGACTTTGAGAAGGAGAAGTTCGCGACCGCCGCGCGCGACGTCCAGATGGACTTCACCCGCGCCGAGAAGCTGCTCGCCTTTAACAACCCCATGATGAACATCTGCGTCAACGGCGCGTTTGTCGTCATCATCTACCTGGGCTCCAAGCTCATCATCACGAGCCAGGGCACGCTGTTCGACGTGGGCCAGCTCTCCTCGATCTTTACCTATGGCTTCCAAATCCTCATGAGCCTGATGCAGCTGTCGATGATCTTTGTCATGGTGACCATGGCCGACGAATCGGCCCACCGCATCACCGAGGTGCTGGCCGCCGAGCCCACGATCGCCGATCCCGCCGAGCCCGTACTCGAGGTCGCCGACGGCTCCATCGACTTTGACCACGTGAGCTTTAAGTATTCCGAGCACGCAAAACGCCAGGCGCTCGACGATATCGACCTGCACATTAAGAGCGGCGAGACCATCGGCATCATTGGCGGCACCGGCTCGGCCAAGTCCACGCTTGTAAACCTCATCGCCCGCCTGTACGACGCCACCGAAGGCACCGTGCGCGTGGGCGGCGTGGATGTGCGCGACTACGACTTGGACGCCCTGCGCCACCAGGTGGCCATGGTGCTGCAGAAAAACGTGCTGTTTAGCGGCACGATTGCCGAGAACCTGCGTTGGGGCGACCCGAACGCCACCGACGAAGAGGTCCGCGAGGCCGCGCATCTGGCCTGCGCCGACGAGTTTGTCGACGGCTTCCCCAAGGGCTATGACACCTGGATCGAACAGGGCGGCTCCAATGTTTCCGGCGGTCAGAAGCAGCGCCTGTGCATTGCGCGTGCCCTGCTGCGTCGCCCCAAGATCTTGATCCTGGACGACTCCACCAGCGCCGTCGACACCAAGACCGACGCCAAGATCCGCGCAGGACTGGCAAGCTATCTGCCCAACACGACCAAGCTCATCATCGCCCAGCGCATCAGCTCCGTGCAGGACGCAGACCGCATCATCGTCATGGAGGGTGGCCGTATCGCTCAGATCGGCAACCACGACGAGCTGCTCAAGACGAGCGAGATCTACCGCGAGACCTTCACCTCGCAAAACAAGATGTCTGCCGAAGGCGAAGAGGCCGTCGAAGCCGGCACCGAGGTATCCGTAACGCAAGCTCAGACCCAGGAAGGAGGCGAGGCACATGAGTAAGGCAACGACCGCCGAACGCGCGCTCAACCGCAAGGGCGGCACCATGTCGCGCCTCATCAAGACGCTCTTTGGCTTCTACCCCGTGCTTTTGCCCCTCGTCGTCGCCGGCGTGGTGCTCTGCGCCATCATCAACTCCATCGGCGCGACCTTCCTTCAGAGCGCCCTGCAGATTATTAGCGAATCGTGGCAGTCGGGCGACTGGACGACCGCGCAGCCCAAGATTCTGCAGCTCGTGACCACCCTCGCCTGCATCTACGGCGTCGGCATCCTGTCCTCGCTGTTCTGGAACCGCGCCATGGCCATCGTCACGCAGGGCTCGCTCGAGAAGCTGCGCGAGAAGATGTTCAACCGCATGCAGGACCTGCCGATCCGCTACTTCGACACGCACCAGCGCGGCGACATCATGAGCCACTACACCAACGACATCGACACGCTGCGCCAGATGATCAGCCAGTCGCTGCCCAACCTGCTCATGACGGTCATCGTCATCGCCACGGTGTTCTTTATCATGCTTTACTACAGCGTGTGGATGTGCCTGGTCATTATTGCCGGCGTCGCCCTTATGACCTTTATGACCAAGTTGCTCGGCTCCAACTCCGCGCGCTTCTTTATTGCACAGCAGACCGAGCTCGGCGTGGTCGAGGGCCATATCGAGGAAGTCATGAACGGTCAGAAGGTCGTCAAGGCATTCTGCCACGAGTCTGCAGCCGAGGCCGATTTTGACGAGCGCAACGAAAAGCTCTTCGAGGTCTCGCAAAAGGCCAACATGTACGCCAACATCCTCATGCCCATCCTTATGAACCTGGGCAACCTGCTCTACGTGCTGGTCGCACTGGCAGGCGGCATTTTCCTGGCGCTGGGCGTGCCCAACCTGAGCATCTCGGGCATGGCGCTGTCCATCACCGTCGTGGTGCCGTTCCTCAACATGACCAAGCAGTTCTGCGGACAGATCGGCCAGATCTCGCAGCAGATCAACGCCGTGGTCATGGGCCTCGCCGGCGCCGACCGTATCTTTGAACTCATCGACGAGAAACCCGAGGCCGACGAAGGCTACGTGACGCTCGTCAACGCGCAAGTGAACCCCGAGACCTGGGAGTTCGAGGAGGCCGACCACCACACCGGCATGTGGGCATGGAAACACCCGCACCGCGCAACCGGCGAGATCGAGTACGTGCCGCTGCGCGGCGACCTGGTCATGGACAATGTGGACTTTGGCTACACGCCCGACCACGAGGTGCTGCACGGCGTGTCCGTGTTTGCCAAGCCGGGCCAGAAGGTCGCGTTTGTCGGCGCCACCGGTGCCGGCAAGACGACCATCACCAACCTCATCAACCGCTTCTATGACATTGCCGACGGCAAGATCCGCTACGACGGCATCAACGTCAATAAGATTCGCAAGGCCGATCTGCGCCGCTCGCTGGGCGTTGTGCTGCAGGACGTAAACCTGTTCACCGGCACCGTGATGGATAACATCCGCTACGGCAACCTAGATGCCACCGACGAGGAGTGCATCGCGGCGGCCAAGCTCGCGGGCGCGGACGACTTTATCACCCGCCTGCCCGACGGCTACGACACCATGCTCACCGGCAACGGGGCGCAGCTGTCGCAGGGCCAACGTCAGCTGATCTCGATTGCACGCGCCGCCGTCGCCGATCCGCCGGCAATGATTCTGGACGAGGCCACATCGAGCATCGACACCCGCACCGAGGCTATCGTGCAGGCCGGCATGGACAAGCTCATGGAAGGCCGCACGACGTTTGTCATCGCGCACCGCCTGTCCACCGTACGCAACTCCGATGCGATCATCTGCCTGGACCACGGCCGCATCATCGAGCGCGGCAACCACGACGAGCTTATCGCCAAGCGCGGGTATTACTACCAGCTCTATACCGGAGCGTTTGAGCTGGAGTAGCTCAAAACAGCCCCTACGCTCCCAACGGACCTCCCCGAGGGAGACGGGGTGTTTACTCCGTGCTCAAACATTCTCGCTTCGCTGCGAAACTGCGCGCGGAGCAAACACCCCGTCTCCCTCGGGGAGGTCCTACGCACACAGTCTTTTCTCGCAGCCTGAAAAGAAGTGGTGAGGCCCTGGCCGTTTGGCCAGGGCCTCATTTTGTAAGGAGTCAAAAAGCCCCGTCCCAAATGAGCTATTTGAGAAGTTGGGCCATGGCGTTGACGAATTTTTGGACTTGGAGGGTTGGCTCGAGCGGATAGTGCAAAAAGACCGGCACCTCTCGCCCGCACAGGAAAGGCACGCCTACAAAGGCCGGGTGCACCCCCGACCACGCTCCGCAGGTGAGCACCGCATCGCCCTTTTCCTCCGCCTCGTTAAAGAGCGCAAAGTCGAAGCTATCCACGTCGATCACGTCCACGCCGCCGTCGGCCAAAAGGTCAATGCGCAGGCTGTCCATGGCATCGTTGCCGTGACGGAGTACGCACAGACGCATACCCTCCAAGTCGGCGACCGTAATGCGATTCTTGCGCGCCAGCGGACTCGTGCGCGGCAGGTCGATATAAAACGGCACGTTGACGATGCGGAGCTTTTGGCAGGCGTCGCCCCAGCGTGGGGTCGAAAAACTCGACTGCACCACATCGACCTCGCGGCCCAAGCCGCGCATGACGGATTCGCGCTCGTCATAGAGGTCGCTTACCGGCACAATCTCAAATCGCAGCGACGGTTCCAAATCGTGGATGCCCGACCACATCGACAGCGTTTGGCGCCCCGGGCACATCATCGACACGCCCAGACGCACGGCACCGCCATCGCCCGCCGCGCGTCGGGCACGGCGCAGCGCGTCCTCGGACTGCCGCATGATCGAGCGCGCGTCATCCACCAGCAGAGCACCCGCCGGCGTCACCTTGACGCCCGAGTGCGAGCGTTCGAACAGCGTGATGCCGAACTCGGCCTCAAATCCCGACACCTGCTTGACGAGCGCCGGAGTCGACACGCGCAATTTTGCCGCCGCCCGAGAGAAGCTTCCCAGCTCCGCGGCGGCCGATATGGCCTCAAGTCGTCGATCGTACACGTCAATCTCCCGTTTTCGCGCCCGTGACCGCATGGTGCCACAGGGGGTTGTTTTCGCAGGTCACACGCTCAATTGAGAATGAGCTGCATCGCACAGTGTAAACCTACGGTTAACGCCATTCTAACAAATATGCAATTCACCTGCGCAAAT
>UQPP01000020.1 GCA_900543025.1 uncultured Collinsella sp.
TAAAGCGGTACGCGAGCTGGGTTCAGAACGTCGTGAGACAGTTCGGTCCCTATCCTCCGTGGGCGCAGGAGAATCGATGGAGGCTGCCCCCAGTACGAGAGGACCGGGGTGGACGCACCTCCGGTGAACCGGTTGTCGACCAACGGCACGGCCGGGTAGCCGCGTGCGGCGCGGATAACCGCTGAAGGCATCTAAGCGGGAAGCCGTTCCAGGGATTAGTTCTCCTTCCGGTAAGGGCCCAGGTAGACTACCTGGTCGATAGACGGCAGGTGCAAGGGCGGCGACGTCCTCAGCCGAGCCGCACTAATCGCCCGAGCTCTTCCGGAACCGCACCTCGCGGCCCGCGGGACTGAGCGCTCATGCGCGGTCCGGGCACGAGGATGCCCCCGAGTCACCTCCCCTATGCGCCATGCGGCCCCCAGGGCACGTGTAAGGTGAGACCCAGGACACCGTAACGGTGGGCGCCGCCCACCGGTCAGCGGCCAGAGCATGGGGGGCACGCCCGGTCCCGTTCCGAACCCGGAAGCTAAGCCCCATCGCGCCGAGAGTACTGCGGGGTCAGCCCGTGGGAGGCCAGGGCGCCGCTGACCGGTGGACGGCACCGAGCCGTACGCTTGAACTGAGAAGGGGGAGGCCTCGCGGCCTCCCCCTTTTTTGCGTTTGCGGGGCATAAATAACTCATTTACGCCAGACGATTTAATTCTTTTTGGTATTGAGCTTTTATTTAAAGAAAATAAAACGAATAACAAGGGCAACTGCTATGGCCACAATGATCAAAAGCAGGATTGTCAGTCGATGCTGCTTGCGTCGTTTACTTGACGAAACGAAGATTGATTTTCCCTGTTTTGGCGTTTCGAGATAGCGAGCCGAATTCGTCAAGGTTTGCTTTGGTCGAGGACATCTTTGTTGATAAGTGGCGGATGCTTTCATCGGCTCATCACTAGCTGCGCTGTTTTTAGATAATGGTGCGTCTTTCAGATATACGGGGTCTCCCGAGGCGACGCCCATATGTTTACGTCCCGTTTGGGCATCCTCGAGCGTTTGATATCGATTTCTCGTCACATACTCGGGCTCCGGATCATTAATGGGCTCTTGCGAGATGTGGGGGCGATGGAACCGTGGCGGCTGCGTGGAAGTATCTTCCCCCTGCGTCGGCATAAACATTTTGTTCTGGTTTTGGTCGTCCATGATGCCCTTTAGCTCGTTACCAACAACGTGTACGCGCTCATTGTAAGCCCCTTGTTATTTGTAGCTGGGGACATACTCGGTATTTAAGCTCTGGTTCAAAGAACCTTAACCTTCCTAAAACCTGAGTCATACGCACTTAGATATGCTTATAGTACTGGACTCAAAAAACTTTATAGTCGATGTATATATGAGCACTGGGTGGGCATATATAAGAGCGTCAAAAGAAGTCCCAGTCACCTGGAAGATGACTCGGCAGTCCTATAAAGGAGTGGTAAACATGGCAAGCATGGTTCCTTATCGTTCGGTTTTTGGCGTTCGTCCCTCTGCAAGCTCGCTGTTCGATCTGTTTGATGATATGAGCGACCTAGCGAACAGCTCGATTGCCTCTAAGGCGTTCCCCGTTGACGTTGAGGATAAGGGCGATGGCTATGAGGTCAAGGCTTATCTGACCGGCGTCGCCAAGGACGATATCGATGTCGAGCTTAACGAGGGCCGTCTGTCCATTAGCGTGAATGTCGAGGAAGACGAGGAGAACGAGGGCAAGAACTTCCTGCAGAAGGAGTTCAGCTCGTACAGCGCGACGCGTGGCGTGTATCTTAAGGACGCTTCGAGCGAGGGCCTCTCGGCTAAGTACGCTGACGGCATCCTGACCGTTACGGTTCCCAAGATCGTCGAGAAGAAGAACGTTACGAAGATCTCCATCGAATAACTTCGTTGGTGTTCTTCGCTATTAAAAGACAACAAAAGGGGCTGGGAAGCGATTCCCGGCCCCTTTTGCTGTTTAGGACAGTCTATTGAATGGTTGCTGGCCGATACTGGCTTGCGGGGCGTATCGAGAGTTTTCGCGATCCTTGGAGAAGGGTGGCGGAGCTGCCGAGCTCGTCATCCAGGGTTGCGGCTAGAGCTTTGGCATAGCTTTTGACGGTAAGGCTCGGACGATTGTTGTCTTGGCTGATATGCATGGCAATGAGCTGTTCGGTGCGATCGGTAACAAGTTCGCGCGCGGCTTCGGCGGCTTGGCCGTTGGAGAGGTGTCCCCTTGCAGACAGGATGCGCTCCTGAAGAAAGCGGGGATATTCTCCCTCGCGCAGCATGGTCACATCGTGGTTGCTTTCGAGCGCGAGGACTCGACAATCTTTGAGGGTGTTCATGGCTTGGCTCGATAGCTCTCCGGTGTCGGTAGCAAAGCCGATGGAATCATCGAGGGCGTCGAATCGAAAGCCGATTGGATTTATGACATCGTGTGATGTTGAGTAGGTTTGCACGTGGATGCCGGCAATGGATAGGGTGTCACCGGGGTCGAATTCCTCGACAGGCAGATGCGAAAGATTTTCTTTGCTCGAAAGTGTGCCCCTGCTGGCAAAGAGGGGACCGTGCCAGTGCTTGCACCAGACATCGAGACCCTTGATGTGATCGCCATGCTCATGAGTAATGAGAAGAGCCGAGACGTTGTCTGCCGAGAGTCCCAGTTCTGCCATGCGCTTTAATGTCTCGCGGCGAGAAAGACCGTCGTCAATCATGATGAGCCCCCGGGGGCCTTCGATGAGCGCGCAGTTGCCTTTTGAGCCGCTGCCAAGGATATGAAGGTGCAGACGAGACATAAGATTCCAAAGGATACAATGGGTGCGGACGAATAGAGGAGGAAGCAAATGCCTACGGTATCACAGCATTACGGACACCATGCCGTGCCCGGGGCAGTCGATGAGACCCGAACGAGGCAGCAGGCTGCTCCTGTCGTGCTCATGGTATCAGGCGGCGCGGACTCGACGGCACTGCTTCTTATGGCGTGCACATCAAAGCTGGATATCCAAGACGGGCGCGGTGTTGCCCCCATTGCTCGCGAGCGCCTGCATGTGCTGCATGTAAACCATCATCTGCGCGGCAAGGCGTCCGATGGCGACGAGGCCTTTGTGCGTGAGCTCTGCGCGAAAAATGGTTTACCGCTGTGCGTGGAGCACGCTTATTTTGATGGGGAGTCGGGCAATATTGAGGCCGCGGCCCGCGAAGTGCGCTATGCCGCGGCGCGGAGGTATGTTCGCGAGCTCTGCGCCCAGACGGGGGCACCGCGAACGGCGGCTCGTATCTGCACCGCGCACACGTCTTCGGATCGCGCGGAAACGTTTTTGATGAACGCGATTAAGGGTTCGGGGCCCGCTGGCCTATCGAGCATTCCTCGCCGGAGGAATATCGTGGTACGTCCCTTGCTCGACCTAACTCATGGCGAGCTCGTGGGCTATCTACAGGTACATGGTCAGCCGTGGCGTGAAGACGAGAGCAATGAGGATATCTCGTATCTGCGAAACTACGTGCGCCATCGAGTAATGCCAGTGGTGGCGCAGCGCAACGCGAGCGTCTGCAAGACGATTGGCGCCGCCTGCGAGATCTTAGGCGATGAGGACGCGTTTTTGTCTCAGCTTTCGGCACAGGCGTTTCGAAGCTGTTTGCGCAAAGAGGCAGCGGGTGCGCTGGTGCTCGATGCCAGGCGCCTGGCTGCGGCCGAGGTGGTAATCGCGCGGCGCATCGTGCGACTGGCGATTAAGCGCATCGATCCGGACGCTCGTCCCGAGATGCGACATGTGGAGCGAGTCCTTTCCTGCGTTGCCGAGGGCACCGGCTCGGTCACGCTTCCGGCGGGGATTGACGCACGCATTGAGTTTGGCATGCTGGCGTTTAAGGCGCCGGCGGCTCGCGAGGGCCTGGTCGCGGACTGGGTTACCGTACCCGGTCGTTTGCCGTTGGGCGGGGGACGTATGCTGGTCACAGAACCGATGGCTGTTGAGCCGGGATGCGATATCGTGCGCCGCGCCCGTGAGCTTGCGGCTGCCGGGGAAGTGACAGCTTTGGTAGACGCGGCTGCCCTGGGTTTTGCCGACAGCGATAGTGAGCGGATCCTGTCGGGCTCGCGTGGCGAGATCCCTGCCGAGGCGCGATTGGCGCGCCTGTGGGTGGACGGTCCCGCGCCGGGAGACGTGATGTGCCCGTTAGGGATGAGTGGCCGAAGCAAGAAAGTATCCGATTTGCTAGGTGAGGCTCGCATTCCCGTTTCCGAGCGCGCCGGCGTGCCCATGGTGAGGACGGCGCCGGGGGGTGCCGTGGTGTGGGTCGCCGGAGTTCGCGCGGACGAGCGTTTTAAGTGCACGGCCGCAACGCGCGTGGCATATCTGCTCCGCGTGGTCGATGCGGAATAGCGTCCCACGCCTGCTATTCTGTGCGACGTTGACGGTATTCCCGCGCTGATGGCGCACGGGCTGGTAAATTTACCCCGTGCGCTGCTAGAATGTGTAGTTCGCGTCCATACGGCGGTGTGTGGGCGATAAGCACAAGAAAGGGTTGTCATGACTTCTCAACATCCGGATATCGAGAAGGTTCTGTTCACGCAGGAGGATATCGACGGTATCGTCTCTCGCCTGGGCGAGGAGATTACGCGCGACTACGCGGGTAAGGATCTGGTGCTGATTGCGGTCCTGCGCGGCGCCGTGGTCTTTATGGGCGACCTGATGCGTAAAATCGAGCTGCCGACCAACATCGATTTCATGGCTGTTTCGAGCTACGGCGACGGTGTGAAGTCCTCGGGTATCGTGCGTATCATTAAGGACCTGGATATTGACATCCGCGGTCGCGACGTGCTGATCGTCGAGGACATTCTGGACTCGGGCCTGACGCTCAAGTATCTGATGAAGAACCTCGAGAGCCGCAAGCCCGCTTCTCTGGAGGTCGCCGCCTTCCTGTGGAAGGACGTTGAGGACCGCGTCTCGGCCATCACGCCCAAGTATGTTGGAACCCATTGCCCCGATGCCTTTGTGGTGGGCTACGGCCTCGACTATGCCGAGCGCTATCGCAACCTTCCGTATCTGGGCATTTTGAAACCGGAGGTTTATTCGTAAGATGCCCGACGACCGTAACGACAACAATTCCCAGACTCCCCGGGACCCAAAGATCCCGGGGATGCCCGGAGGCAAGAAGCCCACGCGTACGGGCTGGCTGTATTTTCTTTTGGCTTGCGCGCTTCTGGGCTATGCCTTCTTTAATATGGGTTCCGGCTTTGCCAGCTCCAGCAATACCGTTAAGCTCGCGACGAGCGAGATGGTCAGCGCCATCAAGCAGGATCGCGTCGAAGATCTGACCTATACGGTTCAAGACGGAAGCGTGACGGGTCATTACTGGAAGACAAAAAAGGCCAAGGGCGATACGAGCGAGCTCAAGAGCTTCTCTTCGACCTATGTCGGCTCCGATTCGCTTGCCGAGCTCATGGCGGAGCACCCCGATACCAAGTACATCGTCAACACCAACGATCCCGATTTTTGGGGCGACTTGGCGATGAGTGTGCTTCCGACGATCGCCCTTATCGCCATCATGTTCTACTTTATGCGCCAGATGATGGGCGCCAACAACAGGAACATGCAGTTTGGCAAGACCAACGCCAAGACCAACGAGGCTACACGCCCCAAGGTCAAGTTTGAAGACGTTGCCGGAGTGGACGAGGCAGTCGAGGAGCTCGAGGAGATCCGTGACTTTTTGAGCGATCCGGATCGCTATCGCAAGCTGGGCGCCAAGATCCCACGTGGCGTGTTGCTGGTTGGCCCTCCGGGCACCGGTAAAACGCTGCTGGCCAAGGCCGTTGCCGGCGAGGCGGGCGTGCCGTTCTTTAGCATCTCGGGTTCCGACTTTGTCGAGATGTTCGTAGGTGTCGGCGCCAGCCGTGTGCGTGACCTCTTTAAGGAGGCCAAGTCCCAGGCCCCGTCGATCATCTTCATCGATGAGATCGATGCCGTGGGACGTCAGCGCGGAGCTGGCTTGGGCGGCGGTCACGACGAGCGCGAGCAGACGCTCAACCAGCTGCTGGTCGAGATGGACGGCTTTGAGGAAAGCGAGTCGGTCATCCTGATCGCTGCGACCAACCGTCCTGACATCCTGGATCCGGCATTGCTGCGTCCCGGCCGTTTTGACCGTCAGGTTACGGTCGACCGTCCGGATGTGAAGGGCCGCGAGCAGATCTTGCGCGTGCATGCCGAGAACAAGCCGATGGACGAGGACGTTAAGTTTGAGAAGCTCGCCCAGATGACCGTTGGCTTTACTGGTGCCGATTTGGCGAACCTGCTCAACGAGTCTGCGCTGCTAGCCGCCCGCCGTCATCGTTCCGTGATCTCGATGGACGAGGTCGAGGAATCGATGGAGCGCGTGATTGCCGGACCGCAGCGCAAGGGTCGCGTGATGACCGAGGCCGAGCGCACCACGATTGCCTACCACGAGAGCGGTCACGCCCTGGTGGGCCACATCCTGGAGCACTCCGATCCGGTCCACAAGATTTCGATCGTCAGCCGCGGTCAGGCTCTGGGCTACACGCTGCAGCTTCCGCAGGAGGACCACTTCCTCAAGACCAAGAACGAGATGCTCGACGAGCTCGCCGTGTTCTTGGGCGGTCGCGTTGCCGAGGAGCTCATGTGCGATGACATTACGTCGGGCGCGAGCAACGATCTGGAGCGCGCAACCAAGATGGCGCGCGAGATGGTCACGCGCTTGGGCATGAGCGAGGAGCTGGGCACGCAAGTGTTTGGCGAGGCGCAACATCAGGTGTTCCTTGGTCGCGATTACGCCGATCACCAGGATTACTCCGAGGAGACGGCGCGCCGCATCGATATCGAGGTTCAGCGCATTATGCGTGAGGCCCATCGTCGTGCGGTCGAGATCCTGGACGCCCGTCGCGATCAGCTCGATCTGATGGCGAAGGTGCTGCTTGAGCGCGAGACCGTCGAAGGCGACGCCGTGAACGCCCTGCTCGACAACGAGTGGGATGCCTACCTTGAGCGCGAGGGCGATATCCTGGCGGCCAAGGAGGAGCGCAATGCCAAGGCGGCCGGCATGCCGACCAAGAAGCGCGCGCCCCGTATGAGCGAGGAGGAGCTGGCGGCTGATGCCGCGGCCTTTGCTCAGGCGGCCATGCAGGAGGATGCCGAAGCCGCATCCGATGATGCTGACGATGACCATGCCGTCGATGCCGGTGCCGACACCGACGCCGACAAATAGTCTTTGTGGCGAAAGCCTCCGCGGGGAAACCTGCGGAGGCTTTTTCTTTTGAGCGATATGGGGCCGTCTGTTGATTGGGGACAGACTTAAATGAGCGTTTTCACGCATTTAAGTCTGTCCCCAATTAACATTGCTGCGGCACTTTGCTCGGCTAAAGCGTACAATAGCGCCTATGCGAAAGGGGAACAGATGATCAACGAAACTATGTATGCTCGCGGTGCGGAAAGCTCCATCATCCGTGAGATTTTTAGCTATGGCCTTGAGCGCAAGGCGCAGATCGGTGCGGAAAACGTATTCGATTTTTCGCTGGGCAACCCGAGCGTTCCTGCTCCCGCTGCCGTCGCGGAGTCCATCAAAAAGGCGCTTGAACTGCCGAGCGAGCAGCTGCACGGATACACGCCCG
This sequence comes from uncultured Collinsella sp., assembly GCA_900543025.1. Lineage (GTDB taxonomy): Bacteria > Actinomycetota > Coriobacteriia > Coriobacteriales > Coriobacteriaceae > Collinsella. Next base: position 7,616 of record UQPP01000020.1, read on the forward strand.
CACCGGGCCTGCCGCAGTGCCGTACCGCCGTGGCTGAGTCGCTCAACCGTCGCTTCGGTACGAGCTATGAGGGCAAGGATGTCTTTATGACCGTGGGCGCGGCGGCTTCGCTCACCTGTACGCTTAACGCCGTTACGAATCCGGGCGACGAGGTCATCGTTATCGCTCCGTACTTCCCGGAGTATCGCGTGTGGATTGAGAAGGCCGGCTGTACGTGTGTTGAGGCGCTCGCCGATGAAGATACGTTCCAGCTGAGCGTGGACAACGTGCTCAAGGCGATCAGCGATAAGACGGCGGCCGTCATCATCGACTCTCCCAACAATCCGACCGGTGCCGTATATACATGCGACACGCTGACGCGACTGGCCAATGTTCTGCGCGAGGCCAACGCTCAGCGCGATCCCGAGAATCCGATTATGCTCATCTCGGATGAGCCGTACCGCGAGATTGTGTACGGTGCCGAGGTGCCTTGGGTGCCCTCGATCTACGAGAACACCGTGGTGTGCTACTCGTATTCTAAGTCGCTGTCGCTGCCTGGTGAGCGCGTGGGCTGGATCTTGGTTCCCAACACCAATCCGCAGGCTGCGCGTCTGATGCCGGCTGTTGCGGGTGCTGCCCGTACGCTGGGTTTTGTATGTGCACCGGCGCTCTTCCAGCGCGTGATTATCGATTGCATCGATGAGCCGAGTGACGTTGAGGCCTATGCACGCAACCGCACGGCGCTCACCGATGCCTTGGCGGACTACGGCTACACCTATGTTGAGCCAGACGGTGCTTTCTACCTGTGGGTGAAGGCACTCGAGCCCGATGCGAATGCGTTTTGTGAGCGCACAAAGAAGTATGAGTTGCTTGTGGTTCCCTCGGACAGCTTTGGTATGCCGGGTTGGTTTCGCCTGGGCTATTGCGTGAGTTACGAAACGATTGTCAATTCGCTACCCGCTTGGAAACAGTTGGCGGACGAGTATCGTTAAAAGTAAAGCGCTCTGCCTACAATGTTTTACGTGAAACGGGGTTTGGTGTTAAGCCGGACCCCGTTGTCATGGACGTTGTGTCGTTGGGATGGAGTGGTTTTACGACTATCGAAGGCTATGCGTACAATGAATATAAGCGACGGCCGTGCCAGATAAGGAGACCTGATGCCCTACCTGCTTTCTTGTGACATTCATACCCATACGATGTTCTCTGCGCATGCATATTCGACCATTGAGGAGAATGTGTACTGGGCGGCAGAGCGTGGCCTGCAGGTGCTCGGATCTGCCGACCATCTGAGCTCTATGGTTACGGCTTGTCCCAATGACCTGCGCAGTTACCAATTCTTTATCAACCAGGATATCTGGCCGCGCATTTGGAGCGGTGTGCTGGTGCTGCGTGGTGCCGAGGCCGATATCGTTTCGCTGGACGGAAGCCTGTTTGGCGAGGACACTCCTGTCACGCTCGATATCGCCGGCGATTCGTACAGCCGTCAGCATTCGCTGTTCGATTTGGTTACGCGTAATTTGGATTATTTGGTTGCAAGCGTGCATAATCCGCAGATTGCTGAGGGCGCGACGCTGGCCCAGGCGACCGAGATGTATATCAATGCCCTGGAGCACCCCAAGGTGTTCATGCTGGGTCACACGGGGCGTTCGGGCGTGCCGTTCGATATCGACGAGGTGCTGTTGGCGGCTAAGGCCAAGCACAAGATTATCGAGATCAACAACCATAGTCTTGAACACGGTGTTGACACTGAGCATTGGGCCGTATGCCGCAAGATCGCCGAGCGCTGCGCCGAGCTGGGCGTGGGCATTGGCGTTTCGACCGATGCGCACATTGGCATGGCAATTGGTAAGCTCGATTACGCTCGCAAGATGCTCGACGAGATTCACTTCCCGTTGGATCTGATCGTGACGCGCGATCGCGAGACGCTGCTGCGCGAAATGGCGGTAGCCGGCGTGTGCGATCTGCGCAAGGGGATGTAGCGGAGTTTATAAACCAAGCGAAGGGGGCGGCCCAGATGGGTCGCCCCCTTTCTTGTCCCAAAAATCTACTGAGGTTGGTTAGCGGCGTTCGAGGACCGCTATGGTTTCGGTGTGGTCGGTATGGGGGAACATGTCGACGGGCGTGATCTTGAGCAGGCGATAGCCTCCGTCGAGGAGCTGATGCAGGTCGCGCTCTTGGGTCACGGGGTTGCAGCTGATATAGGTGATGCGGCGCGGCTTAAGTGCGCAGGCAGCTTCGAGGAACTCGGGGGTGGAGCCGGCGCGCGGCGGATCGATGGAAAGGACATCGACCCGCTCGTTGTTGTCGGCGGCATCTAGGATGTAGTCGGTGGCATCGTCGGCCATAAACCAAGCGCTGCGGGTGAGGTCGTTGAGCTCGGCATTGCGACGTGCGTCGGCAATGCCCGCCGGGTTGCGCTCCACGCCGAGCAGCATAATGCCGATGCCCTTGTCCTGGGCGGCTTTGGCTGCGCACAGGCCGATAGTTCCGCTACCGCAATAGGCATCCATGAGCACATCACCCTGGTGCAAATCCATGCCGTCGATAGTGAGCTGATAGAGCAGCTCGGTCTGTTGCGGGTTGGTCTGATAAAACGCGGTGGGGGAGATGTCGAATTCGCAGCCGAGCAGCTGGTCGCGCATGCATTCGGCGCCATACACGATGCGGGTTTCCTCGCCGAGGATGGCGTTGCCGGGGCGTCCGTTGATGTTTTGGGCAACGGTGACGATATGCGGATCGAGTGCGGCGACAGCGTCAAAGAACTCCTGCGCATGCGGTAAGTCACGCTGGGCGGTCACGAGCGTAACCATGACCTGGTCGGTACGCCAACCGCAGCGGACGACGGCATAGCGAAGCAAACCAAGATGCTTGTCCTCATTAAAGGCGGGAATATGCAACCGCTCAGCTTCGCGTGCGATGCCGTTGAGAATCTGACGAGCGCCCGGCGCCTCGACAGGACATTCGGGCACAGCAACGATTCGGTGCGAACCGCGCTCAAAGAAGCCGCAGCGGACAGCGCCCTCCTTACCAGGAGCAAACGGAGTGGCAGCCTTATGACGAAAGCCACGCGGCGCAGGATATTTACCCGGGTCGCCCAGGGAGACGCCCATACCGCGAATGGGGTCGACGCTAATACCCTCGCGCTCGCAAAGCGAAGCAAAAAGCTCCTCCATGGCGGCCTGCTTGGCTGCCAACTGCTTTTTATAAGGACGATTGAGCGCCGTGCATCCACCGCAAGCCTTCATAATCGAACAGGGAGACTTGGGGTCCACAGCCTTACGCGCAGACGAAGCCGGATCTTTATGCAAGCGCTTGGAGCGAGTCTGAGACGCCTTGTCCTCGCTCCGACGAGAGCCGGGACGCTTGGCCTTAGCCTTGCCCTTGGCCGACTTACCCTTCGCGTCCTGAGACGACTTGGATTTCTGAGAAGATTTTTTCTCCTCTGACCCCTCAGCCGCCTCGATCAAAGCACGACGAGCCTTACGCTCCGCACGAGATTCTGCCATGAATTAACCCCACTATTAAATAAAAGAAAAGTCCGAAGCAATTGTACCGTGCATTCAACGTGCCCGTTTGGAGAGGAGGCTATTTAAGGTTCCGAGCACGTTGTCTCCCGGCTGAGTGGCGCCCGGCGCGGAGTTTAATTTGTCGCGAGTTCCGCACGAACAGGAGGCCACTTAATGTGGCCTCCGTCGTGAGCAGGACTGTAGAGCAGCAAATTAAACTCCGCGCCGGGCGCCACTCAGCCGGGTGCTCCAACCTAGTGCTCCATGCGTGCTTTCCGTCTTGCGCAGGACTGTAGAGCAGGAAACTTAATTACGCGCCGCTCCCCGCCCACGCCGGGCGAACCCTCCCTTGTACTCCATCTCACTAAAGTGTATGATTCTGAACGTTACATGACTCACTTTACCTAACTAAAGTGCCATCAAGGGGGAATACCATGAATACCGATATGTCTCGTCGTCAATTTGTTGGTCTAGCCGGCTCGCTCGCCACGGTGCTGGGCCTTGGTCTTGTCGGTTGCGGCGGTGGTGCCGGCAAGGGCTCTGCTGCCGGTTCTGCCGCAGCCAAGGATGTGAAGGGCGCTGCGGAGTCCAAGAAGCTCGTGGTGGGCTTTGATAAGTCCTATCCTCCGTACGGCTTTGTGGGCGACGATGGCGAGTACACCGGCTTTGATCTCGATCTGGCCAAGGCTGTTGCCGATAAGCAGGGCTGGGAGGTCAAATACGAGGCCATCGACTGGGACGCCAAGGATACGCTGCTTAACTCGGGCGCCATCAACTGCATCTGGAACGGCTTTACCATGGAGGGCCGTGAGGACGACTACACGTTCTCCGAGCCGTACATGCTCAACGAGCAGGTGCTGGTGGTCAAGAAGGATGCGGGCATCAAGGGCTGGGACGATCTTGCCGGCAAGACCGTGATTACCCAGACCGATTCCGCTGCGCAGGATGTACTCGAGGGTGACCAGAAGGATCTGGCGGCGACGTTTGCCACGCTCGACACGATCGGCGAGTACAACACGGCCTTTATGCAGCTCGAGAGCGGCGCGGTCGATGCCGTGGCGTGCGATCTTTCGATTGCCCAGTATCAGCTTGCCGCCAAGCCCGATGCCTATACGCAGCTTGATGAGCCGCTGTCCAGCGAGCACTACGCCGTTGGCTTTAAGAAGGGCGACACCAAGTCGGCCGATGCTGTAGCCGAGTCGCTCAAGGCGCTCTACGAGGACGGCACGGTCAAGGACCTGTGCGACAAGTATTCAAGCTATGGTCTATCTTTCGATAATTGGGTGCTCAAGTAATGTCTATTCAGGTCATGATGCAGATGCTTGGCCAGGGATTCTTGGTCAGTTTGCAGTTGTTTGTGCTGACACTGCTGGGGTCGATTCCGCTGGGAATCCCCGTGGCGTTTATGCGCATGAGCAAAATCGCGCCGCTTCGCTGGATTGCGCGCATCTACATTTCGGTCATGCGCGGTACGCCGCTCATGCTGCAGATGTTTGCCATCTACTTTGCCCCGTACTACGTGTTTGGCATTTCGCTCACGCCCGATTCCAAGTGGACGGCGTGCGTCGTGGCGTTCATCATCAACTACGCCGGTTACTTTGCCGAGATCTATCGCTCGGGCTTGCAGTCCATTCCGCGCGGTCAATACGAGGCTGCCGAGGTGCTGGGCTATTCGCGCGTGCAGACGTTTCTGTATATCGTGATGCCGCAGGTCGCCAAGCGTATTCTGCCGGCGATGGGCAATGAGATCATCACGCTGGTCAAGGACACGTCGCTGGTGTTTGCCATTGGCGTGGGTGAGATGTTCTCGACCGCCAAGGCGCTGGTCGCCTCGCAGGTGAGCATGGTGCCGTTTGCGATCGCGGCGCTGATTTACTGGGTCTTTAATTTCGTTGTCGAGATGCTGCTGGGCGCCGCCGAGAAAAAATTGGATTACTACCATGATTAATTCGGTAATGAATATATCGAACGCTCGCAAGGCGTTTGGCGGCAATGAGGTGCTCAAGGATATCTCGCTCGAGGTAAAGCGTGGAGAGGTCGTGGCGATTATCGGGCCTTCGGGTGGCGGCAAGTCCACGCTGCTGCGGTGTGCCACGCTGCTCGAGACGCTCGACGGAGGCTCGCTCTCGTTTGGCGACCTTGCCGTTGCGACGGATGCGGGTTCGGGCGCGGTCTATGCGAAGGGCGATGTGCCCAGGCAGGCGCGCTCGCGATTTGGCCTGGTGTTTCAGAACTACAATCTGTTCCCGCACTATACCGTGATGAAAAACATCACCGATGCGCCGATCCGCGTTCTTAAGCGCCCGCGCGAGCAGGCAGAGGCACGTGCATGCGAGTTGATCGCGCAGATGGGGCTTGTGGGCAACGAGAACAAGGTTCCGTGTGAGCTTTCGGGCGGTCAGCAACAGCGCGTGAGTATCGCCCGCGCCCTAGCGCTCGATCCGGAGATCCTGTTCTTTGACGAGCCGACCTCGGCACTTGATCCCGAGCTGACGGCCGAGGTGCTGCATGTCATTAAAGACCTTGCCGCGCAGAATATGACGATGGTAATCGTGACCCACGCAATGCAGTTTGCGCGCGATGTTGCCGATCGCGTGGTCTTTATGGACGGAGGCCGCATTGTCGAGGAGGGTCCGGCCGAGCAGGTTATCAATCACCCGCGTGAGCAACGTACCCGTGAGTTCTTGAGCCGTATCGAGGGGTAGGCTCAGGTATTTACTCAACTATTAATTGAGGCGAAGCCGCCGCAGGTCTTACGGACTGTGGCGGCTTTTTGTTTGCATCGACGGGGTTCAATAATCGCCTCACAAGCTTGTCTCTTCCTCTCGCCGCCTGTATTCATACGTGTGCCGAAAGGTATGCATGGACAGCCGCCCGTGAGGGTAGGGTGGTGGCATAGGACATTTGGAGGGTGAGTCGGCTCGGCTGCCGACCATGCTGCTCCCGGGATGGCACCGACCGCGAACTCTCCCCGTTGGCGTCGCGCATTGCGCGCGGCCCTGCAAGGAGGTCATCATGGGTGCTCCCAAGACCGGTAACGTAAGGAACGTGGTGCTCGTAGGCCAAGGCGGGGTGGGCAAGACTTCGCTCGCCGAGGCCATGCTCCACCTTTCCGGCAAGACCGCCCGCCTGGGCGGCCACGACGGCACCAAGCCCACGCTCGACTATGACCCTGAAGAGGTCAAGCGTTCATTCTCCATCTCGACGACCATCGCGCCGATCGACTGGAAGGGCGCGCGCATCAATGTGCTCGATGCCCCGTGCTACCCCGATTTTATCGGCGACGCCTTTGCCGCGATGAGCGTCTGCGAGACGGCTCTGTTTGTGGTCGACGCCGAGGCCGGCCCGCAGCCTACGACGGTTAAGCTCTGGTATGCCGCCGAGGACCTGCGCTTGGCGCGTGCGGTGTTCGTAAACCGCCTGTCGCGCTCCGAGGCCAGCTTTGCGACCACGATGGACCTGCTGCAGGAGCGCTTTGGCACGCGACTGGGCGCCGTGACCCTTCCCTGGGGCGAGGGCGAGGACTTTGATGGCATCATCGACCTGGTGCGCATGAAGGCGCGCCATTGCAACGGCACCGAAGCCGTTGAGTCGGAGATTCCCGAGGAGTATCGTGCCCAGGCCGAGGAAGCCCATGACCATCTGTGCGAGCTGGTGGCCGAGGCTGACGACGAACTGATGATGAAGTACTTGGAAGGCGAGGAGACGCTGACGCAGGAGGAGCTTGAAGGCCTGCTGTCGAAGGCGATTGCCGAGCGCATCTTTGTGCCGGTCTTTGCGGGCGATTGCATTAAGGAGCAGGGCGTCAACTCGCTGATGGACGACATTGCCACATACTTCCCGGCGCCGACGGACTACGGCGAGATGCCGCTCATCGACGGCGATTCGCTCAAGATTTCGAGCGACGATGATCGTCCGGTGGCGTTTGTGTTTAAGACGTTGGCCGATCCGCAGCAGGGTCGCATCAGCTTTATCAAGGTGCTGACGGGTACGCTTGAGCCGGGTCTTGAGCTGATCAACGCGCGTACCCGCAAGAGCGATCGTCTGGCCCACCTGTATGTGATGTGCGGCCGCGATATGACCGAGGTTGGCCACGCTTATGCCGGTGACATCATCGTGGCACCCAAGCTGGCTGCCGAGACGGGTGACACACTCTCCATTACCGGTAAGGTCGAGGCGGCGGCGTTTAAGTTCCCCAACTCGCAGTACCGCATTGCCATCGAGGCCGAGAACCGTGGCGACGAAGAGAAGCTCTATACGTTTATCGAGAAGGCGTGCAAGGCTGATCCGACCATGAGCATCGATCGTGACGAGGAGACCGGCCAGACCATCATTTCGGCGGTGGGTGAGGCGCAGGTTTCGGTGCTGCTCAACCGTTTGGAGGATCGCACCAAAGTCGTGGCCAAGAGCGTGCCGATCCGCATTCCGTATCGCGAGACCATTCGCCGTACGGCAAGTGCCCAGGGCCGCCATAAGAAGCAGACCGGCGGCGCCGGTCAGTACGGCGACTGCTGGCTGCGCGTGGAGCCGCTCATTGGGCCCGACGGCACGAGCGACGGCTATGAGTTTGTGGACGAGGTCGTGGGCGGCCGCATTCCGCGTTCGCTGATCCCCGCCGTGGACAAGGGCGTCCAGGAGACCATGAAGGACGGCATCATTGCCGGCTATCCGCTCACGGGCATTCGCGTGGCTGTGTACGACGGCTCGTATCACAGCGTCGACTCCAACGAGATGGCGTTCCGCGCGGCGGCTCGCATCGGCCTGCGCAAGGCATGCGCCGATGCCGACCCGGTGGTGCTGGAGCCCATCGAGGAAATCACGGTGACTATCCCCGAGAGCTACGCCGGCGCCGTGATGGGCGACATCTCGGCATCGCGCGGTCGCGTGACGGGCATGGAGACCGATGAGCGCGGCGACACCGTGGTCATCGCTCAAGCCCCGCTGGCTGAGCTGACGGATTACTCGACGCGCCTGCGCTCTATCACGCGCGGCACGGGTGACTTTACCATGAAGCCCGCCGGCTACGAGCAGGTTCCCTATGACGTTCAGGCCAAGCTCGTGGAGCGCTATGAGGAGGGCCGCGCCAAGTAGCATGTAGTTTTGCCTGCAATGTAGGTGCTGACGAAAAGGCCGCCCTGGGTAACCGGGGCGGCCTTATTTGATCCCTTGGGGACGGAGGAAAACGGATCATTTCTAGGTTACGGGCGGCGCGGTCGAAGCTAGTCTCCGGATGCCTGGTTGCGGCCGGTGGCGTAGTCGATCTGCACGTGCGGCTGCAGGTTGTAGCAGTACACGTGGAAGCAGAGGGTCTTGCCGTGGTCCTCGATCGATTGCGCCTCAAGGCGCACGCCACGGCAGACAAGTTCCTCTTCGTTATACATGGGCGTGACGCGGTAGAGCACATGGTTGCCCGTATCGCGAATATAGTTGAGAATCTGCTCCTCAAACGGCAGCATGCCCGTTTCGTTGAGATAGCGCGTGCCGGTGAGGAGATTTTTGCGGTTGGCGTTTTCGCCGCAGAGCGACCAGGCGATAAGGTGGCAGCGGTTGTAGAGGCTCTGGCCCGGAATAAAGTCGTAGCGCTGCTGGTGCCAACCGGCAGGATGGATACGCGAGATATCGCCGCGCTCGCCTTGACCGAGTGATTCGGGGCCCACGCAGGCGAGTGCTTTGCGGGTGCGGCCCAGGCTGTCGAGCTTGGAGAACTTCTTAAAGCAGCTCTCTTCTGTAGCGCGCTCGTATTCATCGAGCGTGAATGATGGTGTGCCGAGCGGGTGCGTGCTGTCGGCGCGAAGGGCAACGTAGGGGTTGCCGGCGTAGTCGGGAATGCTGCTGAGATAAACACCGCGGGCGCGGTTGAGGTCGGGGTTTTCGACCTCGTCGATGGGGGTGGCGGCACTGTCCGCGGAAACGTCGTCATCGGTGTCGGTTGCGGCGGAATCGGAGCCATCGCCAGAGTCCTGGCCGTTTTGAGGGTCCGGGGAGCTCGCCGTTCCCGATTCGAGCCGGGCAACCAGGTCTGCCTCGTCGTCGGTGCGGCTGGGGCTCTCGTTTTGTTTTTCGGCCAGAGCCGCCGCTTGCTCATCGCTTTGCGGCGACAGCAGCTTGGGCGCCCCGTCAAGCGATCCCGTAAACAGCGCAAACCCTAGCACCACGGTGGTGCCGATGGAAAGTATTTGCTTGTAGGCGGGCTTGCGCGACATTGAGGCTCCTGGATGGACGGTTGGGAATCTACCAGTCTAGCAGGAGCCGGCAAGGGCCGTTCTGTCGAACAAATACTTAAGATTTGAGACAAACGCTACTGATTCATTTGTCCCGCGGTCTAGATCGAGGTGGAGTCGAGCCAGTTGAGCTTGCACTCGAGAATGCGCTGCTCGCCGGGTTCGCTGCTTCCGTCAAGTAGGGCGAGCAGCATCTCGGCTGCTTCGCGACCTTCTTGGTCGACGGGCTCGATGATGGTGGAGACGGTCGGTGTGGTGAGATTAGTCCAGTCTTCGCAGTTGAGTCCCAAAAGGCCGATTTGCTGCGGAAGCAGATGGGCCATTGGCTGGAGGGCCTTGTAGACACGGGGAAGTGCCCACTGATTTTGCACGAAGATAAGGGTTCGCTTGGCGGGATTGAACTTGAATTTAAAGTATTCGGTGAGCTCGTTGATTGACGGCTTGTTGTGATCGATGGGAATCGCTTTGTAGAGCTGCCCGTTCGCTGCCAGCGCCTCGGCATACCCCTGAAAACGCTCCATGCGGGTGCGCATTTCGGTCATGTTGGCGGCAATGGAAAAGAAATCTTCGTAGCCGGCGTCGAGGAGTGCCTGTGTGGCGTTGTACACGCCGTCGTAAAGGTTGGTTTTGATCCAGCTGGTACCTGGGCTATAGATGGCCGCATCGAAAAAGACGACCGGCTTGCCGGCGCGTCTAATGCGGTCATGCACGGCTTTGAAGTTTGCCGTGGGCTGGATGATAAAGCCATCGACGCCCAGCGAGAGCATCTTGTCGACGTACATGAGCTCGGTCTCGGGGTTAAAGTTGCTCGTGCAAACGACCGTCTGGTAGCCCGCGGGGAGCATGACCTGCTCCATGCCATTGAGAACGAGCCCCGCCCATTTGTTGGTGTTATCCAAAATGATGATGGCAATGACGTGGGTTTGCTTGCCGGTGAGCGTCTGCGCTTGGGCGTTGGGAACGTATCCGAGTTCCTTAATGACGCGCGCGATTTTGTTCTGCGTCTTCTCGCTAAGCTTTTCTCGTTTGTCGTTGAGGTAATACGAGACGCTTGCCGTCGAGGTTCCCGCCTCTCGAGCGACGTCTGCGATCGTAACGCGCTGTTTTGCCACAGCGACTCCTTCCGACAGATGAGCATTTTCCAACATGATGACTTTGAGTCTTGGTGAAGGATACGCTTCGGTGAGCGGCTTTTTCCTTTCATATGAGTATGCAACAAATGCGGCATACGGGTGGGGTCGAAATTTGTGACCGGCATGCGCATCTGCCGTCTACCGAGAAAATCAAATACTTCTTGACTTTTGAAATCGAGGGCAAAATCGCAGGATTCATTTTTGGTTAAACGCATAACTAAATCGCATAACCAACGCTCTGACCTGCGCGTTTACCGAAATAAGCTGGCATTAAGAAAAACGAGCACCTATATTGTTCTTGTCGAAAAGACAGCAAGTCCAAACGGCAGGGGATGCTCCGGAGGCCTCCGCAAACGGTGTCTTGCGCACGCAACTCTATGAAAAGAGGGAAGCAATGAAGATCGTAGGCGTTGCCGCCTGTACTGTGGGTATCGCCCACACGTATATGGCCCAGAAGGCGATTCAGGATGAATGCGCCGCCCGTGGCATCGAGTGCAAGGTCGAGGCTCAGGGTGGCCTGGGTATCGAGAATGAGCTCACGCAGGAAGACGTGGACTCCGCCGACCTGGTCCTGGAGTCCGTCGACGTGGGTGTCGAGAACGAGGACCGTTTTGAGCAGAAGATGGCCGAGGGCAAGTTCCTGAAGGTCGGCACCTCGGATGTAATCGCCGATCCGGTAAAGATCATCGACCAGGCCATTGAGATCATCAAGGCGACGGGTGGCGCCGTTGACGCGCCCAAGGCCGAGGCCAAGGCAGAGAAGAAGGCCGTCTCCGCTGCCCCGCAGGCCCCGACACCGGCGTCCAAGCAGTCTATCTTTGCCGATCCTGGCAAGACGCTGCTCAATGCATTCAATACCGGCGTTTCCTATTTTATCCCCATCGTCGTTATCGGCGGCGTGTTTCTTGCCTTCTCGCTGGCATCCGGTACCGCCGGCGCCAACGGCATGGAGGTTACGAACCCGCTGATGGTGAGCCTTAACACCATCGGCATGGCCGGCATTTCCATGATGATCCCGGTGCTTGCGGCATACATCTCCTACTCGATGGCCGGCAAGCCCGCGCTCGCCCCCGGTTTTGTCCTGGGCTACCTGGTCAACAACGCAGTCGTTACCCCTAACGGCAACAGCGTTTCGACCGGCTTCTTGGGCGCCATGATCATGGCGGTCATCTGCGGCTACTTTGTCCGCTGGATGAAGACCTGGAAGGTCAACAACACCATCCAGACCATCATGCCCATCCTGATCATCCCGATTCTGACCTCGCTTGTCCTGGGCATGGCCTATATCTACATCCTGGCCACGCCGCTTGGCTTTGTGATGGACTGGCTCACCGGCGTGCTCGGCAGCCTGCAGGGCGGTTCCGCAGTTGTCCTGGGTCTGGTCATTGGCGTTATGACCGCCTTCGATATGGGTGGCCCCATCAACAAGACCGCCTCGACCTTCACCATGGCCATCATGGCCTCCGGTATCTACGGTCCTAACGGTATGTTCCGCGTCGCCGTCGCCGTTCCCCCGATCGCCTGTGGCCTCGCTGCGCTCATCGCCAAGAACAAGTTCGATGACGCTGACCGCCAGATGGGCATCTCCGCGCTGTTCATGGGCTGCATCGGTATTACCGAGGGCGCTATCCCCTTCGCGGTCAAGGACCTCGGTCACACCCTGCCCGGCATTTGCATCGGCTCTGCCGTGGGTGCGGCACTTGCCGCCTTCCAGGGCATCGACTGCTACGTCCCGCACGGTGGCTTTATCGTCGCCCTTGCCACCAACAACGTCGCGCTGTTCTGCCTGGACATCGTGATTGGCGCCGTGGTCGCCGCTGCAATCCTGATTGCCATGAAGCCCACGCTCGATAAGCAGGCCGAGTAAACCTTTAAGGACTCCGGTTGTGCGGAGGGATGGATTTGACTCCGCACAACCGCCCCTACACAACAAAATCCATCCGTACTGATAGGGCCCACATCTGGGTCCCAGGGAACTTTTGTCAAAAATCCTCTGGAGAAGGAGAACAAAATGTCCAACCTCACCATCCGTCAGGCCGTTCAGGGCATGCTCAAGCTGCAGGACAGCGGCGATCACGCAACCATGGTCGGCATTGGCCCCATGAGCCCCAACCTGATTCAGGCCGTGTTCGAGCTTGCCAAGGACGAGGATTTCCCGCCCATGTTTATCGCCAGCCGCAACCAGGTCGATATGGACGAGATGGGCGCCGGCTACGTCAACGGTTGGGACCAGACGCGCTTTGCCGCCGACATCAAGAAGGTCGCCGACGAGGTGGGTTACACCGGTCCGTACTACCTGTGCCGAGATCACGGCGGTCCGTGGCAGCGCGACGAGGAGCGTAACGCCCACCTGCCCGAGGACGAGGCCATGGAGCTCGCCCGCAAGTCCTTCGTCGCCGACATGGAGGCAGGCTTTGACCTGCTGATGGTCGACCCCACCAAGGATCCCTATCAGATCGGTAAGGTTATTCCGCTCGACGTGGTGCTTCGCCGCACGATCGATCTTATCGACTACCTTGAGCAGTACCGTCGCGAGCATAACCTGCCCGAGGTCGCCTATGAGGTCGGTACCGAGGAGACCAATGGCGGCTTGACCTCTACCGATAAGTACGAGGAGTTCATTTCTCAGCTGCAGCCCGAGCTCGAGAAGCGCGGCTGCCCCATGCCCACCTTTATCGTCGGCCAGACCGGCACCCTTACCCGCTGGACGGAGCAGGTCGGTCACTACAACTTCAAGAACGCCCGCGAGCTTGCCGATATGGCCAAGCGCTATGGCGTGGGCCTGAAGGAGCACAACGCCGACTATCTGGACGACGCGACGCTGCTCGAGCACATCCCGGCACACGTGACCGCCTCCAACGTCGCTCCGCAGTATGGCACCGAGGAGACCCGCGCCTACCTCAAGCTCTGCGCCACCGAGCAGATCCTGGTCGACAACGGTCTGTGCGATGACCCCTCCGACCTGTATCACACCCTGCTGGTCAAGGCCATCAAGACCGAGCGCTGGCGCAAGTGGATGACTGGCGACGACGTCAACCTGCAGGTCGATGACATCCTTGCCGACGATGAGCTCAGCCTGAAGATCCTGGATGTCTCCGGCCACTATGCGTTCAACGATCCTGAGGTCAAGGAGCAGGTCGAGAAGCTCTATCGCAACCTCGCTGCCCAGGACATCGACGGCAAGCGCTTTGTGATCGAGCACATCAAGCGCCCGATCAAGCAGTACGTCGTCGGTCTTAACCTCAAGGGCGTCACGAGCCGCATCGAGAAGGCTCTCGAGGACTAAGTAGCTTTTCCTACACGACGCCGGGCCTGGGGCATGTCCCAGCCGCAGGCCCGGCACATAGGACAAAGGGACATCCCCTTTGTCCTATTTTTTGAGTTTTGGATTCCTTCGAAGGAGTTTGCACCATGAAGTTCTTTATCGATACCGCCAATCTGGACGAGATCGCCGAGGCCAAGAGCTGGGGCTGCCTGGCCGGTGTTACCACCAACCCGTCCCTGTACGCCAAGACCGGCGGCAAGCTTGCCGACTTTGAGCCGCATATGCTCAAGATTGCCGAGCTCTGCGAGGGCCTGCCCGTTTCCGCCGAGTCTACCGCTACCACTGCCGAGGGTATGATCGAGGAGGGCAAGCGCCTTGCCGCCCTCGCCCCCAACATCGTGGTCAAGCTTCCCGTGTGCGAGGCCGGCCTTGCCGCCTGCCGTGCGCTGGCCGATGCTGGCGTGCGCGTCAACATGACGCTCGTCTTCTCGCCGACGCAGGCCCTTATGGCCGCCAATGCCGGTGCTCGCTACATCAGCCCGTTTGTCGGTCGTTTCGATGACATCGCCGAGGACGGTATCTCGCAGCTCGACAACGTCGTGACCTGCATTAAGAACTACGACTGGACGGGCAAGAACGTCGACGACACCGTCGAGATCATCACCGCCTCGGTTCGTACGCCCAACCACGTGACCCAGGCCGCGCTACTCGGTGCCGATATTGCGACCGTGCCCATGGCCGCTCTCAAGAAGTGCCTGCATCATCCGCTGACCGACCAGGGCCTCGCCTCTTTTGAGGCTGACTGGCAGAAGGTCGTCGCTCAGGCTTAACGAGTGGATTGCCCCGGCATCGCGTCATCCGGTGCCGGGGTTGTTCTCAAGAGAGGAATTCGTATGACCAACCAGGAGCTGGCGAAGGTCGCCAATGAGGTCAGGAAGGGTGTCGTGACTGCGGTTCACGCGGCCAAGTCGGGACATCCGGGTGGATCGCTCGGTGCTGCCGACATCATGACGTATCTGTACTTTGAGGAAATGAATATCGATCCTGCCGACCCTTACAAGGCCGATCGCGATCGCTTTGTGCTCTCCAAGGGTCACGCGGCGCCGGGCCTGTATTCGGTGTTGGCAAATCGCGGCTATTTTCCCGTCGAAGAGCTCGAGACGCTCCGCCATATTGGCAGCCGACTGCAGGGCCATCCCAACATGAACGACGCCCCGGGCATCGATATGTCCACCGGATCGCTCGGTCAGGGCATCTCTGCTGCAGTTGGAATGGCGCTTGCCGCTAAGCACTGGGGCGACGGCTACCGTGTCTACACGTTGCTGGGCGACGGTGAGTGCGAGGAGGGCCAGGTGTGGGAGGCGGCCATGTTTGCCGGCAACCATGCGCTCGACAATCTTGTTGCCGTCGTCGACCACAACGGCTTGCAGATTGACGGCACGATCGATGAGGTCAACTCGGCCATGCCGCTCGCTGACAAGTTCCGCGCCTTTAAGTGGCATGTGATCGAGCTAGCCGATGGCAACGACATGACACAGATTGAGGCGGCTTTCGCCGAGGCTCGTGAGGTGACCGGCGTGCCCGTCGCTATCATCGCCGAGACGGCGAAGGGCAAAGGCGTCTCCTTTATGGAGAACCAGGTTGGCTGGCATGGCAAGGCGCCCAACGATGAACAGTTTGAGCAGGCCATGGCCGAGCTCGCGGCAGCAGGAGAGGAGCTCTAATGGCAGAGGTCAAAAAAGTCGCCACGCGCGTTAGCTATGGCGAGGCACTTGTCGAGCTGGGCAATGAGCGCGATGACTTTGTGGTTCTCGATGCCGACCTGGCCGCCGCCACGCAGACCGGTAAGTTTAAGGCTGCGCACCCTGAGCGCTTCTACGACGCCGGCATTGCCGAGAGCAACCTGATGGGTCTTGCCGCCGGCATCGCGACCACGGGCCGCGTTGCTTTTGCGAGCACCTTTGCGATGTTTGCCGCCGGTCGCGCCTACGAGCAGGTCCGCAATTCCATCGGCTACCCGCACCTCAACGTCAAGATTGGCGCTACTCATGCCGGCATTTCGGTGGGCGAGGACGGCGCCACGCACCAGTGCTGCGAGGATATCGCACTCATGCGCATGATTCCGGGTGTGACGGTGGTCGTTCCCGCCGACGACGTCGAGGCTCGTGCCTGTGTGCGCGCCGCCTATGAGTTTGAGGGCCCGGTTTACATGCGCTTCGGCCGCCTGGCAACACCGGTCATCAACGATCACGAGGACTATGAGTTCAAGATTGGTCGCGGCGTGGTCGTGCGCGAGGGGTCCGATGTGACCATCATCGCTTGTGGCCTTATGGTCGCCGAGGCGCTTGAGGCTGCCGAGGCGCTCGCTGCCGATGGTATCGATGCCGAGGTCATCAACATGCACACGATTAAGCCGCTTGATGAGCGCCTGGTGGTTGCCAGCGCCAAGAAGACTGGTCGCGTGGTCACCGCCGAGGAGCATTCGATTATCGGTGGTCTTGGCGAGGCCGTGGCCTCGGTGCTCGCAGAGCAGCATCCGGTGCCGATGCGACGCGTCGGCGTGCGCGATGTGTATGGCGAGTCCGGTCCTGCGGTCGATTTGCTGCACAAGTACGGTTTGGACGCCGACGGCATCGAAGCTGCGGTCAGGTCCGTGTTGTAAGGAAGGTTTCCATGGGATTTGTATCTGCCAACCAAGTGACAATCGGGTATACCGCCGCCTCGCGCGAGGACGCCCTACATTATTTGTCCGAGCAGGCCATCGAGCTCGGCTTTGCCGACGACGCATCTGCCGTAGAGGCCGCCTTCATTGCTCGCGAGAACGAGGCCGAGACCGGCCTTGTCGCCGGTTTTGCCGTTCCGCATGCCAAAAGCGACGCGATCCACACGCCGGGCGTTGCCGTGCTTAAACTGACCGAGCCCGTTGAATGGCCGAGCTTCGATGGGGTGCCCGTCGATGTTGCGCTCGCGCTGTACGTGCCCGCCGGCGAGGCCGGAACTACGCACCTGCGTCTGCTCTCCAAGGCTGCCGTGATGCTGATGGACGCCGGCTTCCGTGACAAGGTGCGCGCGAGCACCGATCCCGTTGAGATTGCGGAGCTCATCAATAGCGGACTCGAAGACTAGAACGGTCATCCCGTTCAATCAATTGATCCTTCTCCAAGGAAAAGGGCCGCGACGCCGTATGGGTGTCACGGCCCTATTTGCGTTTCCCCAGATAAAACCTGCCAAAATAAACCTGTCCCTTTTTGGCAGGCTAATCGTGAGTTATTTCACCGCAACTTAGGGCACGGTTAGGAAGTGTGCACCTTAAAGAGTGGAGCCCTTGATTAGAGAGATTACGCTCGTCTCTCTAAATGTCTCTCTAAAGAGAAGGTTGGTTAGAGAGATAGCATTAGGCAATCTAGCAGCGAATTCGATACATCTCTCTAAATGTCTCTCTAAAACAAGGCGCTTATCTCTCTAAAGTTAGAGAGATAAATCTATTGTTTTAGAGAGACGGAATGCCAAAATTCGTCTGTCCGTTACCATCTGCCAAAAATGGCGGATAAAGGGCTCATCGAAGTAATGGGTTCATCGACGAGTCGTAACCGCCGATATCGGAAGAAGTAGATGCAGCCGGGTCGCCTCTCTAGTGTCTCTCGAGGCCAGATGGGTGCTGGAGGGGCGATTGTCTCGCGATATTTCCCCAGATAAAACCTGCCAAAATAAACCTGTCCCTTTTTGGTAGGTCAGTTAACGCAGTCCAGGTTGAGCATATGCGAGCGAGCAGGCTCCGGGTGCGGTAGGGTGACGTGAAACAAGCGGGCGCTGACCTTTTGGTCGCGCCCGTGAAGTTGAACGTCAGATTGCCGTGCCCGGGGCCTGCGCAGCGCCGAGCAGTTACGCCGTTTGTAAAACGGCGTAACCTAAAGGTTCATGTTGCCGTGGATGTAGGGGGTAACCTCGGGGGAGATATGGTCGCAGCCCAGCTCGCGCAGCGCGGACTCGATAACGGCGGGCAGCGGGGTCTTGCCCTTGTCGTCGATGGCGGCACCGCCGAGGGCGGCAATCTTGGCAACATCTGCGGGTGCGGCCTCGATATGCATGCAGCCGCTGATCAAGCGCGCGCGTACCTGTGCCAGATCAAGATCGTGCAGGTAATCCTCGCAGGCGCGGATTAAATCGACCTTCTCGCGCGTAAGCTCCTCGCCCGTGGGAACGCGCGTGGCAAGACATGCTCCCGCCGGCAGGTTCCAAACGGGATAGCCCCATGCGCGCAGCAGCTCGCGCTCTTCGTCCTTGGTAAAGCCGACCTCCATAAGGGGTGAGCGTACGCCGAGCTCTTCTGCCGCACGCATACCAGGGCGGTAGTCGCCGCGATCACTTGCATTGCTGCCATCGATGACGGTGGGAAAGCCGAGCGACTTGGCGTGGTTGACGATGGCGGTAAAGCCGGCGTGCTTGCAGTGGTAGCAGCGATTGGCATCGTTGCAGGCTACCTGGGGGAGCTGCAGCTGATCGACCGAAAGATTGAGCACGGGGAGCTTAAAATGCGGCCCCTCATTGGCCTGTCCATCAACGGACTGCTCAAACGAAGCCTGTTCGGGCGTGCCGATGAGCGGCGTGGTGAGATGGACGAGGAGGGTATTGGTAGGCATGATGCGGGCGCAGACCGCGGCCAAAAAGCTGCTGTCGACACCACCGGAAAAGCCGATGGCGACGCGTCCGTATGCCAAAAGCAGCTGCTCGAGTGCTGCGAGTTTGTCCTGAAGCTCCTCTGCGGGTGCGGCGGTGTCTGAAAGCATGAAAGTTCCTTACAGTTATTAAAGCTCGGATGAAACTATAATCCCACCGAGCTGCTTGTCATAAGACTTCCAGCTATGTAACGAAAGTGCAATATGCTATATACGTTATATACAAGCTTGTAAAGTGCGGTAGAGTGGCAGTAATGCAATCCGGCGAGGGGGACCGATATGATCAAGGCTGTTATTTTTGACATGGATGGAACGCTGGTCGATACCGAGCGTTTGGGGATTAGGGCCTGGAAGGCAGGCGCCGCTGAGCTGGGGCTCGCGATTGATGATGCGCTGATCCATCAGTTTATCGGTCGCACGCTACCCGATGTCATGGACATCCTCGATAAGCATTACGGCAGCCACGAGACCGCCGAGGCGATCTATGTCCGCCACAAGGAGATTCGCGACGAGATGGTCAAGACCGATCTGGAGCTTAAGGCCGGCGCCGCCGAGTGTCTAGACGAGCTGCTGGCGGCGGGCTATCACGTGGGCCTTGCGACGTCGTCGCGCCACGTTACCGCCGAGCGCAACCTTAAATCATTCGGTCTCTTTGACAAGTTTGAAACGGTGACCTGCGGCGAGGACGTCGTGCACGGCAAGCCCGACCCCGAGATGTATCTGCTCGCCTGCGAGCGCGCGGGCTTTACTCCCGAGGAATGTGCCGTGGTCGAGGATTCGCGCAACGGCTGCGTCTCGGGCATTACGGCTGGCTGCCACGTCTTTGCCGTTCCTGATATCGTGCCGCTGCCGCAGGACGTGGTGGATGGCTGCGAGGCCGTGCTCGATACGCTGTTCGACCTGGCGGCGGCAGTCAAGGCCGTGCGCTAGACAATTGCGGTGTTGAAACGAGCGATTGCTCACGTTTGCGCTCAAGCAAAAGGGGCCCGGCAATGGTCGGGCCCCTTTTGCTTGAGCGGCGACTTAGCATACTTGCGTGCGTGCTATAGATACGCACCGAGGTTGATGGCCGTGGCGTCGGTCTGGCTGCTTGCCTGGGTGCTGGCGCGTTCCAGCAGGAACGGCCGCACGAGTTCTTGGCGGTTGATGTCCTCGATGGCCGTGACCGCGGTGACGGTGCGCGCGGCAGAGCCGATGTGGACGTGCTTGGTCTTTGCCGGGGCCTTGTTCTCGATTTGCTCCATGAGCAATTGAACGCCCTTGCGGCCAATCTCGTAGCCCGGGGGCGCTACCGTAGTGAGCGGGACCGATCCACTCCAAGCGAGCGGGTTGCCATCGCAGCCTGCTACGCGTACTTGCCCGGGGACAGAGATGCCCTTGTCGACCAGCGCCGAGATAACGCCCGAGGCCAACACGTCGGTCAGGCCGACGACAAAATCGGGGCGTTCGTTCGCGGGGCGCTCGGCGATTTGGGCACCGATGCCGTAGCCGTCGGCAGCGGTATTCCATTCGCCAGCGTCGATGACTTCGATCTTGATATCGGGGTGCAGGGCGAGGGCCTTGTGAATGCCAAGCACGCGTAGGGTGAGCTGCATAAATGCTGCTCGGCCGACGACGACAATATGGTGTGCGCCGCGGGCGATGGCGAGCTCGGCAATGATGCGACCTTGGGCCTCGTTGTCGGCCGCTACGTAGTAGCCGGGCTCGGAACAGTGGATGTCCAGATGGACGATCGGCACGGGCATTTTAGTCATGGCCGGATGCCAGTCGGGGGACGCCATGGGCTGAACCATGACGCCGGACATCTGCGTGCCCATAAAGTAGCGCAGGTAATGGTCCTCGAGAATATCGTCGTTATCGGCGTTGGCGATGAGCAAGTCGTAGCCGTGCTTGCGGGCCTCGTTGTGGGCGCCGCTGGCGATTTGGAGCGAAAAGCCGTGATCGAGACGGGGGAGCACCAGGCCAAAGGACTTGGTGGCGCCGCCCGCGAGCTGACGGGCGCTTTGGTTGGGCAGGTAGCCAAGGCGATTGATGGTCTCGTTGATGAGCTTGAGGGTCTCGGGGCGCAGCTTTTCGGGGTGGTTGAGCGCGTTGGAAACCGTGCCCAACGAAACCCCGGCCTCGCGCGCGACGTCGCTGATTTTTACCTTTGCCATAGCGGCCCCTTTGATGCGTTTCAAGTACAAGCCAGATTGTAGCATCCCAAACCTACCAAAAAGGGACAGGTTTATTTTGGCAGGTTTTATCTGGGGAAACGCCGTTGCTAGCGCGACCACCACGAAGGTGCCTGTCCCCATTGTGGTGGTTTGGACCGGCTGGACGTGTGTGCATCGGGTGGTATCTAAGTTGAGATACCACTTCTGGTATATCAGCTTGCGTTTGCGTGAGTACAATACTCGAACGTTATACGTCTCAGCGCCCCCTGTGCGTGGACGTCTTGCAGTCACGCGAACGAAGGGATTTATCCTATGTGCGGAATCGTCGGCTACACCGGCTCTGATATTGCAAAGAACATCCTGGTCACGGGCCTCAAGCGCATGGAGTATCGCGGCTATGACTCCTCGGGCGTCGCGCTCGAGGTGGGCGAGGGCGCCGCGGCACACCTCGACGTCATCCGCCGCGTGGGCAAGGTCGCGGGCCTGGAGAGCGAGCTTTCCAACATCGACAGCGACGCTACCTGCGGTATCGGCCATACCCGTTGGGCCACCCACGGCAAGCCCTCCGTCGTTAACGCTCACCCCCACACCAGCTGCGACGGTCGTATCGCCATCGTCCACAACGGCATCATCGAGAACTTCGCCGAGCTGCGCGAAGAGCTGGAGGGCCGCGGCCATCACTTTAAGAGCGAGACCGATACCGAGGTCTTCGCGCATCTGATCGAAGAGGCTTATGCCGAGGCGCACGACCTGATGGCCTCCGTGCGCGAGGCGTGCACCCACGTGGTCGGTGCCTATGGTCTGGCCGCCGTGTGCGCTGACGAGCCCGGCGTGATCGCCGTGGCCCGCAAGGATTCCCCGATCGTAGTCGGCGTGGGCGAAACCGGCTCCTATGTTGCTTCCGATGTCATCGCGCTCATCGACGCCACCCGCGATGTCGTGGTGCTCGAGGACGGTCAGTTTGCTAAGCTCACGCCCGCAGGCGTCGAGTACACCGACGAGGCCGGCAACGTTATCGAGCCCAAGGTCACCCACATCGACTGGGACCTGGACATGGCAGAAAAGGGCGGTTATCCCGACTTTATGCTCAAGGAGATTCACGAGCAGCCGCGCGTCGTGCGCGACACGCTGGTTGGTCGCATGACGCCGGCCGGCGAGCTCGATATCGACGAGCTGGGCCTTTCGCTCGAGGAACTCAACGACATCGACCGCGTCTACGTGATCGCTTGCGGCACCAGCTATCACGCTGGCCTCATTGCCAAGAATCTCATTGAGGGCTGGGCTCGCATCCCCACCGAGGTGGAGGCGGCCAGCGAGTTCCGCTATCGCAACCCCATCATCACGCCGACGACGCTCGTCGTGGCCGTGTCCCAGTCGGGCGAGACGGCCGACACTCTCGCCGCCATCCGCGACGCGCGCATCAAGGGTGCCAAGGTCTTCGGCATCACCAACGTGGTGGGCAGCCCCGTGGCGCGTGAGAGCGACGGCGTCATCTACACCAAGGCCAACAAGGAGATCGCGGTCGCCTCGACCAAGAGCTTCATCGGCCAGGTTGTGAGCCTGACGCTGCTGGCCCTGCTGCTGGCGCAGGTCAAGTACCGCCTGACCACCAAACAGGCACGCATGCTGTTCCGCGAGCTTTCCGATACTGCCGAGCAGATCCAGTGGATTTTGGACACGCAGACCGATGCCGTGCATGAGGCTGCCCTGCTGTGCAAGGATGCGCAGTCGGCGCTGTTCGTGGGCCGCGGCATGGGTGCCGCTATTTCCTACGAGGGTGCGCTCAAGCTCAAGGAGGTCAGCTACCTGCACGCCGAGGCCTACGCCGCCGGCGAGATGAAGCACGGCCCCATTGCCCTGATCGACCCGGGCTTCCCTGTCATCGCTGTGGCCACCAAGAGTGCCACCTACGACAAGACCGTGTCGAACCTTATGGAGTGCAAGGCGCGCGGTGCCAAGGTCATCGTCGTTGCCACCGAGGGCGACGAGGAGATCAACAAGATCGCCGACTGCATCATCCGCGTGCCGGCAGTCCGCGACGTGTTCAGCCCCATCACGGCGAGCGTTCCTCTGCAGCTGCTCGCACGCGAGGTCGCCATCCTGCGCGGCTGCGACGTCGACCAGCCCCGTAACCTGGCGAAAAGCGTTACTGTCGAGTAGTTGGTTCCGCCGTTCTAGCGACTAAGGCCCGGCTCCGCATTGAACTGCGTCCCAAATCTTGGACGCCCTAAATAGCGACTAGGCCGCGAGGGCCTGATTCCGGAACTCCTCCGGGGCCAGGCCCTTCAATCTTACCTGCCTCCGGCTCGTGTTCCAGTGGACTATGTATTCCTCCAGGTCGCGTTTGAAATCCTCGAACGTCTTCCACTCGCGGCCCCTGTAGAACTCGTCCTTGACGTGGCCGAAGAGCTGCTCGGTGGCGGCATTGTCGATGCAGTTCGCCTTCCTGGACATGCTCTGGACGATGCCGGCGGCCTCGAGCCTGGATGTGTACGAGGCGCGCTGGTACTGCCAGCCCCGGTCCGAGTGCATGGTCGGGGCGGCGCCCTCGGGGATCTTGGACAGCAGCCCGTCGAGCATCCTCGCCTGCTGGGCCATGTCGGGCGTGGTCGATATGTCGCTCGCCACGATCTCCTTGGTGCAGAAGTCCAGCGTCGGGGCCCAGTAGGCCTTGCCGCCAGCCACCTTGAACTCGGTGACGTCCGTCCCCAGCTTCTGCCACGGGGCCCCGGCGTCGAAATCCCTCGCGATCACGTTCTCGAACGTCCTGCCGACGACGCCCCTGTACGAGTTGTACCTGTGGTAGGCCGTCTCGCGTCTGATGCCGCAGCGAATCCCCATCTCGCGCATCATCTTGAGCACGGTCTTGTCGGCTATCACGGCCCCCTCTTCCGCCCTGAGGCACATCGCTATCTGCCGGTGCCCGCAGCCGTTGGCGGTGCGCGAGAAGATCTCGGCGGCCGCCTCCCAGAGCTCGGCGCGCGTGGGCCTCGGCGGGTGCGCGAGGGCGTAGTAGTAGGTCGACCGCTTGAGCTCGGCGCATGCGAGCAGGTGCCCGAGCGCGTGCCCCTCGGCGCGCAGGGCCGCGACCGCTTCGGCTTTCGCCCTGGTCAGAGCCCGTCCCTCTCGACCAGGGCGCGTAATTTTTTTAGGTAGGCCACCTCGGCCTCGAGCCTACGGCACCGCTCCTCGAGCTCCTCCTCGCGGGTCCGCGGCCTCGCCCTGGAACCGCTCGGCCGGCCCTTGGGCCTCGGGCGCAGGGCCTCCGCGCCGCCCTCGCGGTATAGCGCGCACCACTTCTTGAGCGGCGACATCGACATTATGCCGAACGCCGCCATCGCCTCGGTCTTCGTCATGCCGCCGTCGACGACGGCGGAGGCGGCGGCGACCTTCTGCTCGTATGTGTACCTGCCCTGCTTTCCGTCCATGCGCAGCAGCACCTCGCTCCCGAATGCGCGGTATATCTCCTGCCATCTTCTCACGGCTTCCGCGGGAAGCGAAAGGGCAATCGCGGCAGATTTATACCCGTGTCCGAGCTCGAAGAGCCCTATGGCCGCCTTCCTGGCCTCGATATCATGCTTCACCCTCAAATCAACGCGCATAAAGAAAGCCTCCCATTTCTCATGTCCAAGAAATGGGAGGCAGTTCACATTTGACGGAGCCGGGCCTTGTTGCATTTGCACAGATAAAACCTGCCAAAATGAACCTGTCCTTTTTTGGTAGGTTAGCGGAGCTTGCTGGTCTCGAAGTACTCGGGGAACTGGTCCAGAACCTCGGTCTGGTTGCGGAACATCATATGCAGGTGCTTGCTGACCAAAAAGCTCGCTTCGATGGGGTCGCGACCGGCGATAGCGCGGCGAATCTGCTTGTGCTCGTTCACGATGTCCTGATTGTCGAGAACTTGCGTGGCAGCGCGCAGCCAGCGGAAGCGCTCTAGGTCGGCATTGGTCTCTTCGAGCCACGACCACACGGTGCTGCGACATGCAATGCTAAAGATCATGTGGTGCATGAGGTTATCGCTCAAAAAGAAGCCGATGCGATCCTCGTCGGCCATGGCCTTTTCCTGCAGCGCGATGGCGCGGTCGAGCTGCTCGATGCCAGCCGACGTGGCGCGTGCACAGCATTCCACGATTACCTGCTTTTCCAGATGTTCGCGGATGTAACAGGCACTCTCGGCAAGGGTGAGGTTGATGGGTGAGACGTAGGTGCCGCTTTGGGGCACGGTGCGCACCAGGCCTTCCTGCGCCAGACGCACCAGTGCCTCGCGCACAGGGGTGCGCCCCATATCCAGGTCGTCGCAAAGTTGCTTGACGCCCAGCTTTTCGCCCGGCTTGTAGTCCAGGTAGACGATTTTGCGTCGAATGGTGTGGTAGGACTGGTCCTGTAGGCTCGTTTCCTGCTCGCCGACGTGCATCGATTCTTCCATAGCGCCTCGCAACTGTTCTATCAAACTCATATGTCAGTTGTTAATTATGCCGCGAATCAGCTCTCCGCGGTGGGTAATTCGGCTGTTGCCTGAGAACTATTGCGGCATCTTAGTCTGTGTTTGCGCAAGGCTGCGCTCAATGTTGCCGTATCATAAGCCGTCGCAAACGTGAAATAGAAAGAAGGAGTCCCATATGCAACTGGCAAATATCGTACGCGAGCGCTGGAAAGGCGTCTTGTTCTGCCTGATCATCGCTATCCCCGCGACGTTGCTCGGCAAACAGATTGAGGTGGTCGGTGGGCCGGTATTTGCCATCCTCTTTGGCATGGTCCTGGCACTCGTCTTTCCCAAGAATCGTCGCGAACAGCTCGCCGCCGGCGTCACCTATACGTCCAAAAAAGTCTTGCAGTACGCGGTTATCCTGCTTGGCTTTGGCATGAACCTCTCCCAGATTCTGTCCAAGGGCGCCCAGTCGCTGCCGATTATCGTGGCGACAATTTCGACCTCGCTTGTCATCGCCTTTGTGCTCTGCCGCGTCATGAACGTGCCGGGCAAGATCGCGACGCTTGTGGGTGTGGGTTCGTCGATTTGCGGCGGTTCTGCCATCGCCGCGACCGCACCCGTCATCGATGCCGACGATCGCGAGATTGCCCAGGCCATTTCGGTCATCTTCCTGTTTAACGTTATCGCGGCGCTCGTGTTTCCGACGCTTGGCGGCATGCTCGGGCTGACCAACGAGGGCTTCGGCCTGTTTGCCGGTACCGCCATCAACGACACCTCGTCCGTAACGGCTGCGGCGAGCGCTTGGGACAGCATGCATCCCGGCGCCAATGTGCTCGAGAGCGCCACGGTGGTCAAGCTCACCAGGACGCTGGCCATCATTCCCATCACGCTGGCGCTTGCTTGCTGGCAGATGCATCTGGCGCGCAAGGCCGGCGGCGACGCTAGGAGCACGTTCTCGCTTAAACGCGCGTTTCCCATGTTTGTGCTGTTCTTTGTGCTGGCGAGTGTGATCACCACGGTGCTTCAGCTTCCCGCGTCCTTTACGGCGCCCATCAAGGAGCTGTCGAAGTTCTTTATCGTGATGGCCATGGCGGCTATTGGTTTTAATACCGATATCGTCGAGCTGGTCAAAAAGGGCGGCAAGCCCATCGCGCTGGGCTTTTGCTGCTGGATTGGCATTGCGTGCATGAGTTTGGGAATGCAACACGTACTGGGAATCTGGTAGAGAAGTAGCTTGTTTGCGTGCTGCGTGCTGCGTGCTGGTGAGCGCATGCCTGCGGTGGAGCGATAGGAGCTCTTGCGGGTATGGCTTGTCCGCAGGTTTATAAGTCCCGAAGAGCTCTTATCGCCCCGCCAGGATGGCGATGCGGGGCAACACCTATACTCGCAGGACGGCGCTTTCTGCCCTATAGTGTTTGGTGAGCAATATCGTTCAATTTTGAAACACTCGGACGTGCGACCGCCGGCGGTTGCACGTCGCTACGGACAGGGGCAAATCATGGATAGCGATGCCAAGCTGAACATCTTGACCGATGCCCTGGCTGCTGCCGGGGCATCGGCATTGGCAATCGATGCGCGTGGGGACGTCGCGATCTCGACCATGAATGACGCGGCGCTTGAGCGGGATGTGGCGGCTTTTGTTGCCGAACGCCTCGACCGTATAGGAGACGGCGCGCGTCTGGTTATGGGGCGTGAGGGTACGCGCCTGAGCCTGACCGTTCGCCCCACCGACAAAGAGGGCGGGGGGCTTTGGGTTGTCGTGGTCCGCGAGGTGCGCGGTGCCGCGGCGCATGCGGGCATCGAGTGGCTCAACGCCGACGAAGTTGAGGTCCGCTACGAATCGAGCGCGTACGGCATCGTTGAGGGAGCGGCTTCAGTGGCTGCGCCGGTCGTCGAGAGCTACGCGCGCGGTGTGCCCCTTATGCTCGAGGGCGAGCTGGGCGCGGGTCAGGTCGAGATTGCCAAGCGCCTCTACCTGGACGGTCCTTTTGCCGATCAGCCCTTTGTTTCCGTTGCGCTCGATGAGCTCACCGAGCGCGGTTGGCGCCATGTGCTCAAAAGCGCCGAATCGCCGTTGTTCCAAACGGGGCTGACCCTTTGCATTGAGGGCTGGAACGCGGTTGGCCCCCAGCGCCTCCGCGAGCTGGTCTCCACGATGGCCGACACCGCGTTGGCGACGCGCTGCCATGTGGTGCTGACGGCGAATGACATGCCGGGCGGCAGCGAAAGTGATCAAGCCGCCTTTGTGACCGAGCGCTTCGCCTGTGCGGTGAGCGTGGCGCCGGCAATCGCCGAGCAGGGAGCCGCGTCGACGAAGGTTGCGCGCTATTTGGAATATCTCGCTGACGCATTTGGGACGGCAGCGCCCACGCTGTCTTCCGCGGCGACGAAGACGCTCGATGCTTACCGCTGGCCGCGCAATTATCTGCAGCTCCGCGAGGTCTCGGAACGACTGTATATATTGGTGGGGGCGGGCGCGGTGGACCGCGCTGTGGCGGAGGAAGTGCTCGCCCAAGAGGACGTGATTAAGACCGCAGCCTTTGGCGCCCCGACGCTCGAAAGCGACCTGTATATCCTGCGACCGCTGGCCGATACCGAGCGAGATATCGCGCATCTGGTTGTAGATCATCTCCACGGCAACCGAACCCGTGCGGCGGAGGTACTGGGCATAAGCCGTACAACGCTGTGGCGCTTGCTGAAGGACGATGACCGTTGAGCGAGGCGCCCGTGACCGCGCGCGACGCGTGTGCTACAGTCCAAAGCGTTATTGTTTCGATTTGGTTACGGCGTGCGAGGGCATATGGCTGAGACTTCAAAACCGAGCCGCAGAAGGCGGAGTGCCGCGCCGGTCAACCGACGCACGACATCGGTGACGTGGGGCAAACACGCCTCGGGGTTTGATGGCTCGTTCAAGCGCACTAAATATGGCTATCATTCGGCAAGCGCCCGCTTGGCAATGCAGGCAGAGTCCTCACTGTGGGGCCGCAAACGCGTGGTGGGCTCAAAGCTCAAGCACGACGGAACGCTCGGTTACATCAGCCGCGGGGCGGCTCGCCGCAGTGGGCTCAATCCGGCTGGTTGGCACCGTTATGTTCCGATCGCGGTCGTCGTTGCAGTGATCGTCATCGCACTCGCCGCGCTCGGCTACGCCGGCGGTGGCGCCAACTTGGACGCAGTGTTTAAATCGCCCGAGCTCGCGCATGCAGGCACAGAAGTTATCGAGGGCGCTCAGACCCAGACAGGCGTCGCGCCCCAGCGCGGCATCGTCGCGGCGGCCACCACCATCGCCGATGCTCAAAAGGACGAAGACAAGCAAGGCGACGACGCCGAAACGACCCAGACAAGCGAAGCGACGACAACTCAAATATCAACATAGCTTGCCGGCAGAAGGGGACGTTCCTTTTCTGCCGGCAGTTTGGGACACTCCTGCGCTACTTGACGTACACCACGTTGTTGCGGCGCGGCTTTGCCTCGGGTAGCGTGTCCTCGGCGTAGCCAAGAATGCAGTGACCGACACCGCGCAGGCTGCCGTCGGCGGGCAGGCCCCAGCTGGCCAACAGCTCCAGGCCCTCGGGCGAGTCAAAGACCTCATGCGCGCGGTGAATCCAGCACGAATCGACACCCAGTGCATAGGCGGCGTTGAGCAAGTTGCCCATGGCGAGCGAGCCGTCTTCCAGATGTGTGGGCACGCTGCGGTCAACCAGCACCACCACAACGGTCTTGGCGCCATAGAAGGGGTCGCTGTTGCTGTCCATGACCTGGGCGTTGAGCTGTGAGAGACGCTCGACGGTCGCGGGGTCGGTGACGGCGACAAACGTCACCGGCTGGCGGCCCATGCCGCTCGGTGCATATTGGCCGGCTTCGATAATCCGTGCAAGCTTTTCGGCCTCGACGGGACGATTGCTGTATTTGCGGCAGCTGCGGCGGTGAATGAGTGCTTCGATAGTCTCCATGGTGTCTCCTTGCGGTGGCGTTGCAGATGCCCCGTTCATACCCGCCGGGCTTAAACGATAGACGGTCAATTGCCCGGCCAAAAGGATAGATTCCAATTGGGAAAGTAGGTTTGCATAAAAGTACCTTCAGAATGTGACAAACAAATGGGATGGTTAAACGTTTTATCCCGTCTACCCTGCGGTTTTTTACCACTTGCCTAAATGACGAACGCATAACCTCTGATAAAGGTTTTACTAAAGGAGTACCAACGTTTATCAATGCGCCGTGGTGGCGCCGGGCCAGGAGGTAACATCATGTTCCAGGCTGGAGATGTCGTCGAGACCGATTTCGAAGGATTTCTGAAGCTGCTGCGTTCCAAGACGCGCGCTTTCGTGTCGATCAACGATCACGAGTACTACATCACGCACACCGATGGCTATTGGCGTGTTCAGGATTGCGAGGCCCTCAACGACAAGGGCCACTTTACTGACTGCTCCGAGCTGGTCAACACGGTCTGCGAGGTCGTCGAGCTGCCGTGGATTGCCGGCAAGAGCCTGCATGACAGCTTCTCGGGTGCTACGGTCTATGAGGCCGTCGCTGCTTAACAGCCAACACTCGATATTCTCTCGCAACCGCCGGCGCCGCCCCCGCGCCGGCGGTCTTTTTTGTCGATATGCTTATGTAGAGCCGACCATAAACAACGAGCTTGTTGACGATAGTCAAAACTCGGACTAATGTAGAGATATTAATTGGTCAAAACTCGGACTATCGAATGGTGGGAGAGATGAATAGTGCAGTTAGCCCGGTCGATTTCGACCGGATGCTCAACGGGCTTGACCGTATCTATTCGGAGTTCGCGCGCGCCTGCGGTCTTTCGGACTGCGCCTACTGGATGCTCGTCGACACGAGTGCGGCGGGCGGAAGCGTTGCCGTGAGTCGGCTGACGAGTGAATGGTTCTACAGCAAACAGACCATCAATTCGGCGATCAAGACGCTTAGGGCGCGAGGGCTTGCGACGTTGGAGTTTGCCGAGGGCAGTCGTAAGAACAAGGTTGTGCGACTGACCGAAGAAGGCGTGCAGTTTGCCAAGCGCTACGCGTTGCCGGCGCAAAAAGCCGAGCAACAGGCATTCGAGGCGCTCGAGCCGTGGGAACAGCGCGAGATCATGCGCTTGGTCGGTAAGTTCTCCCATGTTCTTAACGAAGAGTGCGAGGCATTTAAACGGCAAGTGGCCGCCGAGAACGAGGCTGACGATAAGGGCGAGGGGGACACATGCGACTCTTAATGAGGTTTATGAGGCCGTACCGCGGTCTGATTGCGGTGACGCTGTTTGCGGTGCTGATAGATAACGTCGGTACGCTGTTGGTTCCCACGATGCTGGCGAACATGGTCAACACCG
>UQPP01000021.1 GCA_900543025.1 uncultured Collinsella sp.
CGGAACCAAAGGCGCAGCGTCGAGCCGTTACGCGGTTTGGTAAAACCGCGTAACTAAACCCGCTCCGCGATCTCGTGGATGAGGTAGTCGGTCTTTTCCCAGCCCAGGCACGGATCGGTGATCGACTTGCCAAAGACGCCGCCGTCGACCGGCTGGTTGCCGTCCTCCAGGTAGGACTCGATCATAAAGCCCTTGACCAGCTTGGAGATGGACTCGTTGCGGCGGCAGCTGTCGAGCACCTCCTTGCAAATGCGATACTGCTCAAGCGGGCGCTTACCCGAGTTGTCGTGGTTGCAGTCGATGACCGCTGCCGGATTGGCATAGCCGGCGTGCTCGGTGTAGCGTTCGGCCAGGCGCTCCAGGTGCTCGTAGTGGTAGTTGGGGTAGGTGCGACCGTCGAGACCGATGTAGCCACGCATAACGGCGTGCGCGAGCGGATTGCCATCGCACTCGACCTCCCAGTTGCGGAAGATGAAGCTCTGGTGCGCCTGCGCGGCGTAAATGGAGTTGAGCATAACGGTGGTGGAACCGGCAGTGGGATTCTTCATGCCGACGGGTACCGAAATGCCGCTCGACACCAGGCGATGCTCCTGGTTTTCGACCGAGCGTGCGCCCACGGCCACATAGCTCAGCAGGTCAACGAGGTACTGGTAGTTGGACGGGTAGAGCATCTCATCGGCGGTAAAGAAGCCCGTTTCTTCAATAACGCGCAGGTGCATATGGCGGATGGCCTTGACGCCCTCGAGCAGGTCGTCGGGAGCCTCGGGGTTGGGGTTGTGTAGAAGACCCTTGTAACCGGTGCCCTTGGTACGCGGCTTATTGGTGTAGACGCGCGGAATGATGATGAGCTTGTCCTTGACCTCCTCGGCGGTCTTGGCCAGTCGGTTCATGTACTCAAGCACCGAATCCTCGCGGTCGGCAGAGCACGGGCCGATGATGAGCACCTTGCGTGCGTCCTCACCGGTAAAGACTTTGGCGACCTCGGCGTCAAATGCCTGCTTTTTGGCGGTAAGCTCGGCAGAAAGCGGCATTTCCTCGCGGATCTCCATGGGGATCGGCAGCCTGCGTTTGAATTCCATGGCCATAGGGGCCTCCTCAATCTATAGAAAGAGCAATAAGCGTATTGTCGAGTGCTCGGCATTATCCGCTGTCGCACGCTAAAGTGCAAGCCCTTGTCACCCCGAAACCTGCCAAAAGGGACAGGGCAGGTTTTATATTGGGGAACGTCGGCGGATACCGGGAAGGAGTGGCGTCGCGCGGGACCCTAAGGCTATTGTCGGTTCCCCAGGAAACACCCTGTGGGCAAAAAATGCCAAATATGAGTACGGTTGCTAACCTAGTAACATATCAGTCTAGCAAGATAATAGACAAAGTGAAAAATATGTTCATCAACGTTGGCACGCAGCAGCCCGCTAACGGGCGTTTTGATTAATTTGAAGGCGTATAGAGGCCGCAAGGAGGTCGTTTGGGGCGGTTTTGGCTGTTACCAAAAAGGTAACAGTACTCATATTTGCCATTTTTTGCCCACAGGGCCTCGAAGGGGCTGTCAATCAGGTCCCAGGGGAGGCGGCTCAAGGGCCGTAGAACAAAAACGGGGGCGCAGGTTGTCCTGCGCCCCCGTTCTCGGGCGTTATTCGTTCCCTGCGGCAGAATTTACGCCGCCTCGTCGAACTGCGAGTTATACAGGTCGGCGTAGAAGCCACCCTGGGCGAGTAGCTCGTCGTGTGTGCCCTTCTCGACGATGTCGCCGTCGCGAATTACCAAGATTACGTCGGCGTTGCGGATCGTGGACAGGCGGTGCGCGATGACAAAGCTGGTACGGCCCTGCATCAGCGCATCCATGGCGCGCTGAATAAGCTCCTCGGTGCGGGTGTCGACGTTGGAAGTCGCCTCGTCCAGAATCAGCGCCGGGCGGTCGGCCAAAATGGCACGGGCGATGGTCACGAGCTGGCGCTGACCCTGCGACAGGTTAGTGCCCTCCTCGTTAATCATAAAGTCATAACCGCCGGCAAGCGTATGGATAAAGTGGTCGCAACGTGCGGCGCGCGCGGCGGCTTCGACCTCGGCATCGCTCGCATCGGGGCGTCCGTAGCGGATGTTCTCGCGGATGGTGCCGTTAAACAGCCAGGTATCCTGCAGCACCATGGCAAACTCGCCGCGCAGCGCCGCGCGGTCCCAGTCGCGCACGTCGACGCCCTCGACACGCAGCGAACCGCCGTCCACATCGTAGAAGCGCTGCAGCAGCTTGATGAGCGTGGTCTTGCCGGCGCCGGTGGGGCCGACGATGGCGATGGTCTGGCCGGGCTGCGCCTCGCAGCTAAAGTCGTGGATGATGGTCTTGTCGGGCGTATAGCCAAACTTGACGTGATCAAACTCCACATGGCCGGGGCGCTTTTCGGGAATCTGCGCGTCGGCTTTCTGCTCCTCCTCGGGCGCGGCCAGGAACTCAAAGACGCGCTCGGTGGCGGCTGCCATCGACTGCATCGTGTTGCTCACGTTGCCCAGTTGCTGCACGGGCTGCGTAAAGTTGCGAACGTACTGGATAAAGCTCTGGATATCGCCGGGCGTGGCATTGCCGGTCAGCGCGAGCTGCGCGCCCACTACGACAACGCCCACGTAACCCATGTTGCCCACCAGGCTCATAAGCGGCATCATCAGGCCCGACAGGAACTGCGAGCGCCAGCCACTAATAAACAGGCGGTCGTTTTGACGGTCGAACTCCTCGATCGAGGCCTCGGCGCGGTCGAACACCTGAATGACGTTCTGGCCGGCAAAGTCCTCCTCGATAATGCCGTTGACGGTACCCAGGACCTGCTGCTGCTCGCGGAAGTACGGCTGCGAGAAGTGAATCATCACCATTAAGATAATCGCGGCGGCCGGCAGCGTGAGCACGGTGACGCCGGTGAGCGGCAGGCTGATCGACAGCATCATGACGAGCACGCCGATAATCTGCGTGACGGACGTAATAAGCTGCGTCACGCTCTGGTTGAGCGACTGGCCGAGTGTATCGACGTCGTTGGTGATGCGGCTGAGCACATCGCCCTTGCTGTGACCGTTGAAGTAGCTCATCGGCACGACGGCAATCTTGGCTGCGATCTCCTTGCGCATGCGGTAGCAGATCTTTTGCGTGACACCGGTCATGAGCCAGCCCTGGATCAGACTGCAGGCAGAGCTTGCCAGATACAGGCAGAGCAAAAAGCCGAGCGTCTTGGCGATCCAGTTAAAGTCGACATCGCCGGTGCCGTTGACCTTGGCAACCAGGCCCTCAAACAGCTTAGTCGTAACCTGGCCGAGCACCTTGGGCCCCACAATGTTAAAGATGACCGAGCACACGGCAAAGGCGACGGCGGCAAACACGGCAATCTTGTGCTGGCCGATATAGCCGAGCAGCTGCCTCATGGTGCCCTTAAAGTCCTTGGCCTTTTCGCCGCGACGCATGCCGCCCATGCGGCCCATGGGACCACGCTGGCGGGTGGGCTTGGGAATCTGAGTCTTGGTCTCGTCTGCCATTAGCGCTCGCCTCCTTCCGTGACGGCTGCAATTTCTTCTTGGGTAAGCCCCAGCTCCTCGGCGGAAAGCTGCGACTGTGCGATCTCCAGGTACGCCGGGCAGCTGCGCAGCAGCTCCTCGTGCGTACCGGTGCCCACCACGTGGCCGTCGTCGAGCACGATGATCTGGTCGGCGTGCATGATGGTCGCGATGCGCTGGGCCACGACCACGAGCGCGGCGTCGGTAACGTTTTTGGCAAGCTCTTCGCGCAGGCGCGCGTCGGTCTTGTAGTCGAGGGCGCTAAACGAGTCATCGAACACCACAACCTCGGGCTTTTTGGCCAGGGCGCGGGCGATGGCCAAGCGCTGGCGCTGACCGCCCGAGACATTGGAGCCTCCCTGGCTGATGGGGGAGTCGTAGCCGCCCTCACGCCCGGCGATAAAGTCCTCGGCCTGGGCGATGCGTGCCGCCCGGTGCATGTCCTCGTCGCTCACCATGTCGCCGGCAAACTTGAGGTTGCTCTCGACGGTGCCCGAGAACAGACGTCCCTGCTGCGGGATGTAACCAATGCGGCGGCGAAGCTCGGAAAGGGTCATGTCGCGCACGTCGATGCCGTCGAGCGAAATGCTGCCGCCCGTGACGTCGTATAAGCGCGGAATCAGCTGTACAAGCGTGGACTTGCCCGAGCCCGTGGAGCCAATAATGCCGAGCATCTGACCGGCATGCGTGGTGAAGTTCACGCCGCTGATGACGTCGGCGCGGGCATCGGGATACTGGAAGCTTACGTCGCGGAAGGTGAGCTCACCGCGCGGCGCGCTGGCGGCAGGCAGTTTGGGCGAGACGGGGTCGTTGATGCTCGTGGGGCAAGTGATGACCTCTTCCACGCGCTCGGCTGCGACCTCGGCACGGGGCAGAATGACCGAAACCATGGTGAGGATCATAAACGCCATGACGATCTGCATGGTGTAGGAGATGAACGCCATCATGTTGCCGACCTGCATCACGCCGTCGGACACGCCCTGCGCGCCAAACCAGACGATAAGCACGGTGATGCAATTCATGACCAGCATCATGAGCGGCATCATAAAGCTCATGGCGCGGTTGGTGTAGAGCTGCGTGGTCATCAGGTCGAGCGAAGCCTTGTCAAAACGCTCGAGCTCATGCTCCTCGCGGTTGAACGAGCGGATAGGCATAAGGCCGTCGAGCAGCTCGCGGGCGGTAAGGTTCACGCGGTCCACAAAGCTCTGCATCTTTTTGAATTTGGGCATAGTGAGGCCCATAAGCACGCCGACGACGGCCGAGACCGCGATGATGGCCACGGCGATGGTCCACTCCAGGCCGGTGTGGTTGGCCAGGACGCGCATGACGGCGACGATGCCCATGACGGGCGCCATCAGACACATGCGGATAAACAGGGTTGCGGCCATCTGAATCTGCTGAATGTCGTTGGTGCAGCGGGTGATGAGCGAGGCCTGGCTAAACTTGCCCACCTCGGCCGGCGAGAAGTGCATAACCTTGTTGAAGGTCTCGCGGCGCAGGTCGCGTGCGATGGAGCAGGCGGTGCGCGAAGCCACGGCACCGGTCAGGATGGTGGCGACCAGCGACACCAGACACAGACCAAACATCGTGGTCGCCATGCGGCCCAGGTAGGCGTTCTGCACGTCGGCGGGGTCGATGCCCTGCGCCTTGTACTCGTCCTGTACATAGCTCACGGCGCGCTGGGTGACGATGGAGCCCGACATGGAGCCCATTTTGTCCGCCATTTCGTTGGCGCCCTCGACGAGCTTGCTTTGGTCTACCAGACCGCCCTCGACACCCAGGCGCAGGCTCTTCATGGTGATCTTGCCGCCGTCGGCGTCGATCTGCTTTTGCATATTCTGCGCCGCTGCGGCCTTCTGCTGCATCTCGGCGAGCTGCTCGGGCGTCATCGCTGCCATTTGCTCGGGCGTGGGCATGGCCTGAGCGGCGTCGCCGTCTTTCTCGCTGGACGTGCCGGTCATGTCTCCCATGGAGTCGGCGTCGATGCCCTGGTTGAGCGAAAGGACGACGGTCTCGGGCAGGCTCATAATGTCGGTAATTTTGCCTCCATCGGCACGCTCTTCCTCGGTGCCCTTGTACGTTCGAATGCCGTTTTTGTCAGCCTTGCTAAACACGGCCTCCACAGCCTTGGCGTCCTTGGCGCTCATGAAGAGTTTGAGGTCGTCGAGCGATTCGGCGCGAATGGTGTCGGGCACGGGCGAGGCGATGCCGCCTTGCTGCACGCCCACGTCGACGATGTCGCTCATATAGGTAGGCAGCGCCAGATCGGCGTTGCAGCTGATTACGAT
Source organism: uncultured Collinsella sp. (assembly GCA_900543025.1). Taxonomy (GTDB): domain Bacteria; phylum Actinomycetota; class Coriobacteriia; order Coriobacteriales; family Coriobacteriaceae; genus Collinsella. The sequence goes on from UQPP01000021.1 coordinate 5,817, forward strand.
AAGTACGATAGCTGTGAACAGTGCCAGGACGTGCTTTTTAAAGAGCTTGAGAATCCTCACTCGGCATCTCTCCTTTCTTGATTGCGGTCGATAATTTCGTTGGCACGTCTTAGAAGGCGCACCATCTCTTGGGTATCTGTTTCGCCGAGCTGCTCGAGGAAGGCCGCGGTGCGCTCCTCGAATTCCCGTCGTTTGATTTCGAGATCCTGGAATCCCTTGTCGGTCACCGTGACGTGTACGCGACGACGGTCGGTCTTTGAGTGCTCGCGCTCGACCCAGCCCTTGGCTTCGAGAGCGCGTAGGATATTGGCGATGCGGGCGCTCGAGACCCAGGCGCGATCGGCGAGTTCGCTCGGCGTGAGCGAACCGCCAGCGAGCATGAGGGCGCGCATGACGGCCATCTCGCCGCCGAGGGCTTTGTCCGCAAAGCGCGAAATGCGCTGATGCATGCTGCCGAACTCGGTAAGGAGCTGACGCCCAAGTTCACGGAAATCGGTATCTTCCACCGAAAACCCCTAACACTAGAAACTATTTTCGGTGAAAGATGATACCCCCGCACGCGCACCCTATACGGTAGATTTTGGGACATGCCTAGAAAACAACCTTTAGGCGACCTCCGTACACCGTCGGTATCAGCAAAGTTAGGGGTAGATCTCTGAGCACGTCCTAAAGCCCACTCAGAGGCACTTTACCCTGCTAAAGCTGGCATAACAGCTAGAGTGAACGTCGTACAAAGGCAAGGAAAAAACTAAACAAATCGGTGAACGGTAGTTGTTCACGCTCGCATTTCCTGCGGGTTTGTAAAAAACGCCCTTATGATATAAAAAAAGAAACATATAACAGCCCAGATGGAGAGGGTCGCTATGTTATCCTTCTCAAACGGGTGAAATCTTGGGTTTTGGGTTGCAGTTCCAAGGTGGACAAACGTTTTTCCCTGCACCAACATGTGGTGAAGAACGGAAGAAGCCGGTAGTGCAAGCCGTAAATTCAAGAATTCAATAAGCAGCGGTGTGAGAGAGCGCCGCATTACACGTAACTAGGAGCGTGGTTACACAATGCAGGAGGCATGGGAAGGCTTCAAGGAAGGCATTTGGACGGGAGAGGTTGACGTCCGAGACTTCATCCAGAAGAACTACACCCCTTACGAGGGCGACGAGTCGTTCCTCGTAGGTCCGACCGAGCGTACCAAGGAGCTGTGGGGCGAGGTTCTCGACCTGCTGCTTAAGGAGCGCGAGCAGGGTGGTGTCCTCGATATGGACACCAAGACCGTCACGGGTATCGTGAGCCACCCCGCTGGCTACATCGATAACGCCCACCGCGAGAAGGAGACCATCGTCGGCCTCCAGACCGACAAGCCGCTCAAGCGCGCTCTGCACGTCAACGGCGGTATCCGCATCGCTTGCCAGGCCGCCAGCCAGCACGGCTACAAGGTCGACGAGAACGTTGTCGAGCGCTACACCTTCGAGCGCAAGACCCACAACGCCGGCGTCTTCGATGTTTACACCCCCGAGATGCGTGCTTGCCGCTCGGCTCACATCATCACCGGTCTGCCCGATGGCTATGGCCGCGGCCGCATCATCGGCGACTACCGTCGTGTCGCCCTGTACGGTGTCGACTACCTGATTAAGGACAAGGAGGCCCAGAAGGCTTCCACCCCGACGGTCATGACCGCCGACAACATCCGCGATCGTGAGGAGCTGCAGGAGCAGATCCGCGCCCTCGGCGAGCTCAAGATGATGGCCGAGACCTATGGTTTCGACATTTCCAACCCTGCTACCAACACGCAGGAGGCCATCCAGTGGATGTACTTCGCCTACCTTGCTGCCGTCAAGGAGCAGAACGGCGCCGCTATGTCCATCGGCCGTACCTCTACGTTCATCGACATCTATGCTGAGCGCGACCTTGCCAACGGTACCTTCACCGAGGAGCAGATCCAGGAGTTCGTGGATCACTTCATCATGAAGCTCCGCATGGTCAAGTTCGCCCGTACTCCCGAGTACCAGGCCCTGTTCACCGGCGACCCGCAGTGGGTCACCGAGTCCATCGGCGGCATGGGTGTTGACGGCCGTACGCTCGTTACCAAGATGAGCTACCGCTACCTGCACACGCTCGAGAACATGGGTACCAGCCCCGAGCCCAACATGACCGTTCTGTGGTCGACCCGTCTGCCCGAGAACTTCAAGAAGTTCTGCGCCAAGACTTCCGTCGCCAGCTCCTCGATCCAGTACGAGAACGACGACCTCATGCGCGTCTATCACGGCGACGATTACGGCATTGCCTGCTGCGTGTCCTCCATGCGCATTGGCAAGGAGATGCAGTTCTTCGGCGCTCGCGCCAACCTGGCCAAGTGCCTGCTGTATGCACTCAACGGCGGTGTTGACGAGGTCTCCAAGAAGCAGGTCGGCCCCAAGTATCGCGCCGTCGAGGGCGATACGCTCGATTACGACGACGTTGTGGCCAAGTACAACGACATGATGAAGTGGCTCGCTGGCGTGTACGTCAACTCGCTGAACATCATTCACTACATGCACGACAAGTATTGCTACGAGCGCATCCAGATGGCTCTGCACGACAAGCACGTGCACCGCTGGTTCGCTACGGGCATCGCTGGCCTTTCCGTCGTGGCTGACTCCCTGTCCGCCATCAAGTACGCCAAGGTCCACCCCGTCCGTGATGAGAACGGCATCATCGTCGACTTCGAGACCGAGGGCGAGTTCCCCAAGTACGGTAACGACGACGACCGCGTCGACCAGATCGCTCACGACGTTGTGCACCAGTTCATGGAGTACATCCGCATGAACGACACCTACCGCAACTCCGTGCCCACGACCTCGGTTCTGACCATTACCTCCAACGTCGTGTACGGTAAGAAGACCGGCTCCACGCCCGACGGCCGCAAGGCTGGCCAGCCGTTCGCCCCGGGTGCTAACCCCATGCACAAGCGCGATAGCCACGGCGCCATCGCTTCGCTGTCTTCGGTTTCCAAGCTCCCGTTCCGCGATGCTCAGGACGGCATCTCCAACACCTTCTCCATCATCCCGAGTGCGCTCGGCAAGGAGGACCAGGTGTTCTTTGGCGATATCGACCTTGATCAGCTGGGCGAGTAACTATTGTTAGTGCTATACTAACAATAACGATTACTGATTAGTGCGCCGGTTTCGGCCGGCGCCTATCGATCGAAGGAGACACATTATGAAGGTTTCTGAAGTTTCCGAGACTCAGGCCGATAACCTGGTCCACATGCTCGACGCTTACGCCGAGAAGGGTGGCCACCACCTGAACATCAACGTCTTCAACCGTGAGACGCTGCTCGACGCTCAGGCTCACCCCGAGAAGTACCCGCAGCTGACCATCCGCGTTTCCGGCTATGCCGTGAACTTCCACACGCTCACCAAGGAGCAGCAGGACGAGGTCATTGCGCGTACCTTCCACGACAAGTTCTAAAGGGGTTTAACTCCCGCAGGATCGCCGGGCCGCTTTGGGTTACTTTCCAAAACGTCCTCGGACATGCAAGGGGCTCCGCTGCGCGCTTCGCGCGGCGGAGCCCTTTGCGTCCTGCGGAAATGTTTTGGAAAGTAACCCAAAGCGGCCCGGCGGGGGTCCTGTGTAGTCACCCTTTAGGCGGAACTCTCCTAATTATTTGGATGAGTCGTTTACTTACTTGTGCTGTTACCGTCTTCCCGCTGTTGTTGGGGTATGCTTTGTTCGTATGTAAACGTTTGACATGTTGATGGGGGAGGGTGCTATGGCTCGCGAGGGCGCTCGTTCTAAGGATTCTGCTAAGCCTGGCATCAAGGAAGTTGCAGCGGTGGCGGGGGTTTCGCCTACTACGGTATCTCGCGTGCTTAATAATCGCGGCTATATTAGCCAAGAGACCCGCGATAAGGTCCATGCCGCGATGGAGCGCATCAACTATACGCCCAACGATATCGCCCGTGCCATGCTCAACGGTCGCCTGAATCTTATCGGTATGATCGTTCCCTTTGTGAGCAGCCCGTTCCATGCTCAGGTTGTGCAGGCGGTCGAGCGCACGTTAGCGGAAAACGGCTTTAAGATGTTGCTGTGCAACAGCGCCAATCGACCTGATCTTGAGCGTTCCTATATCGACATGCTCCGCCGCAATATGGTCGACGGCGTAATCGTCAACTCCCTCAATATCGGTGCTGAGGCATATGCCGAGATGGGCTTGAGCCTGGTTGGCATCGACTGCGATCTTGGCGAGGGCTCTGTCCAGATTGCAAGTGACAGCTATGGCATCGGCGAGCTCGCCACGCGCCGTCTGATTGATGACGGCTGCAGGCGTATCCTGTGCCTGCGCAGCAATAGCCGCATGCGCATGCCTGCCAATAAGCGTACCGATGCCTACCTCGATGTTGTTGAGCAGGCCGGTTTGTCCGCGCTTGTCCGTGAGGTTGAGTTCGTTAAGCCCGACGACGAAAAGGGCGCGGTCGTTGCGAAGATCCTCGATGAGAACCCCGATATTGACGGCATCTTTGCGGGAGACGATACGATGGCGGCCATCTGTCTCAACGTGATGAAGCAGCGTGGCTTGAGCGCTCCAGACGATATTAAGGTCGTGGGCGCGGATGGTGCCCGCCGAACTATGACGTTTATGCCTGACTTAACAACCGTACGTCAAGATATCGATCGCATCGGAGAGCTCGCGGCGCAATCCATCATCGCTCTTATTAACGGCGATAATCCCGAATCGAATATCAAGCTCCCCGTTGAACTCATTGAGGGCAAAACCGCGTAGTTCATCCTGTGCCAAAAGAATTCCTCAAACGCCTCCGATGACCGTTCGCCGGCATATGTCAACCGTTTACCGACGACTGGAACTGCGAAAAGACGTATTGATATGAAAACGTTTGACATATGAAAACGATTGACATATCTTGCCATTGTACCGAGTTAGTATGTCGTGGAAAGGAAGTCTCGGATGCACAAGGTGTATTACCAGCCTGAGGGAATTTGGGTAGGCGACATCATGCCGTACGGCGAGGACGGCACGTTCTATCTCTATCATCAGCGTGACACGCGTAACCCCGAACCTTTCGGAGAGCCGTTTGGCTGGGCACTCGCTACGACCAAGGATTTCGTCAACTACAAGGACTTTGGCGAGAGCCTTGAGCGCGGCGGCGACGAGGAAGTCGACCAGTACATTTATGCCGGCACGGTGTTTAAGGTGGGCGACAAGTACCATGCGCTCTACACTGGTTGCAATCGCGATAAGGTCCGCGCACGTTTGATGAAGCAGGTTCTTCTTCACGCAACGAGCGACGACGCCGTCAAGTGGGAGAAGAACATCGCCGAGACGCTGCTTCCGCCCCAGGAGGGTTACGATGACCGCAACTGGCGCGATCCCTTTGTGCTTTGGGATGAGGAGAACGAAGAGTACATGCTCATCCTCGGCACGCGTGTGGGCGAGGACAAGCGTCTGATGACCGGCCGCCTGGTCAAGTTCACCTCCAAGGATCTGACCAACTGGGAGTTCCAGGGCGACTGGTGGAACCCAGGCCTGTACACCATGTTTGAGATGCCTGATCTCTTTAAGATGGGCGACTGGTGGTACCTCGTCTTTTCCGAGTACAGCGACGGCAACAAGACCCGTTACCGCATGTCCAAGTCCATCAACGGTCCTTGGATTACCCCCGCTGACGACTCCTTCGACGGCCGCGCGTACTACGCCGCTCGCACCGCATTCGATGGCGAGCGTCGCGTTCTCTTTGGTTGGGTTCCTACGCGTGACGAGGGCGGCGACCCCAGCTCTTACCTGTGGGGTGGTACCTTCATGCCCCTCGAGATCGTTCAGCGCGAGGACGGTTCGCTCGGCACCAAGCTTCCCGACAGCATGCTCGGCGCCTTTGGCGAGGGCAAGGCTGTCGAAGCCTTCGAGCTCTCCTGCGAGTCGGGCAAGGTCGAGCAGGTTTTGTCTGCAGACGCCGGCTCCACCTACTTGCTCGATACCGACATTGAGCTCGGCGGTAACGCTGCCGGCTTCTCGGTCAAGTTCGCCGAGGACGCCGAGACCGGTCTTGCCTATGAGTTCCGCGCCAACCTGCGCGAGGGCAAGCTCGAGTTCACGCCGGCTCCCCAGTACCCGTGGTTCCAGGTCAACAACATGGGCCTCGAGCGTCCGTTGTTCTTTAAGGGCGAGGGCACTCATCATGTGCGCCTGGTCGTTGACGACGATATCGCGACCATCTTTGTCGATGATGTTGCGCTCAACGCTCGCTTCTGCAACAAGCAGGGCCAGGGTGTGGCGCTTACCGTCACCGACGGTGCGCTCAAGTGCGCAAACGCAACGATCGCGTCTCTGTAGCGGCAACGAACCGTTTTATGATTTAGAAAAGGAATGGAGAGGAACATGGACTACAAGGCAGTGTCCCAGCAAGTCGTCGACAACGTCGGCGGACTGGAGAACATCGAGGGCGCCACGCATTGCGTGACCCGTCTGCGTCTGGTGCTCAAGGATACGAGCAAATACAACAAGGCCGAGCTCGAGAACATCGATGGCGTCAAGGGCGTGCTGTACAACAGCGGCCAGCTCATGATCATCTTCGGTACCGGTACCGTCAACAAGGTTTACGATGAGTTTATGGCTCTGACGGGCGTTAAGGAGATCAGCGCTTCCGAGGTCAAGGGCGCCGAGGCGGACAAGAAGGGCAAGTTCTTCTCGGTCCTCAAGGTATTCTCGGACATCTTTATCCCCATCATTCCCGCCTTCGTCGGCGCTGCAATCATCATCGGCCTTAAGTCGCTGATCGTTGCCAACGGCCTCTTCGGCATGGAGGGCAGCCTCGCCGATCACAGCGAGTTCCTCAAGAACCTCGCAAGCTTCTTTGCCATTATCGCCACCACCTTTGACTACCTGCCTGTCCTGGTTATGTATAGCGCGGTCAAGCGTTTTGGCGGCAACCCGATCCTGGGCATCCTCGTCGGTATCGTCATGGTTCACCCGAGTCTTATGAACCGTAACACGTTCGTTATGGACCCGACGGGTGCTGAGTACTGGAACTTCGGTCCGCTCTCCATCCCCATGGTTGCTTTCCAGGGCGGCGTGTTCCCTGCAATCCTGACTGCCTGGTTTATGGCCAAGGTCGAAAAGATTGCCCAGAAGTACATCCCCGAGGTCGTCTCGTTTGTCTTTGTCCCGACCGTTACCCTGATTCTTGCTAACGTTGCCCTGTTCACCGTGTTCGGCCCGCTCGGCAACCTGATCGGCGACGTCCTCGCTGGCGTAATCGATGTCCTGTACAACAGGATGGGCGTCTTTGGTGCCTTTGTCTTCGCCGCGTTCCTGCAGCCGCTCGTCGTTACCGGTACGCATCAGTTCATCCAGGGTATCGAGGCAAACCTCGTTGCCACGACTGGCTTCAACTACATCCAGGCCATCTGGTCGGTCTCCATCATCGCCCAGGGCGGCGGCGCCATCGGCATGTACCTCATTCACAAGAAGCATTCCAAAGAGCGCAACATCTGCATGTCGTCCTTTATCCCGACGCTGGTCGGTATCTCCGAGCCCGCAATCTTTGCTGCAAACATGCGCTACTCGATCATCCCGTTCATCTGCGCTTGCATCGGTGCAGGCTGCGGCGGTGCCTTCGTGAAGCTCTTTGAGGTGCGCGCCATCGGTCAGGGTCTGACCGGCGTGCTTGGCCTGCTCATCGTCACGCCCGAGACGCTCGTGTGGTATGTGGCTGGCAATCTCATCGCCTTTATCGTGCCGATCGTCTTGATCTTTGCCTACAACAAGGCAAAGGGCGTGCCGACCACTGATGAAGAGGGCGCTGGTGCTGGCTTTGATGTCAGCTTCTAGTTGAGCCGTTCAGCGTAATCTGAGGATAAGTCCATTTGGGGAAGGGCGTTCGACTCGTGTGAGTCGAGCGTCCTTCCCCATAGACGAGAAAGTCAACGGCGATGTTTAATCAAAAAAATAAGGTGACACGCGCGGACTATGAGCAGTGGCGTGCCGGACAGGATGAGACGGCGGGTCGCATCGCGTCCGACCCCGATAGGCTCCTGTTCCATGTGGAGCCTGAGCTTGGCTGGCTCAACGACCCCAACGGTTTGGTGCAGATCGGTGATACGTATCACATCTATCACCAATACGATCCATTCGATGCTGCGCATGGCGGTCCAGTGCTTTGGAATCATCTGACAACAAAGGATTTTGTGACGTACGAGAATCGCGGCCCTGTGCTGTTCCCCGATTCCGATTTGGATTCGAGCGGAGCGTATTCTGGTTCTGCCTTTGTACACGACGGCAAGATTCACTACTTCTATACCGGCAACGTCAAGCATTTTGACCGCGATGATTACGACTACGTGTTGACGGGCCGTGAGCAAAACCAGATTCATGTGGTTGCCGAGAACCCCGACGAATTGGGCGAGAAGCGCATAGCTGTTGGGCCGGTCGATTACCCCGACGATATCGGTACGCACGTGCGTGATCCCAAAATCCTTGAACACGATGGTATCTACTACATGGTTCTGGGCGCTCGTACGAAAGACGACCGCGGCTGCGTGCTTGTCTATACCTCGAGCAATCTAGAGGACTGGAGCTATGCGACGCGCATTGAGTTGGGCGAGAAGTTTGGCTTTATGTGGGAGTGCCCCGATCTGTTTGAGCTCGATGGTGGGCTTATTCTCGTTTGCTGTCCGCAGGGTGTGTCCGCCGATGGATGGCGTTACCGCAATCCGCACCAGTGCGTGTGGTTTCCCATCGAGGCCGATTGGGAGGCGCCGAGTTTTAAGATCGCCGGGCAGGGCATGCCCCCGATGGTCGATGCCGGCTTTGATTTCTACGCACCGCAGTCTTTTGAGGATGCTGCGGGTCGGCGTTTGATGATCGGGTGGTCGGGTTGCCCCGATGCGACGGCAAAAAGCCCGACGGTGGCACGCGGGTGGCAGTGCGCGTTGACGGTGCCGAGAAAACTGAGCATGCGCGATGGTAAGCTCTGTCAGCAGCCGGTGCACGAGATTGAGAGGATGCGCGGCGACTGCGTTTGCGCGACAGGCGGTGAAACCGTTGAGGAGCCGGGCCGCCTGTTTGATCTTGTGGTTTCCTGTGAGGGCGCCCAGGTGATCGAGCTCGAAATCCGCAAGGGTGTCTTTGTGCGCTATGCAGACGGGATGCTTACCCTCGATATGGGTGACGAAGGCTATGGGCGCGACCAGAGGTCGATCGAGCTCAGCGAGCTTCGCGACCTGCGCGTGCTTTCGGACACTACGATGGTCGAGATTTTTGCAAATGGCGGCGAGGCGGCACTTACGAGCCGTACCTATTCGCCGGCGGTTCCGGCGATGGAGCTGCACGCCGAGGGTGCGGCATCGATGAATTTCTACCGCCTCGTGCATTAACCGTGCGTGGAGCACGATTGGATTTGCTGGACGGAATGTGTCGCAGTTGTCGCGGCCAACTACCGCTTACCGCATATAGCGACCGTTTGCGGAATAAGTAACCCTCCTTAATAAACCGTGTGGAATCCTAGATAAGCACGGAGTTTTCCAGGGAGACGCTGTCCTTTGTTGTGTGCAAGGGGCGGCGTCTCTTTGGCGCTTGGACGCCGTTGTGCAACAGTGCGGCGGCGCGTGCCATGTATTGAAAAGCCAATGTCGAGATGGGTCGTGATAATAATGGGCAAGTACGTAATCGTGGTTGAGTCTGGGTCGGATGTGACGCCGGAGCTCTGCGAGCGCTACGGCATCGTGCGCGTGCCCATGCATGTCACGATTGGTGACGAGACCGTCGAGGACGGCTCGATCGATCCGCTCGAGATTTATTCGCGCTGCAACGAGTTTGGCGTGATGCCCAAGACCAGCGGCTGCGCGCCTGCGGATTTTGCTCACGTGTACGACCGCATTCACGCTGAGCAGCCCGATGCGACTATTCTGCATCTCGCGTATTCCGAGGCCACGACCTGCTCGCATCAATCATCGAAGATCGCCGCCAAGGGTCGCGACTACGTGTTCTCTATGGACACGCGCTTTGTCTCGGTAGGCCAGTCGCTCGTTGTCGTCGAGACCGCCAAATACATCGAGGCTCACCCCGATGCCACCGTCGACGAGATCTTTGCATTTACGAATTCCGTCATGGACCGCGTGCTGCTGGGCTTTGTTCCTACCGATCTTGCCTTTCTTAAGGCGGGCGGTCGCTTGTCCAACGTCGCATTCCTTGGCGCCCATCTGCTCAAGATTAAGCCCTGCATTGAGGTGACGGGCGGCAAGTTCGTGGCGACCAAGAAGTTCCGCGGCTCTATGCTCAAGTGCGCCCGCGCCTTTATTGACCACATGGTTGCGAAGGGCGAGATTGACTACTCGCACATTGGCCTGGCGTATTCGGTGGGCCTTTCCCAGGAGCTGCGCGATGACATGGAGGTCTATGCGCATGATCTGGGCTTTAAGGACGTTACCTGGACTCAGGTTGGCGGCGTCATCTCGAGCCATTGCGGCCCGACCGCCTTCGGCGCGGTGCTCACGCTCAAGGCGTAAAGCCTGGCGTCTATCGATTTCTATTGCCTTGACGGCGGGCGGGTTGCGACAACCTTCCCGTCGCTTTTGCGCGAAGTAAAATGGGACGACCTAATTGACACCTAAACCGTTTTGCCATCATGCGTATGGGCTAGAATGTCTCTGGCATTTATGTAGCTAAAACCAAAGAGAGGCAAGGTAGCGGGAATGGCTGAGATGACGCTCGAGGGTGTGGACGCTCGTCCCGAGGACTCTGCGTTTACCCTGGGCCGCGTACATTCGATTGAGACGATGGGTACGGTCGACGGTCCCGGCATCCGCTTTGTGGTGTTTGTTCAGGGCTGCCCCATGCGCTGTGCGTATTGCCACAATCCCGATACCTGGTCTGTTAACGGCGGCACGATGGTGACCGTCGAGCACCTCATGGACGAGTTCCAGAGCAACCATGAGTTCTATCGCAGCGGCGGAATTACGGTTTCGGGTGGCGAGCCGCTCCTCCAGCCCGAGTTTTTGGCCGACCTTTTCCGTGCAATGCACAACAATCCCGATGGCCGCGTGCATACCTGCCTCGACAGCTGCGGCTATGCGTTCGATCCCAACCACCCCGAGAAGTTCGATGCCGTACTCAACGAGACCGATATGGTGCTGCTCGACATCAAGCACGCCGATCCCGTCGAGCATAAAAAGCTGACCGGTTGCGATCCCGCACGTATCTTGGCGTTTGGCGATGAGCTTGCCCGTCGCAAGATTAAGGTTGTTATTCGCCACGTGGTGGTGCCGGGCATTACCGACACGGTGGAGGAGTGCGAGGCGCTCGGCCGCCTGATTGCCCCGTGGCATAACGTGGTCGGCCTGGAGATGCTGCCGTATCACACGATGGGTGTCGTCAAGTACGAGCAACTGGGCATTCCCTATAAGCTTGAGGGCGTGCCCCAGATGGATATCGCGCGCATGCCCGAGTTGCGCAATGCCGTTATGACCGGCATGAAAAAGCGCCGCGCGGAACTCAAAAACGCCATCGGCTAGCGAGTCATTTTCGCCCCCAAGGGCACTCATTGGGGACAGACTTAAATGAGTGCCCCGGGCACCTAGTTGATTGCTAAAGAGCCCCGTCAAATTGCGGTGGAATAGTTCTTGTTTTCGGCTTATGCCGCCCAAATAGGAACTATTCCACCGCAACTGCGTTTTGGGCGGAGATGCGCAACAGAATCGTGCCATTTGGATAAATACGCTTGTGGTTTCTTTAAAGACGCCTTAAACGCCGCTGAATATCTTTGGAAAGAAATGCCTGCTCGGTATTATGCTGCTCGTATATAAACGGTAGCAGACAGGAGACCACGTGCGAAACAACGCATCGCGGGACGAGTATATGCCGCAGCATAGCAGCAGATATGAGACGAAGGGCACGTCTTCGCGTGACCTTGCCGACGCTCGCGTCCGCGTGACGAAGATTGCCGCCATTGGGATGCTAACATTGGCGATTATTATCCTCGGAATTACCGCCAAAACCTACGCGTCGGAGCGAATGGCACACTCAGATGCGTCAACGGTACAGACGCAAAACGAGAAAGTTTCAAAGCCCAAAGCGTCGGCAGATCTCAAGACGAGACTTTCGAAGGCGGACTTCAACGATATCCCTTCGGGTGATACCGTTCAGACCTTCTCGTTGGTGGATAACAAGACTCCTACCTTGGAGGATGAGAGCCTTGCCTTGCTCCAGGATGCCCTGAGTCGGGCGCAGGAGCTAGGCGATGTGGGTGTGGTGTTTTACGATTTGTCGAGCGGCAAGGGCGTGACGTATAACGCCGATGTCGAGGTTTACGGCGCGAGTAGCTACAAGGCACTCTATGCGTTGTACATCTGCGAATCTCTGGTCGAGACGGGTCAGGTCTCACTCGATGATTTCCTTGGCACCTATGGTGGCTACAACATGGGTTGGCAGACGGTGCGCGACCTGATCGATGCCGCGATCGTTAATTCGGACAACGATTCGTTTATTGCGTTACGCGCGGCGTTTGACAGTGTCGGTTACGAGGATTGGATTGCCAGTCTTGGCATCGATTACGATACCGCACTCGATCCGATGAGTGATTTTCCCACCTATTGCCCGCGCACCTCGGCCAAGTTGTGGCGCGAGATGAGCGAGTATTTGAGCCGTGATAGTGAGACGTCGCAATGGCTGTCGGGCCTTTTGGCCTCTACGGCCCGATCGTTTATTCGTGACGGGATTGCCGACGAGCAGGTTTTGGTGCGCAACAAGGCAGGCTGGATCAGTGAGGATGACTGCTATTCGACATGCGATGCGGGCCTTATCGACATCGATGGCCGTACCTATGTCATGAGCATCATGACATCGATGCCGTGGAGCGACCGCTCGAGCGAGGTTACGGCTGCGATTGCAAAGGCTCTGTTTGATACCCGAGCTGCGCTGGTCTAACGTGTTCGTTTGACGAGGTCAAACCAAATGCTGGTACCATACCGTGGTTGAGAATTTCGAATAGGTTTGGGGAATGGCATGGCTACCATCGCGATTATCGGTGCGCTCGAAAAAGAGATCATGCAGATCAAGGAAGAGTTGAGCAACGTTTGCATGGTACAGGAGGCGGGCTTGAACGTTGTGACCGGCGGGCTCGACGGCCTGTCGATTGTCGCCACGACGGCGGGTATGGGCACGGTAAACGCTGCCGCCGCAACGCAGCACCTCATTAGCAAGTATGCTCCGCAGGCTGTTGTGTTTTCGGGTATCGCGGGCGGTTTGAACCCCAAGCTCCATATCGACGACGTGGTCATCGGCAAATGCCTGCGCTATCTGGATACCGATACCGCGCTTATCGCTGAGTCTGCACCGGGGCTCGAGGAGTTTGGCTCGACGCCTGCGCTGGTCGATATTGCCGCCGATGTGCTTTCTGAGCGTGGCTTTGTTAACGCTTCGACAAATGCGACCGCTTCGAACGAGGGCGCAAAGCAGTTCCTGGTCGGCACGATTGCCACGGGTAACCGCTTTGTGACGGGCGCCGCTATGCGCAATGATGCCATCGAGGCGACGCATGCCGATTGTGTCGGCATGGAGGGCGCGGCAATTGCCCATGTCGCAACCAAAAATGGTGTCGATTGCCTGGTGCTGCGTGCTATCAGCGATAATTGTGACGAGGCGTATGATGCGATTTGCGACCGCGAGTTCGATTTGTTCGAGTATGCGCGTGCCGCAAGCGATATCACGCTCGATATCGTTCGACGCATTGCCGCTGCGCAATAGCGCTTTTTTTGTAAGAACCTACGACCAAGGAGTGTCCATGGCCGATTCCATTAACTACCAGCTTGCCAAGTTCGTCGCCAGCTACGGCAAGGTTTCGCAGATCCCCGAGTCCACCTGTCCCGAGGTGAGCTTCGTTGGCCGCTCAAATGTGGGCAAGTCGTCCATTATGAACAAGCTCTTTGGCCGCAAGAACCTGGTGAAGGTTTCGAGCACGCCGGGCAAGACGAGCAACATCAATTTCTTCGAGGCCGACGACGTGCACTTTGTGGACCTGCCGGGCTATGGTTTCGCCCGTCGTTCCAAGGCCGAGCGCGACCGCTGGGCCGAGCTCATCGGCGACTTCTTCGACTCCGAGCGCAGCTTTAACTTGGTTGTGTCGCTAGTGGACATTCGCCATGACCCCAGTAAGCTCGACCATGACATGATCGACTACCTGCAGGGCAACGAGTTCAACTTTATCGTCTGCCTCACCAAGGCCGACAAGCTCAGCCGCACCCAGCAGGCCCGCCAGGCAGCTGCCATCAAAAAGCAACTCAACGTCCCGGCCGAGAACGTGATCATCACAAGCTCCCAGACCGGCACCGGCATCGACGAACTCAAGCGCCGCATCGCCGAGGCTTGCCTCTAGTAAGTGCCCCTATCAATAAAATGCAGAACATCAGCCCGGCGACTTTCCAGAGCGTAGGTCCCTGTAGCCGCCGCCGGCGAAGTTAACATAGGGGAGGCCAGGGGCTTTGCCCCCAAATCTTTCCGCAGGACGGCAGGACCCCCGCCGCACGAAGTGCGCAGCGGGGGTCCTGCCATGTCCGAGGACGATTTGGGGGCAAAGCCCCTGGCCTCCCCGGCGGGTATACGGGACGGCGACTACAGGTATTCGATCTGGGCGCCTTCCGTGTCGCATGTCAGAATATGCGTATCACACTTAGGGAACTGCTCGCGCAGCTTGACCTGCAGGAACTTTGCCACGATGGTGTCGTCGGTCACAGCCATAAGGGTCGAGCCCGATCCGCTGATCCAGATGGTCTTGGCGCCGCCGTTAAGGCAGGTGTCGCGCACGGCGTTGTAGTCGGGAATCAGACGGCGACGATAGGGTTCCTGGATGCGGTCGTCATTGGCGGCGGCAATCAGGTCGAGGTTGCCGGACTCAAGACCGCGCGTCATGCCGGCGATGCGGCCCATCTGCCATACGGCGGTGGAGAGCGGAACCTCCTGCGGCACGACCTTGCGCGCCTCGCTCGTATGCACCTCGTAGGGCGGAATCACGGTAATAAAACGCAAGCGATCGCTCACCTCGTAGCGCAGGCACTGGGGGAGCGAATCGGTCGGCGTAAAGGAGCAGACGGCGCCGCCCAGGATAGCGGGGGCGACGTTATCGGGATGGCCCTCGACCTCGGTGGCAATGCGGACGAGCTCGGCACGGTCGACGGTGTGGCCTGTCAGCGCGGCGGCGGCCATAATGCCGGCGACGACACAGGTGGAGCTGGAGCCCAGGCCGCGGGCGACGGGAACGTCAGTCTGAATGTCGATGGCGACGGGGAAGGCCGGCTCGCCCCATGCGGCCAGTGCATCGACAAAGCTAACGTAGACCAGGTTGTTCTCGTTTTGGAATTCCTCGGGGCAGCCCGTGATGGTGAGCTTGTCGGCGCGCTCGAAGGTGAAGTGCGAGTAGAGGCTAACGGCCATGCCGAGGGTGTCGTAGCCAATGCCTAGGTTCGCGCTGGTGGCGGGGACGGTGATTTTGATCATGGGAATCTCCTGGGCGGTCTGCCTGTTTAGTTCGCTGCTCGGGCAGTCCTGGCTCGCTCGGAAAGCACATTAAGTGCTTTCCGGCTCGTGCGGAACTCGCGACGAACTAAACAGGCAGACCCGCATGTCAGCTCGTCATTATCCCGGTGAGTATCTGATAAAAGAAGGTGCGCCGGCTTTCGCCGGCGCCTAGTAAGGGTTTAGTTGGTAGCCATCTTTTTTGCAGCCTGCTCTACGTAGTTGGCCATGTCGGCTACGTCGCAGACGTCTTCGAAGCGGACGGGCTTGGACTCGAGCTCGGCGAGCTGGACCGGGGCAACCGTGTTGGTTGCCTGCTCGAGCACGCGCATGGCCTCAAAGTCGTCCTCGGGAACGTCGAGGCCCAGGGCGCCGCAGCAGGCGCGCGGGAACTTGTAGGGGCTGGCGGTCGAAAGCAGCACGCGGGCCTTGGCGCCCTCGGCGGGAGCGACCTGCTCAAAGACGTGATAGCCGCAGGCGGTGTGCGGGTCGATCACGTAGCCGTTCGCGTCCCAGCAGCTCTTGATGGCAGTGCGTACCTCGTCCTCGCTGGCCCAACCGCAGCCAAAGACGCTCTGAATCTTTGCCAGCAGGTCGGCGGGAACTTCGTAGCGACCAGTCCGCGCCAGCTGCTCCATAAGGCCGGCAACGAGCTCACAGTCGCCATCGGACAGGAAGTAGAGCATGCGCTCCAGGTTAGAGCTGATGAGGATGTCCATCGAAGGCGAGATGGTCGTGAAGAACGGGCGGTTGCGGTCGTAGACGCCGGTGCTCAGGAAGTCAGCCAGCACGTTGTTCTTGTCGCTCGCGACGATGAGCTTGGCGACGGGCAGACCCATGCGCTTGGCATAGTAACCGGCCAGGATATCGCCAAAGTTGCCGGTCGGTACGCAGAACTCCACGGCATCGCCAGCCTTGATGGCGCCGGCGCGCAACAGCTGCGCATAGGCGGCAAAGTAGTAGACGACCTGCGGTACCAGACGGCCGACGTTGATGGAGTTGGCGCTCGAAAGCACCGTGCCTGCGGCCTCCAGACGCTCGGCAAGCTCCTTATCGGCAAAGATGCGCTTGACGGCGCTCTGGGCGTCGTCAAAGTTGCCGCGGATGCCGCAGACGGCGACGTTATCGCCCTCCTGTGTGGACATCTGCAGATTCTGCACGCGGCTGACTTTGCCCTCGGGATAAAAGACGGTGATGCCCGTGCCCGGGGCGTCGGCAAAGCCGGCGAGTGCCGCCTTGCCTGTGTCGCCCGACGTGGCGGTGACGATCATGATGCGCTCGGCGCCGCCGTCCTTGGCGGAGGTTCGGGCCATCAGGCGGGGGAGCATCTGCAGAGCGACGTCCTTAAAGGCGCTCGTCGGACCGCCAAAGAGCTCCATCACATAGGTTTGAGGAGCGTCGGTGCCCGGCGCTGCGTCGAGTTTGACGAGTGGCGTGACCTCATCACTTGCAAACGTACCGCGGTAAGCCTCATTCACACAGGCCGAAATTTCTTCGTCCGTGTAATCGTTCAGTAACATTCCCAACACATTTTGAGCGATTTCAAAGTACGATTTATCTGCAAGCGAGCTGATATCGACCTGCTGGGTGCCAAGCTCGTCCGAGACAAACAAACCCCCGTCGGGAGCTATGCCGGTGCGGATTGCCACCTTACTTGAGCATGATAAAGTGCGTCCTCGTGTACTATGATAAGTTCCCATATAACACTGCTCCTCGGATGCCTTGGTCCCAATCGGTGAAACCATGGTATCAGAGCGCGCAAAACAGGTTTGCAGAGGCTTTTAGAAAGGTAACCTCCACGCCATGATAAAAATTGCCAAGTTTGGCGGCTCGTCGGTCGCCGACGCCGAACACTTCAAGAAGATCAAGGCCATCGTCGATGCCGACCCTGCCCGCCGTTTTGTGGTGGTTTCCGCCTGCGGTCGCCGCTTTAAGGGCGACACCAAGGTGACCGACCTGCTCTACCTGGTTAACGCGCACGTTAAGTACCACGTGTCGTGCGAGGAGCTACTCGAGGACATTGGCCAGCGCTACTTTGATATCGCTGACGAGCTGGAACTCACCTATCCCATCCGCGAAGAGTTTGCGGCCTTTGCCGAGCGCGCCCGCTCGGGCGGCTACTCCACCGAGGAGCTCGTGAGCCGCGGCGAGTACTTCACCGCTCGCCTGATGGCCGAGTATCTGGGCCTGCCGTTCCTGGATGCTGCGACGGTCGTTGCGTTCCATCACGACGGTACGCTCAGCATGAACCGCACCTCCGAGCTGGTGCAGGAGTACGGTCAGCAGGGCGGCTTTGTTATGCCCGGTTTCTACGGCGCGACGCGTGAGGGCCAGATCAAGCTGCTCGATCGTGGCGGCGGCGATATCTCGGGCTCGATTTTGGCTAAGTGCCTGGGCGCCGACCTGTACGAGAACTGGACCGACGTCTCGGGTTTCTATTCTGCGGATCCGCGTATTGTTCCGGAGGCTCAGCCCATTGCGCGCGTTACCTACGAGGAGCTGCGCGAGCTTTCGTACATGGGCGCAAGCGTCCTGCACGAGGAAGCCGTGTTCCCCGTGCGCGAGGCAGGCATTCCGCTGGTCATCAAGAACACCAATGCGCCGCAGGACCCCGGCACCATCATTAGCGAGACGGCTGATGAAGGCGAGGCGGAGCCCATCATTACCGGCGTGACCGGCAAGCGCGGTTTTGTCGCCATCAACGTCGCCCGCGACCGCACCAAGCCCCGCGTCGGCTTTATGCGCCGTGCGCTTTCGGTGTTCGAGCGCTATGACGTTTCCGTCGAGCACATGCCCACCGGTGTCGACCGCTTTGGCGCCGTGGTGCAGGAGCAGGACGTTCACGATTCACTGTACTCGCTTGTGAGCGACATTCAGCAGGAGGTCGAGCCGCTCGAGATCGAGGTTGTCGAGGGCCTGGCGCTCATCGCTACCGTCGGCCGTAACCTGCGCGGCCGCGCAGGTATCTCGGGCCATCTGTTTGGTATGCTTGGCCAGGCCGGCGTGAGCGTGCGTATGATTTCGCAGAGCTGCGACGAGATCAACATCATTATCGGTGTCGAGGAGAAGGACTTCGACCTGGCGATTCGGACCATTTACCGTGCCTTCTCCGATGAGAACGGCATTGTGAAGGTCTCCGATCTGGAGGCTCCTGCGCCGGTCGATCCCGCTCTGGCTGCGCTCAAAAAGTAGCGACTGCTCGGTAGATTTTTGGGTCATGTTTCAAAAATCTACGGCGGGGCGTTTCGTTTCGGTTTCGTTTCGACGGGGCGGGTTTCGTGCCCGCCCCGTTCTTGTATACACTGGCAACAATAATTGGCCTGCTCGGCGTGCGGGCAAAAGCCACAACCTTTAAAGGGGGAAGCATGAAACAGTACACGGTTGCTATTTTGGGCGCGACGGGAGCCGTGGGCACCCAGATGCTCGAGTGCCTCAACGAGCAGGAGTTCCCGGTCGGTAAGCTCAAGCTGCTGGCGAGTGCACGCTCCGCGGGCAAGACCGTTGAGTTCCGCGGCGAGCAGGTTGTGATTGAAGAGGCTTGCCCCGAGGCCTTTGAGGGCTGCGACATCGTACTCGGCGCTGCCGGCGACGATATCGCCAAGGAGCTGCTGCCCGAGGCCGTCAAGCGCGGCGCCGTCGTGGTCGACAACAGCCATGCCTTCCGCATGGATCCCGAGGTGCCGCTGGTCGTGCCCGAGATCAATGCCGACGATATCAAGTGGCATCACGGCCTTATCGCCAACCCCAACTGCGCGACCATCATCGGCCTGGTTCCCACGTGGCCGCTGCATCAGCTCGCCGGCGTGAAGCGCATGATCGTCTCCACGTATCAGGCGGCTTCGGGTGCCGGCGCTCCCGGTATGGCCGAGCTCGAGGCTCAGCTGGCTGCTCTGGGCCGTGGCGAGGAGATTCCCGAGCCGCGTGCATTTGCCGCCCAGCTGGCGAGCAACCTGATTCCGCAGATTGGCGGCGTCAAGGAAGAGGGCTTTACCTCCGAGGAGATGAAGTTGCAAAACGAGGGCCGCAAGATCATGCATCTGCCCGAGCTGCGCGTGAACTGCACCTGTGTGCGCGTGCCCGTGCTGCGCTCGCACTCCGAGAGCATTACGCTCGAGTTCGAGCGTGACATCACGGTCGAGGAGGCTCGTGCTGCGCTGGCTGCCGCTCCGGGCGTGAAGCTGGTTGACGACATGAGTGCCGATGATGCGCACGATCGCTTCCCCATGCCGATGGATACGTCCGACCAGGACCTGATCTGGGTCGGTCGCGTGCGCCGCGACATCTCGAACCCCGAGGCTGCGCGCGGCATCACCTTCTGGTGCTGCGGCGACCAAATCCGTAAGGGCGCGGCAACCAACGCCGTCCAGATCGCTAAGCTGCTCTGCGAGTAGTGTGACCTGTCCGGCGGTGGCCGGGCTTGGTTTTCAGAACACTCCGCAGACCAGTGTGGCGCCTTGTCCTGCTCCTTCGGAGCCGCGGACAAGGCGCCACACTGGTCTGCGGAGTGTTCTGAAAACCAAGCCCGGCCCCCGCCTGCGGTGACGCTGCTGCGAGCGGCCTGCGATGGGGCCGTTGTTGGTTGGGGCCGCTGGGCTGATGTGAGGGCACGTGGCCGCTGCGGGCCCTGGTCCCGGCGGTGGCCTCGGCGCTTTGCGCCTGCCGCCTTGGGGGACTGTGGGGCGCGGCCGGCAGCTGCGGCGCGTTGCGCCTGCTGCCTGGGGTGACTGTGGGGCCGTGACGGCAGCCGCGGCGCTGTCGCGCCTGCTGCCTGGGGCGACTTTGGGGTTGGGGTGAATCGGGGTCTAATACTTTCCCGTGAAGTGAACGAGCTTATTTGGACCCCCGAAGCATTGGCATATTTTGACCGCTATTTCCTGCGGTTTTACAGCGTGAATCCTGCGGTTTTTTGGGCTAAAGGTGTGGATGCTCCGGGGCTTCGTTTTTACTCGTTCACTTCTCGGGAAAGTATTAGAGCTCAGCTGATAGAGGTACCTCTCTGGCGTCGAAGCCCTGCGTCTTCTTCGCTTGATTGGGGAAAACAGCTTCGCTTAAGCAATTGCGAGCCCGCCCAGACGTATCTGTGGGGTTGTCTGCACAATTCGCGGTATTATGTTGCGGAGTTTTGAAAGGAGCCGCTGGTGGTCACGACGACGTTTGCTTCGCCTTTGGGCGAAATCCTGCTTGCCGCTGATGGCCGCGGTTTGACGGGGCTTTGGTTTGAGGGGCAGGAGCACTTTGGCTCCACGCTTCTCAAAGAAGATCCCGAACATGTTGAAGGCGCCGATGCGGTTTCTGGTACCGGTGGGATGTCTTCGGTGAGTCCGGCAAATGGCGCGGCTTCTTCGGTGCTTGAGCGTTCTTGGGCTTGGCTGAATGCTTATTTTGCGGGGCAGGAGCCTCGGTTTACGCCGCCGTTGCATATGATTGGCACGGCGTTTCAGCGTGAGGTTTGGTTTGAGCTGCTTTCTATCCCGCGTGGCGAGGTCGCTACGTATGGTGAGATCGCCCAGCGTGTTGCGGCTCGACATCGTGTACCGGGAAACGAAGCACCTGTTGTGTCTCCCCGTGCCGTGGGGGCCGCGGTCGCGCGGAATCCCATTTCGATTATCGTGCCGTGCCATCGCGTGGTTGCCGCCGATGGTTCGCTCAACGGATATGCCGGCGGCCTCGACCGCAAGGAGTGGCTGCTGCGGCTTGAGGGCGCGTACGAGGAGTAACGCTCGAGCACTTTGCATAACTAGGACGCCGTGAAAGGACGAGTCACTGTCCCTTCGCGCTCGGTATGCGTCCAAGCCCTCGGCATCTGGGCCTTAAGTTTGGCTAAGCCATATCCTGCGTATTTGAAAACGTGCAGGTTGAGCAGCTAAGGCTGCGCTAAGGCGGCTGGCGGTGCGCTATCATCGGCAATATCGAAATCTGTATAGCCGCGCGCCAAAGGAACAACTATGAAGCTGATGCTTGCCGAGGACGAACCCGGCCTCTCCCGTGCCCTTACCGCGATTCTTCAACATAGCGACTACGAGGTCGACACCGCCCTCGACGGTCTGACGGCGCTCGAATATCTGCTCGCCAACGACTATGACGCCGCAATCCTGGACATCATGATGCCCGGCATGGATGGCATTGAGGTGCTCAAGCGCACACGCGCCGCCGGTAAGCGTCTGCCCATCATTATGCTCACGGCAAAAAGCGAGGTGTCCGATAAGGTCGAGGGCCTGGATGCCGGTGCCAACGATTATCTGACCAAGCCGTTTGCCGCCAAGGAGCTGCTTGCGCGTATTCGTGCCATGACGCGTGCCGCGACGGCAATTGACGCCACGACGCTCAGCGTGGGCAACGTGCGTCTCGACACGGCATCGTGCACGCTCGTTGGCCCTTTGGGCGAGGAGCACCTGGCCAATCGTGAGTTTCAGCTTATGGAGCTCTTTATGCGCAACTCCGGCACGCGCATGCCCACCGAGCGTCTGATGCTCGGGGTTTGGGGTGAGGACGCGCCCGAAGGCGCCAACGTGGTGTGGGTCTACATCTCGTACCTGCGCAAAAAGCTGACGGCGCTTGGTGCCAACGTGGCCATCCGTGCATCGCGCAACCAGGGCTATTCGCTCGAGGTTGTTGAGGAGGGCGAATAGGTGTGAGCGCGAGTGCGTGGTGGAAGCGCACGACGGCAAAGCTCGGCATGGGCGCGGACTCGGGTAATCCGGGGCGCGCCGATGCTGCCAGTGCAATGGGACGTCGCCTGCGTCGTAAGTTCATCCTGGTTGCCATGGGTGCCGTGACCGCCGTGCTTACGCTTATCATCGCCGGCATCAATATCGTCAACTACTCGCATGTCTGCAAGATGGCCGACGCTCGTCTGGGCTATATCTTGGCGGGCAAGGACGGCATCGATTGGACGGATGAGCCTAAGGCCGATCCCGGTCAGGATGCGGTTGCCGGCAAGGTTGCTACCGGTAACCGGGCAGCCGTTCGCGATGGGCATTTTGAAGGCATGACGGCGGAGTCTCCCTTCGACACGCGCTACTTTACGGTGTCGATTGCCGGCGGGCAGGTGACCGATGTCAACACGGCTCGCATTGCCGCGGTGGGCGCCAAGCGTGCCGCCCGCATCGCTGCAGGACTGTATTCCAAGGGTTTGACCTCGGGCTTTTCTGGTAACTACCGCTATACGGTTACGGTTCAGGGCGACGAGACAACCTATGTATTCGTCGACTGTTCACGCGAGCTCACAAGCTTCCATTCGTTTTTAAGCGCGAGCGTGGCCATCAGCTGCATTGGCTGGCTGGCGGTGTTGGCAATTGTGGCGGGTGCCTCGGGCGCGGTGATTCGACCGATGGTCGAGAGCTACAGCAAGCAAAAGCGCTTTATTACCGATGCGAGCCACGAGATCAAGACGCCGCTGGCCGTGATTGATGCCGCTAACGAGGTACAGGAAATTGAGAGCGGCGAGAGTGAGTGGACGCAGAGCATTCACGAGCAGGTCGCGCGGCTGACGGCACTTACGGAGCGTCTGGTATTTTTGGCTCGCATGGACGAGGGCTCGGCGGGCTTTGCCACGACATCGTTTGATCTTTCGGAGGCGGTGGACAAGGCGGCGGCGCCGTTTGAATCGGTGGCGGTTTCGCGCGGCAAGCGGCTGTCGACGTCGATCGCGAGCGGTGTGCGGGCCCATGCCGATGCCGCGGCAGTGGCGCAGGTTGTTGAACTACTGCTGGACAACGCCACACGCTACGCAAGCGAATACAGCGTTATCGAGCTGAGCCTGCGTGCTGTTTCGCGCGGTGCGGGCAAAGGCTCGGCCGAGCTTGTCGTTTCGAACGCCGTGGACGAGCTGCCCGAAGGCGATCTAGATCGATTGTTCGACCGCTTCTATCGTGCGGACGTGTCGCGCAGCTCCAAGACGGGCGGCTCGGGCGTGGGCCTATCCGTGGTGCGTGCCATCGCCGAAGCCCATGGTGGGAGCGCTTCTGTCTGCGGCCACGGCAACCAGATCACCTTCACCGTCCGCCTCTAAAACCTGCCAAAATGAACCTGTCCCTTTTTGGTCGGTGCGAAATGGGTAATACTAAGGAGTTATCCGACCAGATGGGAATTAATCGATGGCTTATATCGAATTCAAAGACGTCATCAAGGCATACGGCGAGGGCGACGCCCGCATTCACGCACTCGACGGCGCGAGTTTTACGGTCGAGCGCGGCGAGCTCGCCATCATTTTGGGTGCTTCAGGCGCCGGTAAAACGACGGCGCTCAACATCTTGGGCGGCATGGACACGGCAACTTCCGGCACCGTGACGGTGGACGGGCGCGACGTGAGCTCCGCTAACGAGGCGCAGCTCGTGGAATACCGCCGCGCCGACGTCGGCTTTGTCTTCCAGTTCTACAATCTGGTCCCCAACCTGACGGCCCTCGAAAACGTTGAGCTCGCAGCTCAGATTTGCCCCGATTCGCTCGATGCCGAACAAACGCTTCGCCAGGTTGGCCTGGGCGAGCGCCTGGGCAACTTTCCGGCACAGCTTTCGGGCGGCGAGCAGCAGCGCGTGTCCATCGCCCGCGCACTGGCAAAGAACCCCAAGCTGCTTCTGTGCGACGAGCCCACGGGCGCGCTCGACTATAAAACCGGCAAGCAGATCTTGCAGCTGCTGCAGGATACCTGCCGCAAGCAGGGCATTACGGTCATCATCATCACGCACAACTCCGCGCTCGCGCCCATGGCCGATCGCCTGATTCGCTTTAAGAGCGGCCGCGTGGAGAGCGAGACGGTCCAGCAAAATCCCGTGCCTATCGAGACGATCGAGTGGTAGCGCCCATGGATCAGGACCGCCAAAACAGCCAACGCCGCGACGCGCAGAACACGGAGCGCGAGCAGGATTTTACGACCTACCGCACTGCCCAAAGCTCAAACGATATGGTGCCGACGGTGTTTCGCCGCGGTGTCTACCGCACGATTCGCGGCAGCCTCAAACGCTTCTTGTCTATCGTCGTGATCACCGCGCTCGGCGTGAGCGTGATGTGCGGCCTTAAGGCGGGTTGCGAGGACCTGTGCGATTCGGTTGACGCCTACTTCGACCAGCAAAATGTCTATGACATTAACGTGCAGTCGACCTATGGCCTGACTGACGATGATCTCGACGCCATCCAAGAGGTCGATGGCGTCGAAACGGCCGAGGGCATCTACACCGAGACCGCCTACACCGCCGTGGGCACAACGCGCGAGCGCGTGGTCGTGCAAAGTCTCTCCAAGGAGAATATCGATCAGCCAGTGCTCGTGAACGGCGATTTGCCCGAGAGCGCCGATGAGGTCGCGGTGACTTCGAAGTTCCTGAAGGCTTCGGGCAAAAAGCTCGGCGATACGGTGAGCTTTGCTGCCAACGATGCGAGCTCGTCGAACCAAAGCGCCAAGGATCAGTTTGCCGATGGCGATTACACCATCACGGCCGAGGTTCTCGATCCCACTGATGTGAGCTCCGACTCGACGGTCAACGCCTTCCGTGCCGCCTCGGCGGCGGACTATAAGTTCTATGTGAGCGAGGACGCCGCGACATCTTCTTCCTACTCCGCGGTCCACGTGGTCGTCGAGGGAGCCAAGGATCTCAACTCATATTCGGATGCCTACGCGGCAAAGATCAATGAGGTCAAGGGCAATATAGAGAAGATCCGCGAGGAGCGTGAGAAGGCGCGCGCTCAGGAGCTGACGGTCGACACGCCGACAAGCTTGGATGCGGCCGAGCGTCAGGCCGCCATGCTCTTTGGGATCGAGCAGGACAACATCAATCGCATGGCCGAGGGCAGCGACGAGCGTGCGCAGGCGCAAGCCGACCTGGACCAGCGCCGTGCCGCCGCCGACCAACAGTTTGCCGACGCCCGCGCCGAGCTTTCCGATCTGGGAGAATGCACCTGGTACATCCAGGACCGCGGCAATATCGCAAGCTACTCGAGCGTGGAGAGCGATAGCTCGTCAATTGAAGCCATCGCCACGGTGTTCCCGTTCATCTTCTTTATCGTCGCCGTGCTCATCAGCCTTACCACCGCCACGCGTATGGTCGAGGAGGAGCGCACGCTCATCGGCCTGTATAAGGCGCTCGGCTATTCGCGCGGACGCATCCTGTCCAAATACGTGGACTATGCGCTGTGGGCTTGTCTGATCGGCGGCGTGCTCGGCAACATCATCGGATTTGTGGGCCTGCCGCTGTTCTTGTTTACGGTGTTCGACGACATGTACTCGCTGCCCCAGATGTTGCTTTCGTACGACATCGTGTCCTCGATCGTCTCGGTGGCGCTGTTTGCCGTGGGCGTGGTGGGCGCCACGATTATCGCCTGCCGCCACGAGATGGCCGAGACTCCGGCCTCGCTCATGCGCCCCAAGGCCCCGCGCGCCGGCTCGCGTATCTTGCTCGAGCGCATCGGCTTTATCTGGCGCCGCATGGGCTTTTTGAACAAGGTGGCAGCACGTAACCTGTTTCGCTACAAAAAGCGCGCCTTTATGACCATCTTCGGTATCGCGGGTTGCACCGCGCTTGTGATCTGCGGTATGGGTATTCGCGACACGTCGGTCGCGCTTTCGCCCAAGCAGTATGGGCATATCACGCGCTATGACTTGCTGGCGGTTGCCAATCCCGACGATTTTTCGCAGACGTGCGCGGCATTGGATGAGCGCAGCGCGGCTAAGGATTCTAACGTGACGGTGTCTTCGACGCTGCCGATTATGACCGACAACGTCACCTTTACATTTGGCGGCAAGAGCGAGACCGTGCAGCTGATCGTGGTGCCCGATGACCGCACGAACGACCTGGACGACTACGCGCGTCTCGAGGATGAGTCCAAAGAGCCACTGTCTTTGCGTGACGGAGACGTGTATCTGAGCAAGAGTTCACAGCTGGTTCTTGGGATTCAGCCGGGCGACACGGCGCAGGTCCAGGATTCGTCGCTCAACGTCGCCAAGGTCAAAGTCAGCGACATCTCGCTCAACTATTTGGGCAACACGCTCTATATGACGCAGGGCACCTATGAGCGCGCGTTCGGCCGAAGCGCGCGTCTTAACGGCATCTTTGTGCTGCTTAAGGGCTCGTCGGCCGACCAGATTGCGTTTAGCAAGAATCTTAAGAGTGACGGTTGGCTCACCATCTCGAGCACGGCCGAACATTGGCAGAACTACGAGGCGAACTTCACTATCATCAATTCCGTCGTGGTGCTCGTGACCTTTATGGCGGCGTGCCTGTCGTTTGTGGTGGTGTTTACGTTGTCCAACACGAATATCTCCGAGCGCGAGCGCGAGCTGGCGACCATCAAGGTGCTGGGCTTCCGCCGTGGCGAGGTACACCATTACGTCAACAAGGAGACGTTGATCCTCACGGCGATTGGCACCGCACTGGGCGTGCCGCTGGGTGGCCTGCTTGCCGAGAGCTTTACGTACATCCTGCAGATGCCGTCGCTGTACTTTGACGTCGAAGTCGAGCCGCTGAGCTACGTGCTTGCCGTGGTGCTTTCCTTCGGCTTTACGTTTATCGTCAACCTCGCCACCAACCGTACCCTCAATAAGATCGACATGGTCGGCGCCCTCAAGAGCGCCGAGTAACCTGCCAAAAAGGGACAGGTTTATTTTGGCAGGTTTTATCGGGGCAAACGCCGGACAACCATTAGGTGGTCCGGCGTTTGCCCCGTTTTGCTGGGGATGTTTGTCGTTCGGTGCTCTTACTGGCCAATCCAGTGTTGCGCATAGCTCTTAATGTCCTCGGTAAAACCGTCAAGGTCGTCGAGGGCGATCACGCTGTCGATAAGCAAATTGGCTATCTCGCGGTGCATTGTGCTGCGGCGAATGTCGTTTGCAATTACGCCTGAGGACAGCTTGTCTCTATTGAGGCGCTCTTCTAGTGCCCAAAATCTACTGGACGCTTCACTGTCGCCGTTCAGCATCTCAACGTACTGGCCGATGAGCTTTTCCATATAACGTTCTTGCCATTGAGGAAGCATTTTCTTAAACAGCTTCCAGTCGCTTTCGGCTACGTCCCGCATATGTCCTCCGCTCGTCAAACGGGCTTTCCATTTGCCTTTCATTCTATTTGGTTTTCGCTCGCAAGCGTGGATGAGAGGCTCTCTTTAGCCTTCGAGATTGGGCTTGAATGGGCCGTATGCCACAAAATGGGCCTATCTACTACGTTTAATTGGATACCCTCAACCATGCCGGGAAAACGAAAAATAAAACCGCAGGTAGAAGGCCTGTCGCTTTTCGAAAAATGCGGTCATGGTTGGCCCCATCGAGTTAAACGTAGTAGATGGCTCCTTTTCGTGGCGGACCATCAAACGAACGCCGACGCTTGTGCTGTAGCCGCTCCGATCATTCGTAAGTTGCGGTGGAATAGTTCTTAGATTCAGCCATTTGCGGGCTAAGCAGGAGCTATTTCACCGCAACTTAATTTCAGACCAGGCACCCGCAGCAAGAAGACGAATAGCCACGGCCTCCTTAGTTACCGCAGGAGGCCCCAGGGCTTACCTCCCAAATCTTTCCGCAGGACGGAAGGACCCCGCGGCGCGAAGCGCACGGCGGGGTCCTGACATGTCCGAGGACGATTTGGGAGGTAAGCCCTGGGGCCTCCGATGAGAGCAGTTCCAGCCGAGGCTATTCGTCGCCGAAGCTGATGCCCAACGCCTTGGCCTCGCGCACCAGGTCGCTCTGGGGGTCGACATACTTGAGCTTGCCGGCGACCTCCTCGAGCGGCATGTGGCACATCTTGCCGTCACGCAGAGCAATCATGTAGCCAAACTCGCCGCGTAGGCAGCCGAGTGCCGCCTCGACGCCGCACTGGGTCGCAAAGATGCGGTCCTGGGCGTCGGGCTGGCCGCCGCGCTGCGTGTGGCCGGGGATGGCGACGCGGGTCTCGCGACCAGTCTTGGCTTCGATCTCCTTGGCGATGTCGTAGACAATCGAGGGGCTCGTACGCTCGGCGAGCTTCTTCTTGTACTCCTTCTTGGACAGCGCCGCGTCCTCCTTGGAGATGGCGCCCTCGGCGACGGCCACGATGGTAAAGCGGCTGCCGGTTTCCATGCGATGCTCGATGGTCTTGATGACGTTATCCATGTCGTAGGGGATCTCGGGAATCAGGATGACATCCGCGCCGCCCGCGACGCCGGCGTACAGTGGAATCCAGCCAACCTTGTGGCCCATGATCTCGATAACGAACACGCGCCCATGGCTCGAAGCGGTGGTGTGGATGTCGTCGATGCACTTGGTGGCGACGTCGATGGCGCTCGTAAAGCCAAACGTCAGCTCGGTGCCCCAGGTGTCGTTATCGATGGTCTTGGGCAGGGCGATAACGTTGAGGCCCTCTTCGCGCAGGCGGTTGGCGGTCTTGGTGGAGCCGTTGCCGCCCAGCATAAACAGGCAGTCGAGCTGCAGCTTATGATAGGTGTGGACCATTGCGGGTACCTTCTCGACGCCATCGGCCTCGGGAATATCCAGACGCTTGAACGGCGTGCGGCTCGTGCCCAGGATGGTGCCGCCGCGGGTGAGGATGCCGCTAAAATCGGCGGGCGACATGACGCGGAACCTGCTGTAGATAAGGCCCTGGTAGCCGTCCTCAAAACCATAGATCTCGATAGGTTCTTCGCTATTGGTCATAAGCGTTTTGACGATGCCGCGCATGGTGGCGTTGAGCGCCTGACAGTCGCCGCCACTGGTAAGAAGACCGATCCTGAGCATGATGAATCCTTCCGGGCAAGTTATAACATGCGCATAAGTTTACCCCCGCACACTGTTGATACGGGGGTAAAACGTGTTAGCTCAAGCGTATAGAAATGTAAGCAACGTCAGGCGAGCGTAAGGTCGACGGGCCTGGGTCCTTACAGTGCGAAGGCGTCGACGTCGCCCCAGTGGCGGCGCAGCGTAATGGCGGCGGCGGGTTCGGTATTGTCAAAGACGACCGACCATTGCGTATTGCTGGTGATGTCTTCCGGATTGGGCTCTTGCGCTGCGGCACGCAGGGCTTCCCAGACAATCGTTTCGTCCTGGGCACCGACATGGGTATCAAGGACATCGGCGATTGCAACGGCGCGCTCTTTACCATGGCCCAGCTCGCCATTCTTTTGGTTGGGCAGCACTTCGTCGCCATAGCAGGCGTAGAAGTTCGTAACCTGGCGTACAGGAGTCGCTTTGAAAGCGCGGTCCGGATCGCGCGGGTCCCACTCTACTACGCGCGCGTCACCGGCGGCGTCGTTGATAAAGAAGTGGTAATCGCGTCCTGCCATGGCGTGCATGTCGTAGGCGGAAAGCAGGTCGACTGCCTCTTGCGTGGTAGCCGCGCGGTCGAGCACCAGACGGATGGCGAGCGAAGTGTTGATGACGGGCCGTTGCGTGTCCTGGTCACAGGGCTGGGAATCCAGGGTGAGTACGGCAATGGACACGCCGCATTCGTTAACACCGTCGAGCTGGGCAAACGGGCCCATCAACGCCGCGGCGCGTCCGGTGACGGAGTCAAGCGGAGTGTTGGCGCCCAGGTTATTGAGGGCGGCAAAGCCGATGGAGGCATAGCCGCCGCGTGGGTGATTGCGCACCAGCAGCGCCGAGGTGTCGTCTTTAAAGTCGTAATTGCGACCGGTGCGCACGCGGCCTTCGGCATCTACGGCGACAAAAGCGCTGCAGGCAAACTGGGGCGCCTGGACATGTACCGGCACACCGGGCAGCACCTGCGCCACCACGGCATCGATGTAGGCCTGGTCGTCGCGCACGCCAGCGGCGATGATGCGATCAAGATCGTAGTCGTAGGCGATGTCGATTGCGTACAGGTCATAGCCATCCGCGTAGCCGGTCAAGCGTCTGAGCGACGCGGCGGACTTGATTTGCTTGCGGTAAACGATGCCGGCGGCAGCGGCAAAGCCGACGGCGACTCCCGCGCCACCGCAGGCGATGGCAATGTTACGTGGCTTCATGACGGTTCCTCTCGTCCTGTTAGCGCAATTGTCGCAAAAGGGGCGCGGGCATGATGGCTCAACTTGGTGAGCGGTGCGGAATTAAGCACGGAATGAAGAGTGCGGCGCTGGCGTGGCGGGGTATGCTGGAGGGGACCATCAACCCAGCGAAAGGGGAGAGCATGACGGATCAGGAAACGCCCGAGCGCGCGCACGTGACGGCCGACGATATCGAGGCCGCCAACGACCTTATCGACTTTATCGAGGCATGCCCCAGCATGTTTCATACGGCGGCGACCATTATGGCCGAGCTCGACGAGGCGGGCTTTACCTACCTGCCCGAGAATGCGGCGTGGGACATCGAGCCGGGCGGGCGTTATTACACGCAGCGCAACACCTCGAGCGTTGTTGCCTTTAAGGTGGGCGAGGACCTGGCCGCGACGTGGGGCGAGGACGGCGTTGCCGGCGACTACCATTTTCAGCTGACGGCGTCGCACAGCGACTCGCCGACGTTTAAGGTTAAGGCCGTGCCCGAGCTCGACGGCGCGGGCGAGACGCTGCGCCTGAACACCGAGGCCTACGGCGGCATGATCGACTACACCTGGTTCGACCGTCCGCTGGCACTCGCGGGCCGCGTGCTGGTACGCGAGGGCGACCGTATCGAGAGTCGTTTGCTCGCTACCGAGCGCGAAGTCGCCATCATCCCGAGCCTTGCCATCCACATGAACCGTGGCGTTAACGAGAGCTTTGCTCCCAACCGAGCCGTTGACCTGTGTCCGCTCATCAGCGCCGGTGACCTTAAGCAGGGCGACTTTGACGCCCTGATCGCCGACGAGCTGGATGTTGAGCCCGAGCAAATTTTGGGCCGCGATCTGTTTCTGGTCAACCGCCAGGATGCGCGCATTTGGGGCTGGGCCGACGAGTTTATCTCGACGCCCAAGCTCGACGACCTGGCCTGCGCCTACACCTCGCTGCAGGCATTTTTGGGTGCCGAGAATGCGCACGACGTTTCGGTCTTTTGCTGCTTTGATAACGAGGAGGTTGGCTCCGAGACCAAGCAGGGCGCCATGTCGACGTTCTTGGCCGATGCACTGCGCCGCATTAACGGCTCGCTGGGCTTTGACGACGAATCGTACCACCGTGCGCTTGCTGCCTCGATGCTCGTGAGCTGCGACAATGCACATGCCGTGCACCCCAACCACGCCGAGAAGTGCGATGCCCGCAACCAGGTGGTGCTCAACGGTGGCATCGTCATCAAGGAGGCAGCCAACCAGCACTATTGCACCGATGCCTTTAGCCGCGCGGTGTTCCAAGCCATTTGCGATGACGCCGACGTGCCCACGCAGGCCTTCGCCAACAAGAGCGATATGGCTGGCGGTTCTACGCTGGGCAATCTGTCGAACATGCAGGCGAGCATGCATGCCGTGGACGTGGGCCTGCCGCAGCTTGCCATGCACTCGAGCTACGAGACCGGCGGCGTGCGCGACGTGATGTACGCCATCCGCGCCCTCACCGCTTTCTACGAGCGCAACCTAACCATCAACGGCGCCGAAAGCGTGGAGCTCTAAAACCTACCAAAAGAGGACAGGTTTACTTTGGCAGGTTTTATCTGGGCAAATGCCAGTGGCATTGCAAGCCGATAGGACCCTAAAACGCCGCAGGTTGAACAAAAGTCAGCGAGAGCCCGTCTGGGCGAGCAAGGTGCCTTGAAAGAGGAGGGCATTGGCCTT
>UQPP01000022.1 GCA_900543025.1 uncultured Collinsella sp.
CCTCTCGACTCGGATTCCTTGCGGCCTGAACAATCGCAAGTGTCCGGCGAGGGGGTGGCTTTGTAAAGCCGTTTGTCTCCACCCGCGTAGCGGGTGGTTTAAAGCTGGCCGCTGCGCGGCCAGCAGACTAAAGTCTTGAACAAAAGCCCCCGCGGCCGAAGCGGACCGCGGGGGCAACAGACCTGCAAGAGTTAACTCAAGTCCTCGCCATTTGATGCAATGACCTTTTGGTACCAGCAGAAGCTGTCCTTTCGGTAGCGATCGAACGTGCCTTTGCCCATATCATCGGCATCGACATAAACAAAGCCATAGCGCTTCTTCATCTGCCCCGTCGAGGCCGACACCAAATCGATACAGCCCCACGGCGTGTATCCCATCAGGTCAACACCGTCCTCGACAATTGCATCGCGCAGCGCAAGAATATGCCTTCGCAGGTAATCAATATGATACGCATCGTGGACTTTGCCGTCTTCCAGCGCATCGAGTCCGCCCACACCGTTCTCGGCGATAAAGAGCGGAAGATGGTAACGATCGTGGTAGCCGGCAAGCGTCACGCGCAAACCCAGCGCATCGATCTGCCACTTCCAGGCAGTCTCTTTATCCTTGAGGTACGGATTGCGCAACGTCGGGAACACGTTGCCCTCCGCCTTCTCGGCGATCACCTGATCATCGGCGCACACCAAGCGCGAGCAATAGTACGAGAACGAGATGAAGTCGACCGTATGCTCTGCCAGATACTCCGTATCGCCCGGCTCAAAGGGCACGTGAACACCCTCTTTCTCGAGTGCACGCAGCTTCCAAGCAGGATAGGCGCCCGCAGCCATCACGTCTGTGTAGAAGTAGCGGCCGCGGTCCTCCTCATACGCAAGCCATACGTCCTCGGGCGCACAACGGTACGGATAGGTCGCACCGGCAGCGACCATGCAACCCACCTTGTTTGCGGGATCGATCTTGTGCAGAATCTCGACAGCGCGAGCGCTCGCCATAAACATATGGTGCGAGAACGCCGCAGTCACGGCCGCACGGTCACGCTCATCCTCGAGCGTGACACCCGCGTTGAGATAGGACAGCGCCACGCTGTTGATCTCGTTGAACGTAAGCCAATAACGCACGAGGCCCTGGTACGCGCGTCCGACGGTCTCGACGTAGTGCGCATACCGCTCGATCATCTCTCGGCTTTGCCAGCCACCATAGCGCTCGACCAGAGCCAACGGATAGTCGTAGTGCGACAGCGTCACAAGCGGCTCGATTCCATGCTCGCGCAGCGCCTCGAATACCTGACGGTAAAACTCCAAGCCCTCGCCGTTGGGCTCGGCCTCCATCCCTGTGGGAAAAATACGGCTCCAGCAAATTGAAAGACGCAGGCACTTAAAGCCCATCTCGGCAAAAAGCTCGACATCCTCGTGCCAATGATGGAAGAAGTCGTTGCCCCAGCGGCATGGATACAGCCTGTCCGGATCGTCCACGGGCTTTTGCCTGCCAAACATTACATCCCAGCGGTCGGAACCCTGTGGGATCAGGTCGGAGTGCGACATGCCGCGGCCGCCCTCGTTCCAGCCCCCTTCGGCCTGGTTGGCGGCGAGGGCACCACCCCACAAAAAGCCCTCGGGCATACCGGCGGCAGACGTTCTGTCAAAGTAACTCATGCTACTCAGCATCCTCGGCAGAAGCTGCCGCGGCGTTCTCCTGCTCCTGAGCCAGGAGCTGGTTATCGTACACCTTAAAGAACGGGTACCAGACCACAGCCATGACCACGATCAAAACGATCGTAAACACCCAGATGCGCGGGTCGAGGCACTGGACAAAGCCCTGAACGAAGATGGGGAACGTGCCGCTCACCAAGATGTAGAAGTTAGAGACAAGACCCAGTGAGACCGCACCCCAATACAGCAGGGCCGAGATCATGCCGCCTAGCACAAACGGAATCATGAGGATCGGGTTGAAGATGATGGGCGCGCCGAAGATCGCGGGCTCGGAGATACGGAAGAAGCTCGGCACGATCGATGCCCTGCCAAATGCCTTGAGCTGCTGCGACTTTGCCCTAAACGCGCAGAGCGCCACAAAAGAGAACGTATTACCCGTGCCGCCGATGAGGTTGATGGCCAACGACATGAGCACCGGGTGGAACTCAAGCGGCTGCCCGGCAGCATAGAGCGAGGCGTTGGCGGCAAAGGCGGCAAGCGAGACCGGGGCGGTGATGGGCATTACGATCATGTTGCCGTGGACGCCAAAGCACCAAAACAGCAGCGTCATGAAGCAGATAAGCAGTGCGCCGGGCACAGAGTCAACTGCGACGGAAAGCGGGGCAGCGAGCAGCTTCTCGATAACCGAGGGGATGGACAGCGCGGGATCGATCATCTGGATCAGCAGGTTGCCGCCAAAGAAGATGAGGATGTTGGCGAGCATAGGTACGATGGCGCCAAAGGTTTCGGACAAAAACGGCGGCACGCCATCGGGCATCTTGATGGTGATGCCCTTGGTCTGGCAGAAGCGCGTGACCTCGACGGAGACCAAGGCAACGATGATGGCGGTAAACAGGCCCTGCGCACCCAGATAGGTGCAGGGGACCGCCTGGAGCACGGACTCGTCAGCAAGCTGGTAGTAGGACGACGGCGCCGCGGCGATCAGGAACATCACCAGCGAGGTCATGCCGGCGTTAAGCTTGGGCATCTTGTAGGTGCCCGCCAGGTTATATGCGATTGCGAACGTCACGATCACCGACAGTATGCCCATCGTCATATTGAAGGGGATGAGCAGCGTGAGCTTATTGGCCGTCGCAAAATCGAGCCAAGGGCCAAAGACGGACCAGAACCCGCCCTGCGCCACCAGGTCGGCCGTGACCGGCGGGTTGGCGAGGATCATAAAGACGGCAGATACCAAGATGAAGCTGATCGCGCTCATAAAGCCCTTTTGCATGGAGGCAAAGTGGCGCTCGGTGCCGCAGAAATTGGCGATAGGGGTCAGTTTTTCCTGAAGCAGGGTCATGAACTTCTCCATGGTCGCCTCCAAACCCAACAGCGACTGGGCGAGTGCCAGCACGTTGGCGGCGTTGCCCATGCCGTAGTCCTGTGCGGGGATGACCGCGGTCGGCTTACCGCTCCCCTGCTTGACGGTGTTGAGCTGGTAGGACACCTGCGGCCCCAAGAGCAGCACGTCATAATTGGCGCACGTCTCCTGATACTCGCCGATACCCACCGCATCGATATCGAGCTCGATGCCGTTTTGCTCCGCATATTTCTCGAGTTTCTTCATCAGAATGCTTGTAGACAGACCAGCTGCGCAAACAAGAAGGATCTTCATAAGGGATTCCCTTCGCATTGATTGGTTGGATAGTCACCGCACGCCGCTAGGCGTTCTTGGTTGCAGTGCACTCATACAGGCAGATCAGCTCCTGCACGAGCTCCTGAGCAAGCATGGAGCACATGAGGTGGTCCTGAGCATGGACCAGCAACACATCCACCGACAGATGCTCGCCCGCTGCCTCAGTCGAAAGCAGCTGCGTTTGGATGTGGTGAGCCTTGATTCCCGCATCCTTTGACTGCTTCATGAGTTTGGCGGCGGCGTCAAAATCCCCCGCTTTTGCCTTTTCAAGGGCTTCGAAGGCAAGGCTGCGTGCCTCTCCCGCCGCAGCGACCAGCTGAAACGAAACCATCTCGGTTCCCTGATCGTCCATAACGGTCTCCTCTCCCGTGATGTTTGGTTTGTACTTGAATATTCGAAACGCCTATCTCCCGCCCGCAATCCTCGAGGTTTATTGCAGGTAGACAGACAGGGTTATCGACAAAAGAAGTCTTAAGCCGTATGCGCTTGCACAAGCGCCATCAGCTCATGCCAGGACCGGCGCTCGCGTAGGCGCTCGACCCCCTGGCGGTCCATAAAGATCTCGGCGAGCAGTGAGCTCAAGATCCGCGCCTCATCGCCGCCCGACCGGGCAAACGACACCATAAAGACGATATCGACCTCATGGCCGTATTCGTCCCAAAGAATGGGATGTTCGAGCAGGCCCACGGTAACAAAGGCCTCGGCGCTCAAGGGATGCATCCCATGGGGCATGGCTACCCCATTGCCAAACGAGGTGGCACTCGCGCTCTCGCGCTCGGCGACCTCTTGGGCAAACTGGGCATCGACACGGCCGCTCTCGACGGCGCGCTCGGAGAGATATCGGAGAACGGCCTGCTTCGACGACGCCTCAACGCGGTTGAAGAACAGGGCACGGCTAAAGAAAGAGCTTACGGAGTCCGATTGCGCAGTGTCGTCGTTCAGCACCTTGCGGATAGCGTTGACATCGCTCGTCTCCAAGAAGAAATCGGCCTCGCGGACGGGCACGGGCAACTTGACGTTGAGCGGCACCGTTGTGAACACGTAGTCGATGTGCGAAAAATCGAACGTTCCCACGCGGGCGACATCGCATGTCTCAATCGAATCGATATACATGCCAAACTGCTTGCGGTACTGGTGCTCGAGCATACGGGCGCTTCCCGCTCCCGAGGCGCACACGATCAGGATGCGCTTGCGACGCGGCTGGTCGGCTTGCTGCTCGAGGGCCAGGGCAAATGCCATGGCGATGTAGCCGAGCTCTTCATCAGAGGGCTGGCTGCCAAAATGACGCTCGAGTACCTGCGAGGTGCCAGCTGCCATCGAATAGGCCAACGGAAACCTCGTCTTGATATCGGGCAGCATGGGGTTATCCATATGCATGTGATATTCAAGGCGATAGCCCAGAGGGCCGATATGCCGAGCAAGGTTCATGCGAAGTTCAAGATCGCCGCTAAAGTCAAACCTAAACTCATCGTTGACCGCACGTACCATCTCGGAAGCAATCTCCCACATCTCGTCCGAGATAACGGCAGAGCCCTTCTCGGGCACGCCCGTGCCCCTGCCGAGCAAATGGATTGCGATAAAGGCAACCTCTTCTCGGGGCATGCTCACGCCCAGGGCATCCTTGATGTTTGCGGCAATCTGGAAAGCCGCGGCGTATTCGCGCGTTCCCTCCAGTTTTTGAACGTCCGATTCTGCAGCTGGGACATAGCAGCCCTGCTCGATGCGGCCAAGAGCAATGTAAAGATGCATGATGAGATTGCGGGATGCCAGCGAGCTCACCGTGACGGGCGAGGCCGTCAGGGCATCGTCCACACATGCGGCGATGGCCCGCAGGCGCTCGGCGAGCTTTGCATCGTCGGTGTCGGGCAACACGGGCCTCACCAGCGAGGCCAGGCACAGGCGCCGTTGTGACTCCCCGCCCGCAACGCGGATTCCGTAGCGTGGGCGCTTTTCGAGCGTTAAGTCAAATTGGGCGAGTTTCTGCTCTACCAGACGCATGTCATTGGACAGAGTCCGCGCCGAAACGTAGAGTAAATCCGCATACTCCTCAATCGTCACCCACTGGGACCGCATGAGGAGGTCGTTAAGAAGGAAGGACACACGGCCATCGCGCGTATCAGGAATGCCCGGATGGGCCAGAGCCGCACCGTCTAGCAAGCGAGCAAGCTCATCTGCACGTGCAACATCGATACGATACTGCCCCTTGCTGCCAACGATGCGTGCAACCCCTGCAAGGCTGTCGTTTGCGCGATGGATATAGTTTCTCACGGCGCGCTCGCTTACCTCGAGACGCTTGGCAAGTACGCGACAGCGACAGGCTGAGCGTCCTCGATCATATTTACAAGCTGCTTGACGCGAGCATCCATGTCCTCCTCCTTTCCCTGCGTCTAGTCTAACGCGGTAAAGAATGACACTCCACGTCGCG
Source organism: uncultured Collinsella sp. (assembly GCA_900543025.1). Taxonomy (GTDB): domain Bacteria; phylum Actinomycetota; class Coriobacteriia; order Coriobacteriales; family Coriobacteriaceae; genus Collinsella. The sequence continues at coordinate 5,747 of UQPP01000022.1, forward strand.
CTCGTTCCGCCAACTCGGAACAGGTTGCGGGGAGTCCAGCTGAGCTATGGAGAGCCTGGGGAGAGGGCCCGAAAGCAATGCGTCGGTGTGAGATGCGCTTTCCGCAGTCATTGGGGACAGATTTAAATTAGTAGTCATTGAGGACGTTCTTGTTTGACTAGTCATTTAAGAACGTCCCCAATGACTAGGTGAATAGCAAAAGCCCCGCAGTCGGAGCGGACTGCGGAGCTCATGAAGAGAGGCAAGTTTGTGGGCGCCTTGCCTGGCGCCCACGAGAGAGGCAACAGAGTAGAGACTACTCGTGGATGCGGGTACCGGAGAGGCCGGCCATGGTCTCGGCGGCCTTGTCCAGGGCGCCGATGATGCAGGTGCGGCCCTTGCGGGAACGGGCGAACTTGATGGCAGCGCGGACCTTGGGCTCCATGGAACCCTTGCCGAACTGGCCCTCGTCGGCCAGGCGCTCGGCCTCGTCGGCGGTGATGTCCTCGAGCTCCTCCTGGTTGGGCTTGCCAAAGTTGATGGCGACATGCTCAACGGCGGTCAGCAGGAACAGAACGTCGGCGTCGCAGTCCTCGGCCAGCAGCTCGCCGCCCAGGTCCTTGTCGATGACGGCGGGAACGCCCTTGTAGCAGCCCTTGTTCTCGTAGTCGCGGACGACGGGGATGCCGCCGCCACCGCAGGCGATGACGATGAACTCGTTGTCGAGCAGGTTGAGGATGGAGTCGGCCTCGACGATCTTCTTGGGATCGGGGGAAGCGACGACGCGACGCCAGCCGCGGCCGGAATCCTCGACGAAGACCTTGGAGGGATCCTCGGCCATGAACTCCTTGGCCTGCTCCTCGGTGTAGAAGGGGCCGATCGGCTTGGTCGGGTTCTTGAACGCGGGATCATCCGGATCGCACTCGATCTGGGTGACGACGGTGGCGGCGTGCCAACGCTTATAGCGCTTGTGCATCTCGCGGCCGATGCCCTGCTGTAGGTGATAACCAATGTAGCCCTGGGACATGGCGCCGCACTCGGGCAGCGGCATCTCGGGGGTACCGATGGCATCGTGGGCAGCGGCGAAGGCGTTCTGGATCATGCCGACCTGCGGGCCGTTGCCGTGGGTGATGATGATCTCGTTGCCCTGCTCGATGAGGCCGAGGAGGGCATGAGCGGTGTTGCTCACGGCCTCGATCTGCTCGACGGGGTTGTTGCCGAGGGCGTTGCCGCCAAGGGCGACGACAATACGATCGGGCTTGCCAAGAGGCTTAGACATTGCTGGAATCCTTTCTGTAAAAGGCCTACAACCCATTAATAACCCGCGTCCGTGCGATACGCGAGTTTATTAAGGTTTATATTCTCTTTATCGCTCATTTTATTCATTTTGAAAATAGCGGAACGGTGAACGGTCGTTTTTGTCCGCTCAGCGTACAGAACACCAGCTCAGACATATCTACGTAATTTACGTGCGACTTTATTTAAATGAAGCGAGGATTATGTCGGATTATGCAAACTACATCTCTGCTAAACACAAAACGGACAGCGCAATATCTTACTCGCACTATACGAGATTCTATGCACTTATAAGTCGAGTATGCACCCCTGCAAAAACAAGGGGCTTTTCATCCAGCAAAAGGAATAAAGAAGAGCTCCGAAAAGACGGCAGCAACCCTGTCCTCCCCCGCGTCCCAAAGTGGCGCGAGGTTTCGCGGCAAAGCCGCGAAACAGCGAAGGGGACGGAATACCCGGCCAACTACGTCCTTCATCCGCCCACACAATCCGAGGACGTAGTCGTAGCAGGATCTGAGGGCTGACCTTCGCGGACACTCCGCAGGACGAAAGAACCCCCGCCGCACGTAGTGCGCAGCGGGGGTTCTTTCATGTCCGAGGACGTCCGCGAAGGTCAGCCCTCAGATCCTGCGGTGGGAGACCTAGGCCTCGTTGTACACCGTCTTGAGCTTCAGCAGGTGCTGATAGCGGTCCATAGCGGCCTGCTCATTCTCCTTGAAGAGCTCCTCGGCGCGCTCGGGGAAGGAACGCGTCAGCGAAGCGTAACGGGCCTCGTTCATCAGGAACTCCTGATAACCGCCCGCGGGCTCCTTGGAATCGAGCGAGAACTTCTTGCCGGCAGCAGCCTCGGGGTTGAAGCGGAAGAGGTTCCAGTAACCGCACTCGACAGCCTTCTTCATCTCGGCCTGGCAGTTCTGCATGCCACCCTTCTTGATGGAGTGCATCTCGCAGGGGCTGTAGCCGATGATGAGGGACGGGCCGTCGTAGGCCTCGGCCTCGTGGATGGCCTTGAGGGTCTGAGCCGGGTTGGCGCCCATGGCGACCTGCGCCACGTAGACGTAGCCGTAGCTCATGGCGATCTCGGCCAGAGACTTCTTCTTGGTCACCTTGCCGGCAGCGGCGAACTGAGCGACCTGGCCCAGGTTCGAGGCCTTGGAGGCCTGACCGCCGGTGTTGGAGTAGACCTCGGTGTCGAAGACGAAGACGTTGACGTTGTGGCCGGAAGCCAAGACGTGGTCCAGGCCACCGAAGCCGATGTCGTAGGCCCAGCCGTCGCCGCCGAAGATCCAGAAGGACTTCTTGGTGAGGTAAGCCTTGTCGGCGAGGATCGCCTTGGAAGCGTCGCAGCCGCACTTCTCGAGCTCGGCAACGTAGGCAGCGGCAGCGGTCTTGGAAGCCTCGGTGTCGTTGACGGAGTCGATCCAAGCCTGGCCGGCAGCCTTGAGCTCATCGGACGGACCATCGGCAGCGATGATGTCCTGGGTAGCGGCGATCAGCTTCTTCTGGACGGCCTCATAACCGACGGCCATGCCCAGACCGTGCTCGGCATTGTCCTCGAACAGGGAGTTGTTCCACGCCGGGCCGTGACCGTCCTTGTCCTTGCAGTAAGGAGCGGTGGCAGCGGGGTTGCCCCAAATGGAGGAGCAGCCGGTGGCGTTGGAGATGAACATGCGGTCGCCGGCAACCTGGGTCACCAGACGTGCATAGGCGGTCTCGGCGCAGCCGGCGCAGGAGCCGGAGAACTCCAGGTAGGGCTGCTTAAACTGGCTACCCTTGACGTTGGCCGCGATGAGCTCCTTCTTCTCGGAGACGTTCTCGACCATGTAGTCCCAAACGGGCTGCTGGTCCATCTCCTGCTCGGTGGGAACCATCTCGAGGGCGCCCTTGGGGCAAACCTTGACGCAGTTGGTGCAACCCATGCAGTCGAGCGGGGACACAGCCATGGTGAACTTCATGCCCTTGGCCTTGGGGCCCATGGCGTCGAGCGTGCGGGTAGCCTCGGGCGCGGCAGCAGCCTCGTCCTCGGTCATCGCGAACGGACGGATGGTGGCATGCGGGCACACGTAGGCGCACTGGTTGCACTGGATGCACTTGGTCTCGTCCCAGTGGGGAACGACCACGGCGACGCCGCGCTTCTCGTATGCGGAGGCGCCCAGCTCAAACTGGCCGTCGGCGCAATCGACGAAGGCGGAAACGGGCAGGCTGTCGCCGTCCATGCGATCGATGGGCTCGAGCAGGTTCTTGACCTGCTGGGCGATAGCGGACTTGGTCTCCTCGGAGAGCTCGACGGGAGCGGCATCCTCGGCGGTAGCCCAGTCGGCCGGAACCTCGAACTTACGGAAAGCGGTAGCGCCGGCATCGATGGCCTTGTGGTTGGCGTCGACGATGGCCTGGCCCTTCTTCATGTAGGACTTGGTAGCCGCGTCCTTCATGTACTGCAGGGCGTCCTCGGCGGGCAGGACCTTGGCCAGCGCGAAGAAGGCGGACTGGAGCACCGTGTTGGTGCGCTTGCCCATGCCGACCTTGGCCGCCAGGTCGATAGCGTCGATCAGGTAGACGTTGACGTTGTTGTTCGCGATGTAGCGCTTGGCCACGGCGGGCATGTGCTCGGCGAACTCCTCGTCGCTCCACTGGCAGTTGACCAGGAAGGTGCCGCCCGGCTTGACGTCGCGGACCATCTTGAAGCCCTTAACGATGTAGCTGGGGTTATGGCAGGCGACAAAGTCGGCCTTGGTCACGTAGTACGGCGAACGGATCGGGGAATCACCAAAGCGCAGGTGCGAGACGGTGACGCCGCCAGTCTTCTTGGAGTCGTACTGGAAGTAGGCCTGGACGTACTTGTCGGTGTGGTCGCCGATAATCTTGATCGAGTTCTTGTTGGCGCCGACGGTACCGTCGCCACCCAGACCCCAGAACTTGCACTCGATGGTGCCGGGGGCTGCGGTGTTGGGCGCATCCTCGACCTCGGGCAGGCTCAGGTTGGTCACGTCATCGACAATGCCGATGGTGAACTCGCGCTTGGGCTCGTCCTTCTTGAGCTCCTCGAAGACAGCGAACGCGGACGCGGGAGGCGTATCCTTGCTGCCCAGGCCATAACGGCCGCCGACGACCTTGATGCCCGTCTTGCCAGCCTCGTAGAGAGCGGAGACGACGTCCTGGTAGAGCGGCTCGCCGATGGAACCCGGCTCCTTGGTACGGTCCATGACGGCGATCTTCTGGACGGTCTCGGGGAGAACGTCGACGAAGTGCTTGATGGAGAACGGACGGAACAGACGAACCTTGACCAGGCCGACCTTCTCGCCGTGAGCGTTGAGGTAGTCGATGACTTCCTCAAGCACGTCGCAGAAGGAGCCCATGCACACGACGACGCGGTCGGCATCGGGAGCGCCGTAGTAGTTGAACAGGCCGTAATCGGTGCCGAGCTTCTCGTTGATCTTCTTCATGTAGCCCTCGACGACGGCGGGGAGCTCGTCGTAGACCTTGTTGCAGGCCTCACGGTTCTGGAAGAAGATATCGCCGTTCTCGTGGCTGCCGCGGGTGTGCGGGTGCTCAGGGTTGAGCGCGTGGTCGCGGAAAGCCTGGACGGCGTCCATGTCGCACATCTCGGCCAGATCCTTGTAGTCCCACATGGCGACCTTCTGGATCTCGTGGCTGGTGCGGAAGCCGTCGAAGAAGTTAAGGAACGGGGTCTTACCCTCGATAGCGGCAAGGTGAGCCACCGGCGAGAGGTCCATGACCTCCTGGACGTTGCCCTCGGCGAGCATGGCGAAACCGGTCTGGCGGCAGGCCATGACGTCGGAGTGATCACCAAAGATGTTCAGGGCGTGCGAAGCGACGCAACGCGCGGAGACGTGGAAGACGCCCGGGAGCTGCTCGCCCGCGATCTTGTACATGTTCGGGATCATCAGGAGCAGGCCCTGGGAAGCCGTGTAGGTGGTGGTCAGAGCACCGGCGCCCAGCGAACCGTGAACGGTACCGGCTGCACCTGCCTCGGACTCCATCTCGACGACCTTGACCGGGGTGCCGAAGATATTCTTGCGACCCTGGGCCGCCCACTGGTCGACATGGTCGGCCATCGGGCTGGACGGCGTAATGGGATAGATTCCCGCTACCTCGGTGTACGCATACGAAACATATGCGGCCGCCTCGTTGCCGTCCATAGACTTAAACTTACGCGCCATATACCCCTCTCCTCTCATATAGGTATACAGGCCCCGGCGATCGCCGGGATGTTGGCGTGATGGGATTTACGCTGTTGCTTCCAATCATCTGGCAGGCAGGCTCAGCAGCAGGTACGTGGCGTGGAGAGAAGACATGCCGAGGCGAGGGCCAGCTGATGCGCCCCACAGACCCGACCGCCCGTCTTGCACATGACCGAGCGCCGCAAAGGCCGCATGCCGGATGCTCCCGGGCACGCCCCGGCGATGGGAAGCGCCCGCAACGGAAATCCGCATGCGGGTTTATTGTACCCCGCCGTCAAGTGTAATTTCGGCAAATATAGGCGGGCGGTAAAGGTTTACCTCGGGTGACTGCCAAAGGCCAGAATGGTCCCTCCATCCCCGGACGACTGGCTCTGACGCGCCAAGGAGTGTCCCCAAGTACCGGCAGGAAAGGAACGTCCCTAACTGCCGGCTAGAGGGCGCCGAGCAGGATGGCGTAGGTGGTGGATTCGCCGAGTTTGAGCTCGTCGCCGGGGTTGAGCTGGGCGGAGCGGCCGGGCTCTACTTGAATACACACACTCGTGGCCCCGTTTACCACCACGGTGCCGTTAGTGGACGACAGGTCCTCGACAAACCATGTGCCAGACTCGTCGCACCAGATATGGGCATGGCGGGCCGAGACGTCGTCGGTGATGCCGCCCTCCCCCGTTGCCAGCGCGCCGATCTCAACGCCTTCCTCACTCGGCTGAATCCAGCGCGGGACGCTCACCACGTAGCCGTTTTGCACGCACAGCAGTCCCAGCGGATGCGCCGGCGCGACCTCGTGCTCGCCCGCGACCGAAGATGTGCTCAGCGAGCGCGGCGTCGACGTGTCGCCGCCACGGGTCGCATGAGCGCGGCGGCTCGCCCGACTTGGAACTAAGGCGGGCGTGAGAGCAAACGGCATAGGGAACGAATCTTGCGGATGTACTCCTCGACGTCAGGCAGGTAAGCCCCACGAAGTCACCGGGGAGGCCCAAGCGGCCCGGCACCACTTCCAGATTCTGACCAGGGCGAGTCGTTCGCCGGTGGCTGAAGGCTCGCTCCCACCCAAAAGGGGAGATTCGCGTTGTTCCCCAATCGCTCTCGCATCTTTCATTTTGCTCGAGGTGGGCTATAAAAACTTTCCTGGTGAAAGGCGGCGATTGGTTTCCTTTCTTTCTAGAGGAGCGCGCCTGTAATCTGTTTTCATCCTAAATCAAGTTAAGATCGGACCTTCCAGAGGCAAGTCGACTCAAACTGCGAGGCTCCATGTTGGAATAAAGAGCGCTGTCGAAGTGCCAACAACACAAAGCTTGCCAGTCTCAAATAGAACCTTTTGGGAGTCCGATTGGGCCGCACACCGAATCCCCGCTGGTGGTTTTTTATAGCTGCGCAACAATAAACAAGGTTAGTGCCAGTCCAGCATGAAATTGAGGAACGTATGCATTTTTTCTCAGTAAGTGATCGTCGTTACTGCTTCGATGAGGTCACTCGCAATTGCTTTCAGGTTGACCAAGCATCAGAAGATGCGCTTCGCATATTTGAAGCATCGGGAAGAACGGTCAACTCGAAGTTGCTAACAAAGTCACTTGCTGCGAAAGGCTACGACCAAACGACCATAGCAGAACTTGAAGACGACATTGATGAGTATCAACGATTGTCTGAGCGGACTTTCTTAACAAAAGACACGCCTCGAAAACTTAGATCCATCGAACTCCACGTTTCACATGCATGCAACCTTGGTTGTAGTTACTGTTTTGCCGGTAAAGGAGATTATGGAACGTCTCCTCTGCTGATGACAGACGAGATAGCCTTCAAGACGGTCGACTACCTCGTCGCAAGTTCATCGGAAAACGAAACGCTTGCGATCGTCTTTTTTGGTGGGGAACCCATGATTAACGAGCCGCTGATATGGAAAACGGTCGACTATTCAAAAAGAATATACCCCAATAGAAACTTTACCTATTCTATTACGACCAACGGAACGCTTTTGAATGACACTGCTGTGAATTCTTTCAAGGAGCACGGGTTTTCTGTTCTGATTAGTCTCGATGGTACAGGATGCAAGCACGATGCATCGCGCCCGTACAAGACGGGAGGCGGCTCTTTCTCCGATATCGACAAAAACGTTCGTCGTTTTTCCGAGTCGTTCCCCTTCGGCGCAAGAGCGACCTTAACAAATAATAACTGTAACCTTGTTGAAGACTATCTTCAGTTTAAAGAGATGGGCTTCAGAAGGATTTACTTCTCGCCCGTGAGCTCATTCGATGAGAATATCAAACTCGACGAACACTCATTAAACAAAATCAGGGCGGGCCTAATAGATTTGGCGGATCAATATCTCAAACAGATTGATCAAGGGGAAAAGCCCTTGTTTAGAACATTGAAAACTGCAGTTGATTTGATTATGAGTAACAGGATCGCCTTTGTCGGATGCGGGGCTGGCAGGCGTTTTATTTCCGTGACTCCCGAAGGGGACGTATACCCCTGTCACAGGTTTGTCGGGATGATGCGATTCAAAATGGGCAACATCGTCACCGGAATTGACGAAACTAGGTATATTGAAAACTGGAGTCAGGGTGTCGAAAAAAGAATTGACTGTACGGACTGTTGGGCTCGGTCTTTCTGTGGTGGGGGCTGTAGCTGGGAGGCTGCAGACGAGCACGGCTACTTGCCCAAGAGTCTACACCCTGCATCATGTGAATATAGAAAAATGTGCTACGAGATGGCTTTTGACCTTATTTCCCGCCACTCATCTTCGCAGGAGAAAAATCAACGAGAAGCTACTGTATCGGAATAAGCGGTTCAGCGCATTGCTGTCACCATTGTGGAGGTGTTCGTTCTTCTGATTACCGTCTGCGAAGCTTATTGCTACATTCGCCGAAACCATTCTAGAAATATGGTGAACTAGACATCTTGGTTTGTTATACACAATATTGAGGTTTTTCTGAACTCAAAGGGAGGTAGTCGTGAAGCATATTCATCCGATTAATCCAGGAAGTGGCGACGAGGCAGGCGTGAAGCCGATGTCTTTTGACTGCCTCTTGGGCATTACTGACATCTGTACTGTTTATGATAAAGCAGATGGCTGTGGTGCATACGATTACTGCGACTATGACATGGATGGCGGCAGCATCTGCGTTGTAGATCACTGTGGCATTGATCAAACGTAGTCTCTAATTGGATTAAGGTGAGGAGCTGTTATGAAGCATATCCATCCTGTTGGTTCAAATGAACATCCTCCCGTTGAGCCTTGTTGTCTTGGAGTTGATATATGCAATTTTTACGACATCGCCGAGTGCCCTGTTGCGGATTGGTGCTATGTCGATAAAGAATCAAGCTGTGTTTTGCCAGCAGATTGGTGCGATCCAGTTGACGAGTAGTTTTGTGGCTAGGAACTATTTGGTCCAATTCAGAATAAGATGGGAACAAATACCAAAATCTCGTGTCTGGGAGGAATTATGCCATTATTGCAAGGTCTCGTTGGATTAGCCTTTATACTTGCGTTATATCTGGCACCTTTTTTAATTCTATTCTTCATTATCCGACTCTTTCTTCGGAGAAAATAGGAGTGTCACGCAAACATTAGCGTAGCTTTCTTCCAATATGAGCCGAGCATTGGCAAGTGGAATAAGAAGCCCGACCGTTCGCCACATGAAAGTGATCGGACGGGCTTCTCTATTTTACCCGGGCCGCCACCCATAGCGGCTTTCCAAGCGTATTCTCAGTGCAAAGCAATCGTCAGTTTAATCCTATGCGCTGATACCGCATTTCATTTGTTCGGCTCGAATTCTACGGCCTGGCAACCCTCGCACTCTCCGGCAAATGGATTGAACGCGAAGGCAGAGATGATGTGTGCGTGGACATCGAGGCTGCTGTAGGCAACATACTGGGACATGGACCCCCGCTGCGCGTGGTATGCGGCCCGGCATATTCATTGCCGTCCAACCCCGTGTAGTTGCAGCAAAGGGTGGAACCTCAATGCTCAGCTCATGTTGTCCGTGGGACACGAGAATCGTAAGTACACTTTGGTGCGATTCTCACGCTGATACTGAGCCACCTGGAATAAGATACGTCGCGACAACACTTCGCTTCACCTCTGTCTCGACAAGATGACGTAGACTAAAGTTTCCTTTAGTAAGAGAACGAGAACTATATCTGAAAGCGTTGCGATGGCGTGAAGGCACCGAGTCCGAACCGCCTGAATGCTACGTGCATCTGCATCGCCTTTTTGTTATCTCTGCCAGTTGGGTAGCACTACACTTGTCATCATTTACCCTGGTACATGCTGCCTAAATCCACTACCCCTTCTACCGCGCCGACCATCTCGTCATCGTGAGAGACAACGATGATCAGCTGGCTTTGCTTGTTGCGCTTAACATAGGCCGCAAGCTCGGCGCGGCTTACAGCGTCTAACCCAGTCGTGGGCTCGTCGAGTACCAAAACTGACGACTTGCGTGAAATCGCCGACCATAAGTACACTCGGCGCAGCTCACCGCCCGAAAGCGCGGAGCAACGTTTCCCGAGCAACTCCTTCACGCTGTTTTCCAACGAAAGTAGGCCATCTACACCCCGGTGATAGGAAGAAAAGGGCGTGTCGAAATACTCTAACAGCTCTTTCACCGTTTCGTCCGGCGCGAAGCACGACTGTGGGCAGCACGATATCTCTCTCGCACGTATGTAATCCAAGTCGCATTCTTCGATTGGCACGCCGTTGTATTTTACTTTGCCTTTCGATGAGTATAGCCCGAGCATCAAGTAAAGAAGTGACGTCTTGCCTCTTCCGTTTTCCCCAACTATGCAATATGTACCAGGACCGGAAAACTTGAAAGAAAACCCGCCGAGGACCTCTCGGACAGATCCGTCTGGAAGGGCAACCGAGAATTCCAAATCAGATACCGAAATGTCATTTATTTCATCGAGTTTAGCTAAATCGGTCCGATTCCACCCCGATCTCTCCTTTTCTCTCGTCGCGATAGCCGTCCTATCCCATGATGCTTTGGCATCTTGATAGGATTTGAACAATGACATCATACTTTTCAAAGTCTTAAAGAGAACCGCAAAGTATGTACCGATGATAGTGTACTCGCCTATTGACATAGTTCCGTTAATGATTCGTACTCCGGAAACAACAAGTATCACCGCTTGAAACAACGCTGCGAAAAGACCATCGAGCGATGTCAGAGAATATGATAGCTTTCCGGAGCGCAAAACTTTGGGAAAATAGCTCTTAAACCCAGCGTCGAGCGCTTGTTCGCTCTTGCCGTACGAAGATGTCAGTTGAATGTTGAGAATCTGATTAAGCTGCGATGCAATTGCGGCGTAAAAGGCGCTGTCCGCCTCTTTCTTCTCATACGTGACCCTATACAAAAGTTTCCTCAACCCAGTAATTACACAGAAATACACGATGAGGAGAATGATGGAAAACACCGCGAGAGTTGAATCAATTGACCATATGATAAGCAATACGATGGGAATGGCTACAATGGACAGCGGCGCACTGATAAAATTCGCCAAAACGAAGGATGAGACCACGCTGGAGTCGGAAATAATCCGTTGCGTTGTATAGGCTGGATCGATGGTCCGACTCACCAAGTAATCGTCTCTTTCAAAACGCAAGACGGCCTCCCTGAGAAGATCAAAGGAAAGTCTCGTGGTTATGCGAATGGAAAGTGTTCCTGCAAAATAAGTAAAGAGGGTGGAGAAAACTCCTATTGACGCAACCAGGAGCGCGAAGAGTACGGCGTCTCTTTCACTGCGGTTACCGAGAAGAAAATCTAAGAATTTCCCGTTCACGTATGGCATGGCATAGGAGAGAGCGGTTCCAATCACCGTGATAGCAATGAAGACGAAAGCCCCTTTTGCTCTGATGAACCTCGAGAGAACGCATCGAATCAAGGAAGGCCCCAATCTACCCGCCACAAAACATCAATCACTGATACCTTACACCTCAACACAACAGGAGCGAAGATTTGCCAATGAGACTGCTTTAAGATTGCCTTGGGCCAATACGATCTCAAGCTCTTCCTACAAGAGAGTCGGAATCGGACATCTCCTCCGACGAACCTGGCAATCGGGCGGTTGAAATATCTTTTTCAACCGCCCGATTGCCACAATAGATTTGAGCATCCGCCCACAAACGTCCGCGTTTTATACCCATCAAATCCTTTGCCTTTTGTCGTCTAGACTAGAATAATCGCTCGAAATAACGCAACCGGCCTGCTCGCTTGAAGAAACCTAAGCCCGTAACGTAGATGTGCAAACTTCCGAAACGCCTTGCGCGGCATAGTGCGTATAAACTTCGTCAACCGCCTCAGAAATATCTGAGTATCGCGCCGGGTCAAAAGCATACGATGTCGCAGCTATACCCTGCACCCATTCGGAACGCGGATTAATTGAATAGCCACACAGCATCATCATACATGCATCTAGACCTGATTTCCCAAGTATCCGACGTATTGATGAGAGCATCGCGGGTCGCCCCTGCACCATCGTCGTCACCCCTATTAGCAGTATTTACCGTTTTTCTCTAAATGCGTATCGCCACCCTTAAGAATACGAAGTGTTTTATCCAGACCCGATTGTCCTCCATCTCAAACGAAGGGATAAGGAATCTCATCCGGAATCGGCAGTAACGGAGGATTCACAACGACAAGCGAAAAACATGAGTCATCTCTCAGAGGGGAGTAAAGGCTCCCCTCAAGCACCCTAGTTTCGTCATCCAAAGAGTTGATGGCAGTGTTTTTCTTACAAAGGTCGACAACAAAAGGGTTGATTTCTACAGATGTTACATCCATGCCACAGTTGGTAAGTATCAGGCCCTGTATTCTGGGGCCAGAACACAAATCGAGAGCCTTCCGTGCGCTCTGCGGTGTAAGGCGCCAATCTCAGCAAATCTGTCCCACAATACTGCGCTGAAGAACAAGACGGAACCCCTGAGCCAAACTCCCCTATACCTTATTAAGGCTAAGACAGGCAAGTTCACGCACCCGGCATATTCCAGAATAACATCCTATTGTTTTAGATGCTCTACAAGCATGAACAGCCGCGAATCGGAAAGATCTTCTAGTTTCGCCCCGACTGACCGCCAAGGGCCAAAATGGCCCCTCCATCCCCGGGCGACTGGCTCTGGCGCGCCGAGGAGTGTCCCCAAGTGCCGGCAGAAAAGAAACGTCCCTATCTGCCGGCTAGAGAGCACCGAAGAGGATGGCGTAGGTAGTGGATTCGCCGAGCTTGAGCTCGTCGCCGGGATTGAGTTGGGCGGAACGGCCGGGCTCGACCTGAATGCAGACGCGCGTGGCCCCGTTTACCACCACGGTTCCGTTGGTGGACGACAAGTCCTCGACGTGCCAGATATTTTGAGCATCGCACCAGATATGAGCATGGCGGGCCGAGACATCGTCGCCGACGTCGGTAATATCGCCCTCACCAGTGGCCAGCGCGCCAATCTCAACACCCTGCTCGCTCGGCTGAATCCAGCGCGGGGCGCTCACGACAAAACTGTTTTGTACGCGCAGCAAGCCCAAGGGATGCGCCGGGGCGGGTTCGCGTTCGCCCGCGGTCATCGACATGCCAAGCGAACGCGGCGTGGAGGTGCCTCCGCCACAGGTCGCGTGCGCGTAGTCGATGGCATAGTTCACCGAGGACCGCACATCCGCCGAACAGCCGACGGCGACAAACAGCACCAGCACGGCCTCGGCGCGCTCGGCAGGCATGAGTTCTGCCGCCTGGGACAGGCGATCGAGCGCGTTGCGATAGAGATTCGTGTCCTGGTGGCACTCTTCGAGCGCGCGTACCATCGGTTCACCTGCAGGACCGCACACCATATTGATCACAGCCGTGGAGTCTATGGGATTTCGCTGGCGCAGGGCCAGTTGCGACATAATACGCGCAGCCGAGGTACCGTATTCGGCAAAGTAGCGCTGCTGAAGCGTGCCGACCGGCGCGCGAACGATAAAGCGGGAAACCCAAGAGCGATCGGCGGCCCGGCTCTGCGGGCTGCGGCCGTCGGCAAGCGGACGGGACGAAAGCACCAAGCCGCACAGCTCGATATGGCTCAGATGCGCCGCGCGCTTAAAGATGTCAAACATGGCCCCGCATGGGGTGAGCTCAACTTGAGATGCCATGACCTAGGCCTCCTTGGTCGTAGAAATAGAATCGGACGATACTTCGACAGGTCCGCCAAAAGTACGGGCAGCTGCGGCTCCACCGGCAAGCGGAGTCGCCATCTGGGCTTTTGTGCGTCGCGGTGCCGAAACGGGAAGTTCAAAGGCAAAGCCCATCGCAAGCAAAAACCACGTAAGCGTATAGGTTGCAACCAGAGCGACAACAAGGCCGCCCATCACGGCGCGTTGGGAAAATACGCTACATGCAGCCACAACCAGTACTGGAACCTCGCAGGCAGAAAGCGCAAGCACACCCTGCAGGAACCCCGAGCGCCGATTGCGCGCAAGTGCCCCCGCGGTAACGCCGGCTATGCCTGGCAGCGCCAACGCCAGTGCGGCAATAATACCCGGTAGCGTCCCAGACCACACGAGCGATCCCAAAGTCGCCGTCACGCGGGCGCCCGACGCCAGCAGCGCGGCCGAAACCACGACCACAGCCCAAACCACGCCACAGACGACCGTCGCGCCGACCATCAGCGCGCGACGAACCGCGCGGCCAGACGCATCCATGGGGCACGGCGTGAGCGGCTCGCCGCGGAGCGAACGACCGACATTTTGCGCATAGTGGTCACAAAACGCCGAGAGCGCCGCCTCGACCGCCGCCGGCTCGGGACGATCTTTTTGATGGCTGGACAGACAGGCCATCACCACGTCGAACAGCTGGGCATCGACAAACGCCAGCGCATCGCGTAGCTCTTCGGAATCCGGCTCAAGCCCTAGCTGCTGGGCCTGCTCGGCCGCGGCGAGCGCCACATCGGGCTCACGACGAAGCAGCTGAGTCAAATCACAACCGGGCGCATGGGCACCAATGGGATAGTCGGGCCGCGTGTCCATTTTGAGACGGTAGGGGCTCGCGATGTCGCGCGTCCTTTTGCGCGAACCCGAGGCGCCCGAAGTGCCCGGCGCGGCTTCGTATGGCGCGACGCCGGCAATGAGCTCGTAAACCGTGCTTGCCGCGGCATAGACGTCGATCGCCGGCGACATACGCAAAGCGCGCAGGTCGGGAATATCGTCGGTGAGCATCTCGGGCGGGGCATAGGCAACCGTCGCGCGACGCAGCGTGGCATAACGCTCCGTAAACGACGCCTTGCCGCCGGTACCGGCCACGGCCGACGCAGGCTCAAGCGCCAGCGACGAGCCAAAGTCGATCAGGCACAGGTCAAAGGTGCCCTCGGCAAGCTGCCGGTCAAGCGGTAGACGCGCCGTGCGCACCATAATATTAGCGAGCGAGATATCGCGATGGACAAAGCCCTCGCCCACCAGGCTCATACGGCAGAGCAGATCGAACAGGTCGCGACCCAGACGCGCCGCCACAAGCGGCGACAGGCGTCCGGCATCGTCCACGGCAAGTCGCGAACGCAAGCGGGCAAGCGTCTCGCCCTCGACCCATTCCATGACAATTGCAGGCACACCGTCGACCTCGCCCCAGCCATAGAGGCGGGGAAAGCCCTTAAGGCCCGAAAGGGCGCGATGGCATTCGTATTCCTCGCGAAACGCCGCCTTGAACTTGGCGACCAGCGCCTCGTGAGCGGCATCGTCGTCGAACTCATCGCGCGTCGGCAAGATGAGCTGCTTGAGCGCCACGGCCTCGCCTTGGGCGTTGACGGCACGCGTCACGCGGCCGATACCGCCACGGCGCATGGTGGCATCGTCGGCAAATAGCATCGTAAAACGACGCAGATAGGCAGGCAGTTCGTCCTGACCGAGCACAATGGCCGGCTCAAACCCGTCGACACGCGCCAGGCGCAGGCCGACCATGGGATCGCGACCGAGCGATTGTGGTGTGGTGGATGCAAGATCGGTCATCATAGGGCAAGCGCCGCCACGTTATTGTTGAAGTTACCGAGCGCGACGTCATCATCGCCGTAATGGCCGACCCATTGACATAGGTTGGTGTAACAGCCCCACAGATTGGCATACTGCTGATACCACTTTGACCGGGGCGAGAATGTCTGACGACCGAACTCGGCTCGAATGACAAACATCTCCCCGACCAGGCTGTCGCACGGCCTGGGATCTCCCGTAGAGTTATAGGTCGAGACCACGTCATTGGCACGAGAAACATAGCCGTCGAGCATGTTGTACTTGTTCACAAGCCAACTGTGAATGCTCTCTTCCTCAGCAGCGGAAAGGCCACCGGAGTTTGCATCGTTGTCAGTGTTGCCGCCCGTCGAGCCGCCGTTTCCAGACCCTCCGGTAGAGGAACCCGACCCAGAGCCGCCGCCCGAACTCGATGAATCCGAGCCGGAGCCAGAAGTATCCGAGCTACCGGGCTTTCCGGACTGCTGGGCGTCCTGCTCCTTCTGCTGCTCGACCTTATTCACCGTTGCCGCCACGCTATTGTTGGACAACCGATCGATGATCTTGGTGTTGGTGAGCACGATGGTTTTGCCATTGGCAAGCGTAACTTCGTTGTCCGGGGCCTCGGCGCCGTCCGCATCGTCGGTGCCAAACACAATATGCGCGACCACACTTGCCCAAGCATATCCAGTCGTGGTACCCAGATCACTTTTGACCTCATGCCCCACGCGCGGTTCGCGTGCGGTATGCGCCTGCATCATGGACGGCACGGTCATGCCATAGGCAGAAACGCCAGCCATGACCAGCACCAGCGAGCACGACAGCAGCACGTACGCCCGCGGCGCCAAGCCCAGTCGGCGTCGCATGCGCACCGCGGCGCCGCGCTTTGTCTGAGTGCCACCGGGCCGCATGCGTTCTCCTCCAACAAAAACACGCCGCTCGGGAGCGGCGCATTCATTCGAATCCATATTTGAGTGTATCAGCGAACCAAAAAGGTTGCGCAACGAATGGACAAATTAAGGATGCGAGCGGAAGCATCCATGCGATAAGCGGATACGAAGCATCTTTGTTGCACAACAAACTCACAGTCGCACGGGGAAATTATGACTACCCCGTGCGTCGCGAGGAAAACATACGGCAGGAGCAGGCTCGCCACCTAAATCGCGCGGCGGGCCTCGATGGCGCGGCCAAGCGTAAGCTCGTCGGCATACTCCAAGTCGCCGCCCACGGGAAGGCCGCTTGCCAGACGCGACACCTCGACGCCCAACGGCTTGATGGTACGGGCCAGATAGCTCGCCGTGGTCTCGCCCTCGATGTTGGGGTTGGTGGCAATGATGACCTCATGGATATCCTCGTGGCCCAGACGCGCCAGCAGCTCGCGGATGTGCAACTGCTCGGGACCAATCTTGTCCATGGGACTGATCACGCCGCCCAATACGTGGTAGAGACCGTGGTAGCTGCCCGTGCGCTCGATCGCCTGGACATCGCGCGGCTCGCCCACCACGCAAATGCGAGTGGTATCGCGCATCGGGTCCTGGCAGATGGAGCACTCGTCGGCCGTGGCGTAGTTAAAGCAGCGGCTGCAAAAGTGCACCTCCTGCTTGACCTCCAGGATGGCCTCGGCCAGGCGGCGGGCCTCCTCGGCATCGGCCTCGAGCAGGTAATAGGCGATGCGCTGGGCCGACTTGGGACCAATGCCCGGCAGACGGCCCAGCTCATCGAGCAGTTTTTGCAGACTGTGATTCGCACTCATATATATGCGTGTCTTAGAACGGCATGCCCGGGATGTTGAGGCCGCCGGTGATGGCGCCCATCTGCTTGTTGGCGAGCTCGTTGACGCCGCGGACGGCCTCGTTGACAGCAGCCATGATCATGTCCTGCAGCATATCGACGTCCTCGGGATCGAGGGCATCGGGATCGATGGTGAGGTTGACGAGCTCCATCTCGCCGTTAACAGTCACCTTGACCATGCCGCCGCCGGCAGAGGCGTCGACGGTCTGGGACTTGAGGTTCTCCTGCGCGGCGGCAAGCTGCTCCTGCATCTTGCGAGCCTGCTTCATCATCTGCTGCATGTTCATACCGGCCATGATGGCTCCTTTACGTGCGGCCGCACGCCGAGCTGCAAGGGCAGCCGAGACGCGGCGGGACTTTCAAACTCAAAAATCGTACCACGGCGCGAGGCCAGAGAGCGGGGCGGACGTGTTACCTCAGTCGATATACATGTCCTGGAGCGCAAGCCGCACCCATAGATTATGCAAAGTTGAATAATTCGCATCTGCATAATATTGGAAGCTAAATCTTGTAGAGCCGGAATCCGACATTTAATGCGTACCACTAAATGGCTAAATGCCGAGCCACTACTCGAGGCGGCGCTCATGACGGCGAGGTATAATTTGATTGCCATAGATAGCAATTTGGAGGTGCCCCATGAATGCCCCCGACGTGCTCCAAAACATCCGCTCAAAACACCCCGTTGCATATTTGGTTCTCTATCTCTTTGTCGGCTGGGCATTGCTGGTTGTCATCACCCATGCCATAGCCTTTGGAGCAGAACTGCTGATAGCCAGTTCGGACCAGCCCATCGTCAAATGGGAAGCGACCGATGAGTGCACCGACGGAACTCGAACCATTTACTACAACAGCCCGTCCCTCTACCAAGAGTTCAAGGTCAAGATAAAGGACTCCAAGATTGTCGATGCCGAACTAGGCGCTTTCTTGACAATCGGAGCAACCCTCAACGCCGAGCAAGTCAAGTACACGGACAGCCATGCGACGTATCGTATCGACCTCAGCATCCTAGGGCGACCGTCACGCACCTGTCTGCTCGAATGCGATATACGCGGCACCACACTACACATGTCCGAAATACAGATGCGCCCGGACAAAGAGATCTCTTCTTGAGCAGTATACCCGCCCGTACAGCTACTCCACCGGCTTGAAGATGGTGGACTGGCCGAAGACGCTGCGGATGAGGGCTTTGGCCTCGTCCTCGGTCTGCGGGATGCTCGGGGCTGCACCCTGATGGCCGAAGGGGCTGCCCGCACCGGGGTTGGACTCCCAGGGAGCTGCAGGAGCGCCCTCCTCTTTGGGGGCAGTTGCAGCGGACTTGGGCGCGGACGCCGCACCCGGCACGTCGAACGGAGGCAGATCGTCCCCGCTCGCATCGCCGGCAAAGCCGCCGACCATGGCGTCGTCGTAGGGCACCTGCTCGGATTCCCACGGCGCGGACTGCGCGACAGACTGAGCCTTGGGGGCAGCCGAGCGCTCGGGCGCACGGGGTGCGGGCTCGGTCGGGAGCTTACCCGTGGCAGGAGCGCCGGCGGGGTTGTCGGAGCGTAGCCAGGGGGCTTTGCCTAGGTCAGACGACTTGGGCGCGGGCGAGGCGGGCTTGGACACGGGTGTCGGAGCAGCCGGTTTGGGCGCCGCGGGCTTAGGCGCCGACGGGGTCGACGCCGCTACCGGTGTCGCTTGCCGCTGCGGCGCGCTGGCGCTCGAGGATGCAGGGGCCGCCGAGGACACGGGTTGCGGGTCCGCAGATGCCGCAGCCCGTGCAGATGGAGAATGCTCCTCATGTTGAGGAGCCGGCGTGCCACCCCCATCCAAGACATAGTCGACGGTACGACGACCGAAGACTGCGCAGACCGTCGGCAGGACCACCGATTGCGTATCGGCGCGACCGAGCATCTTGATGGCAAAGGTCGAGCCCGCGGGGAACGAGACGGTGAGCTTGGAGCCGTCGTCGGCCGTGGCGCGGGCGTTGAGCAAAAGCCCTGCGTAGGAAGCCTGACGCGCCTTGACACGCTCGACGACCTCGGCCCATTTGCGCTGCAGCTCTCCGGCATCCTCGACCGCGGGCGTCTCGGCAGCACCGGCGGCGGCAACCTGGGCGGCATTGTTGGACTGGGGCTTAGGTGCCGGAGCGGTGGCAGGCGCGGGGGCAGCAACGGGCTGAGGCGTCGAAGTCGGCGCAGGCTGAGGTGCAGGCGCTGCAGACTTGGAAGCTGACACGGACGCAGAACGGGGAGCAGGCTGGGCAGCCGGAACAGCAGCGCCGCGGTCCCAAGGCATGCCACCCTGATGCGCGGACGTAGCAGCGGGGGCAGCGGATGCCGCCGGAGCGGCAGCACGGGCGCCCGAAATGAGCGTCGGCTGTTGGGCAGCAGCGGGTACGGATGCTGCAGGCGCGGCGGCCTGAGCAGCGGCCACGCTCGCCGGCACGGCGCCGTTGGCAACCATGGCCTCCAGACGTGCCACGCGCTCGGCCAATGCCTCAATCGTTAAATCGGCCTCGGGACGTGCCAGGCGCGTGCAGGCGATCTCGAGCACCAGGCGCACGTCGCTCGCGCCCCTCATCTCCAGTGCGGCATCGTCGAGCACCGTCAGCACACGGGCCAGGCGGTCGGCAGGATGCTCGCCAAAGGCAGCGGCCTCGGCAGCAAGCGCCTCGGCCTGCTCGGCACCGCCCTCAAACAGCTCGGCACGGGCACCGGCAACGCAGGCAACGTACACGTCACGCACATGCGCCACCAGGTCGCGCGTCAGCTCCAGCAGGTCGTTTCCTTCCTCGACCTGCGCACGGATCAGTCCATAGAGCTCGGCAACATCGCGATCAGCAATGGCGCGGGCAAACTCGCCCAGGATCTGGTCCGAAACCTCGCCCAAAAGCGAGCGGGCATCGTCCGCATGCACGGCGCCGTTGCCAAAAACGCTCAGCTGCTCCAGCGTGGACAACGCGTCGCGCATGCCGCCCTTGGCATGGCGTGCCACGATAGCCAGCGCCTCGTCGTCGTAATCGAAGCCCTCCTGCTCGCACACGTATGCCAGGCGATGCTCAATATCCTCGTTGCCGATACGATGGAAATCGAAGCGCTGGCAGCGCGAGAGGATGGTCTCCAGAATCTTTTGCGGGTCGGTGGTGCACAGCACAAAGATCACGTGTGCCGGCGGCTCCTCGAGCGTCTTGAGCAGCGCGTTAAACGCCGCCGTTGTGAGCATGTGGACCTCGTCGATGATATAAATCTTGTACTTGCCGCGCACCGGGGCAAAGTTGACGGAGTTGATGATTTCCTCGCGCACATTGTCCACGCCCGTGCGGGAGGCGGCATCGAGCTCGTAGACATCGGGGTGGTTACCCTCGGCAATGAGCTCGCACTCCTCGCAAGTACCGTCGGGCATGCAGCCGCTTGCACCCTCGGCGCGCGCCGCCTCGGCATTGCGGCACAGCAGCGCCTTGGCCAGGATGCGCGCCATGGTGGTCTTGCCCGTGCCGCGCGGTCCGCAGAACAGGTACGCGTGGGACAGGCGTCCCTCGGTGATGGCGTGCTCGAGCGTCGAGACGATATGCTGCTGGCCCACCACGGAGTCGAAGGTGAGCGGGCGATACTTTCGGTACAACGATTCCATGGGTGCTCCCCCGGGTATACTGAGTCTTGTTGCCGCGGCGGCCATGCGGTCGCACGGCATACTGCATTCCATAATAACCCGTACGGCGAGCCCGCCGCGATAGGAGTCCAAAGAGCATGGCAGACGCAGAGAGCAACCTCGTTCCCTCCGAAGCAGCCGACCAGGTCGAGGTCGCGCTCGAGGAGCAGGCCGCAGCCGACGACGGCATCCTGTACCTCAACGAGTACCAGTACGAAAACGACCTGGTCACCGACTTCGCCCGCCTGGTCGCCTCGCCCAGGCGTCGCGGCTCGCTGTATGTCGCCGCGGCAATTGCCGCGCTCATCGGCATCGGCATGCTGGTGGCCGGCGGCAACTGGATCAAGTTTGGCGTCGTCTTGATCGTATTCGGCGCCTTTTTGGCCTGGTGGAGCAAAAACCTGCACCACACCCTCGCCCGCGACTTTATCGACGCCGTCGAGGCCGACGAGTCCATGGGTGGCCGCTATCGCCGCGTCGCCGCCAACGAGGACGGCCTGATGGTTTGGGGCAAGAGCGGCAAGTCGCAGTTCTTCCCGTTTGAAAAGCTCGACCACGTGCTCGACGGCGAGCGCATCTTTGTGGCCATGTTCGCCGACCAGGGCGTGACGATCCCTAAGGACACCTTTGTTCGCGGCGATGCCGAGCAGTTCGGTCCCTTCCTCAAGGCGCGCATCAACAAAAAACTCCGCATCGAGACCAAGAAGAAGAAAATGAAGGCCGAAAAGGCCGCTGCCGAAGCCAAACAGGGCGACAAGCCCCAGGAGACCAAGCGCAAGCAGAAGAAGAACAAGAAGAAGCGCTAAGGCCAAGCCAGACAGGCAACCTCGCATCCCGCTATCCTCCCCATGCACCCGAGCGTGCTACACTAGCAGCATCTATGCCACCGCGAATGGCTCGGCCCCGCGCCCGCCGCTCGCAAACGAACTTTAAACGCACGAGGGTTGGCCATGCCGCTTTTCTCGCAACATACCGCCCGGTTCTCGCCGGACGTTCCTTTGGAGGGCACCAGCTCTCGCGAGCTGCTCAAGCGGTACCAGCCGCTCGAGACACTTGCGACCGGCGGTTTTGGCTCCATCGAGATCTGCCGCGACACGCACCTGCGCCGCCGCGTCGCCATTAAACGCATCCCCCTTATCAACGGTGCCGGCATGCCCGCCAGCGACATCATGGATGTCCTGCGCGAGGCGCACACTGCCGCCATGCTTCAACATCCCAATATCGTGCAGGTCATCGACTTTACGCACGACACAGCCTATGCCTACCTGGTCATGGAATATGTCGATGGCATGTCGCTGGCCGAGTTTTTGCATCGCGTAGACGGCCACTCCCTTACCTTTGACGAGGCCGCGGCCATTGCCGATGCCTTGGGCCAGGCGCTCACCTTCGCCCATAGTAATGGCGTACTCCACCTGGACATTAAGCCCGCCAACGTGCTCATCGACCACTCGGGCAATGTAAAGCTCACCGACTTTGGCATGGCGCGACTGTCGTCTGCCGGTGGCTTTGGCGGCTCGCGCGGCGGCACCATCGGCTACATGCCGCCCGAGCAGCTCGATATCGAGACCGGCACGGTCGACGAGCGCGCCGATGTCTTTGCCCTCGCCTGTGTGATCTACGAGGGCCTGTGCGGCAGCGCTCCCTTTATGGCGGCCACGCCCGCCGACTCGCTCGGCCGCATCATCGGCGGCGCCACCTATCCCAGCGAGCTGATACCACACTTCCCCCCGGGAGCCGAGGCCGCGCTCATGAGCGCGCTCTCCCCCATGCCGCAGGACCGCCCCAACAGCATCGAGGCATTTTGCGACCAGCTCCTTGCCGGTCTGGGCAGCGTGCGCGAGGGCCGTCGCAGCCTAGAGCAAATGGTTGGCGAACTTTCGGATGACGAGCAGGAGCTCGACGATATCGAGCCGTCGCACTACGAGGACGACGCCATCGAGGTCGACCCCGCACTCGGCTGGGCGGGCACGCGCTGGAGCCATACGCGCGACTACACCATGCGCACTATCTCGGCGCTAACGTGCGGCACCTTTAGCTTTTTGCTGATGCAAACGGCCGGGGTCGCGGCGCTTCCCGGCCTGGTCATTGCGGCCATCGCGATCGGAGCGGCGGCTGGCCTGGCCCCCCAGATTGGCTCGGCCATCTCGGCTGTGGGCTTTTTGGTGCTCATGGCCAACGCCACCATGCAGGCACAGGGCATCCTGTCGATGCTGCCCGTCGCGGTGATCTTTGCCGCCGCCGTGTCCGGTTGGTGGATCGCCTGGGGTCGCACCGAGACTGCCGCGAGCGCCACGCTCACCTGTGCACTCGCGCTTGGCTGTCTGACCGGCAATACCTTCCTGGCAGCTGGGGTCGCCGCCGGCGTCGCGTCATTTTGGCTCGGCCCGGCAAGCGCCGCCGCGGCAACGGGCATGGGCGCGCTTTTTGCCCGTCTGGCCACGGTCGCGCTTTCAGCCGGAGGCGTGCTGGGGCTCGGTAACGTTGCCGCAGCGCTGGGAGACCCGCTCCTTTGGGCTGCCTTTGTGCTGGTCGCGGCAACTGCCGCGGCGTCATCTGCGCTGCTCAATGTCCATGCCAAGCGTGCCAATCAGGGCTCAAACCTTGCCGCAATCGCCGCCATCGCTGTCACCGGCATCGGCTGCGCAGCGGCGTCCTGTCTTGCACACCATATGGAAATTGCCAGCCTTGCAGCCGCGGTCATCGCCAAGGCGGCGGTTGCGGGAATCCTATCCTCTATAATCGTTGGGATATGCCTATATTTGCTCGGATACCAAAGAACCTATACGGAGAGTGATCTTTCGTGAACTTCCTGAACATCTTCGAGGACCACGTGGCCGGCATCTTCGGTGCCACCCGTGCCCCGTTCTCCTTTAAGAAGCTTGCCAAGCAGGCCGCTCGCGACATGGAGGATCAGACTCTGGTGATTAACGGCGTCAACACGGCGCCGGCACTCTATACCATCCTTATCGCCGCCGACGACGATCCCATGCTCGCCCCGTTCTACCCCGAGCTTTCGCGCGAGGTCCGCGAGTTCGTGAAGGCGCAGGCCGAAAAGCGCCGCTATGTCTTTGTCGGCGAGCCCCTCGTGCGCTTTATGATCGATCCGCAGCTGCGCGCCGGCAAGTTCTCGGTCTTTGCCGAGAACGTCGATGCCCCCACGCTCGGCCGCCTGTACGAAGAAGAGCGCGCCTATCAGAACGGCCTGGGCCAGAACAACTCCGCGGCAAGCCGTGCCGCCAGCGCCCCGCGCGCCGGCCAGCAGCAGTTTGCCGCCCCGCAGCAGCAGCGCCCCGCCGCCATGCCCCAGCAGCAGCCGACGCCTCGCGCCGCCGCTCCCGACCCGCTTGCCGTGGCAGACCCCTTCGCGCCTAGCGTCCCCGACCCCGCCGCCGCACCCATCCCGGTGCCGCAGACCGTCTCGCGCGACGCGCTTGCCGGCATGGGCGGAGCCGCCGCGACCGGTGCCGCCGTGGGCCTAGGCGCCGCAGCCGGCATCGCCTCCAACATGGCGAGCACTCGCGCCCCGCAGCGCCCGCTCGCCCAGCTCGTCGACGTCGTGAGCGGCGAGAGCCATAGCATCACCTCCGCACAGGTGACCATCGGTCGCGAGCGCTCAGTTTCCGACATTGCCCTGCGCGACCCCAACGTGTCGCGCCGCCACGCCCAGCTTACCTTTACGGGCTCGGATTGGTCGATCGAGGACCTCAATTCCACCAACGGCACGCTCGTCAACAACCGCCGCATTACGCGCTGCCCGCTGCGCAACGGCGATCTGCTGACGTTTGGCCTGAGTACCTTTGAATTTAGGGGATAGTCGCTTATGAACATCGATATCGTCCTTTTTGCAGGCCGCATCGTCCTGGTCGCCCTGCTCTATATCTTCTTGTTCGCCGTCATGAAGACCGGCGTGGGACTTGTGCGCGGGCAGCGCCGCGACTCGGCTATCTGGACGATCGATGTGGACAAGGGTCCGCGCGGTATCCGCGGCATCCACGTAGACATGCTCGGCCCCGTCATCGTCGGTCGCTCGCCATCTTCGGACATCTGCATCAACGAACCGTTCGTCTCGGCCTCGCATGCGCGCTTTTCGCTGCAGGGCCCGGCACTCATCATCGAGGACCTCAACTCGCTTAACGGCACGCTCGTCAACGGCCGCCAGCTCGTGGAGCCCGCAACGCTGCGCGAGGGCGACGAAGTCCAGATTGGCGACGTGGTCATGAAGGTGAACCGTCGATGATCGACGAGGAGAACAAGTCCGCAACTATGACCGAGGCACCGGCCGCCACCACAGCTGCGCCGGCCCACGCCGCTCCGGCAGGCTCCGCACCCGTGGAGCCCGAGGACACCGTGTTCTCCCTGCCTCTTTCGCATGTAACGCATGATATTTCGGATCTCGCCGATAACGAGGACGAAGAGGATGCCGTAGCGGCGCCCATCGGCGCACATGCTGCGGAACAGCCCACAGCGCCCGAAGCAACCCCGGCGCCGGCTCACTTTGCAGAGCCCGTCGCCGCGGCAATCAACGAGAGCGCTGCGGTGTTTGCGGCACCCGAGCCCGCCGCGCCGGCGTTTCCCATAGCCCCGGCATCCGAGGTTGCGCCCGCGTCTACGCCGGCGCCCGAGCCTATAGACGTCAGCCCGCAAGACGACGAGTCGACCGCCCGCGTGTCCGAGGAGCCCGACTCCCCGGACACCGGTGATTCCGAATCAAACGCCATGACCGACACCGTCTCTCCCGGTGACACAGCAGAGATCGACGTTGCCGCCG
Source organism: uncultured Collinsella sp. (assembly GCA_900543025.1). Lineage (GTDB taxonomy): Bacteria > Actinomycetota > Coriobacteriia > Coriobacteriales > Coriobacteriaceae > Collinsella. The sequence continues at coordinate 31,354 of UQPP01000022.1, forward strand.
TTGAGGCCAAACTCAAAGACCCCGGCTCGACCATGAGCTTTGAGCCCCTGACCGAGGAGCGCATCGAGACCGACTCGACCTATGATGCCGGCACCACCACGCAACTTATGTGGGGCGCCCGCTCCGACGTTGGCTGCGTGCGCCCGCACAATGAGGATTCCTACCTGGTGCAGTCGCCGCTCTTTTGCGTATGCGACGGCATGGGTGGTCACGCTGCCGGCGAGGTAGCCTCTTCCATCGCCGTCGAGACTATTGCCAAGACGGCCCCACAGTCCGCCGACGCAGCACGCCTGGCCGCAGCCGTCGAGGCAGCCAACGCCGCCGTAATCGAGGCGGCCCTGAACGGCCTGGGCAAGCCCGGCATGGGCTGCACGGCCACTTGCGCCTATATCGAAAACGACACGCTCGCCATCGCCCACGTGGGCGACTCGCGCGCCTACCTGCTCCACGAGGGCACGCTCATCCGCGTGACCCGCGACCACTCCTATGTGGAAGAACTCGTGGACGCCGGCGAGATTACGGCAGACGAGGCTCGCGTCCACCCCAACCGTTCGGTCATCACCCGCGCACTGGGCTCGGACCCCGCCATGTATGCCGACCACTTCACTCTGCATATCGAGGAAGGCGACCGCCTGATCCTGTGCTCCGACGGCCTCTCGAGCATGATTCCCGATAGCGATATCGAGAACATCGCCACGCAGTCCTCAACCGCGCAAATCTGCGTCGACAACCTAGTGGATGCGGCGCTTGCCGCCGGCGGCCACGACAACGTGACCGTAGTAGTCGTTGACCTGGTTGACGATGGCGTTATGCGCGAGGCGCAACGCGTGCGTCGCCGCAACGTTACTATCGCCGCCATCCTGGCCCTCGTCTTTGTGCTGGCAGCTGGCATCTGGGCCTACACGGGTGTCACCGGCTCGTACTACCTGGGTACCTACCAGGGCAATGTCGCCGTCTGGCGCGGCCTGCCCGGCAAGCCACTCGGACTCAAGCTCCACTGGCTCGAAAGCGAAACCAGCATCAAGCTGTCCGACCTGCCCGAAGACACGCAAAACCGCCTCAAGGCGGGCATTCCGCAAACAAGTGTCGACGATGCGCAGGACACGATATCCAAGTACCGCCACCAGATCGACGAGGAGCAGACCCGCCAGGTGATCGACGCGCAAACGATTCGCGACAACACCAATCAGGGATCAACCTCCGAATCAGATTCCGAGAAAACCGCCGAACAGTCCGCCGAGGCCGAAGCCTCCGATAAGAATTAGAAAGGGAGTGCCGCTTATGAGTCGCCGCAACACCGAGCTGCTCTTGCTCATCGCCTCGGCGTTCCCCGTCATCCTGCTGTATGCGATGTACGTCCTCACCGCGGGCGCTGCCATCTCCTTTGAGACGCTCGCCGTACCGATCGGCCTCTTTGCCGCCTTTGCCGCGGCCCACATTGCCGTGCGCATCTTGGCGCCCGGTGCCGACCCCGCCATCCTGCCCATCGTATTTATACTTTCGGGCATCGGCATCACGTTCGTGACGCGTCTCGCCCCCGCTCTCGCCATCTCACAGCTCATCATCCTGTTTGTCTCGGTGGCGCTCATGGTGGGAACGCTTGCACTAGTCAAAAACCTCGACGTGGTCATGCGCTACAAGTACACCTTTGGCATCATCGGCATCATTCTGCTGATGCTGCCTATCTTTATCGGCACCACGATCTCGGGCTCCAAGCTGTGGATTCGCATCGCGGGCTTTACCATCCAGCCCGGCGAGTTCGCCAAGGTCTTTATCGTCCTGTTCCTGGCCGGCTACCTGGCCGAGAACCGCGAGCTGCTCTCCATCTCCAACCGCAAGATTCTGGGCTTTAAGATCCCTCGCCTGCGACTGCTGCTGCCGCTGTTTGCCGTGTGGGGTGTGTGCCTGCTCGTCGTCGTCTTCGAACGCGACCTGGGTTCGGCCGTGCTGTTCTACACCATCTTCTTGCTGATGCTCTACGTTGCCACGGGGCGCTTTTCGTATGTCGTTATCGGCCTTGCGCTCTTAGCCGTTGGAGCCGTGGGCGCCTACAAGTTCCTGTCTCACGTTCAGGTGCGTTTCCAGGTTTGGCTCGATCCGTTTAAGGACGCCCAGGGCCAGGGCTACCAGATCGTCCAGTCGCTCTTCTCGCTTGCCGATGGTGGTCTGGTCGGTGTTGGCATCGGCAACGGCATGGCCAACAACATCCCTGTCGTCGAGTCCGACTTTATCTTCTCGGCTATCGGCGAGGAGATGGGCCTTTTGGGCGGCGGCGCCGTGCTCATCCTGTTTATGCTCTTTGCCGTGCGTGGCCTCACCACGGCTGCCCGCGCTAAATCCGACCTCGCCGCCTTTAGTGCCACAGGCCTTACGGCCGCCATCAGCTTCCAGGCCTTCTTGATCGTTGGCGGCGTAACCCGCCTGATCCCGCTGACCGGCGTCACTCTGCCCTTTATGAGCCAGGGCGGCTCCTCTCTGCTGGCGAGCTTTATCATCGTCGCGCTCCTGCTGCGCGCCGGTGACGAGGCGACCGGACGCGAGGCCGAGCTTACCGGCACCGGCACCATGGCCGCCATCACCGATGATCAGGTCGCATCTGCCGCCGCCCCGACGGGCACGCGCTTTGCCACCTCGTCTTCCTACGGCAGCGGCAGCCATTCCATCGGCTCGCGTATGCGCCGTCGCCTGCTCGACACGCCTGAATCCGGTGTGCTCGGCCGCGTTGCGCTCGCCAACCGTCTAACCCGTGCGGTGCTCGCCTTTACGGCGCTGTTCGCCATCCTTATCGGCAACCTCACCTATGTCCAGGTCATCAAGGCCAAGGACTATCAGGACATGCCGACCAACAACCACACCATCGCCCGCTCCAAGTACATCCAGCGCGGTTCCATCATCACGTCCGACGGCGTGACGCTGGCCGAGTCGCTGCAGCAGGAGGACGGCACCTACGTACGCTCCTATCCCAACGGTAACCTGGCAGCGCACGTGGTTGGCTATGTGAGCCAGCAGTATGGCACCACCGCCATCGAGAGCGTCATGAACGACACGCTCACCGGCTCTAAGGATTACTCCAGCTGGAACAACGCCATCGCGTCGCTCGCGGGCCAGACCCAGCCGGGCAACACCGCCAAGCTCACCATCGACTCGCGCATCCAGACGGCGGCCGAGCAGGCACTCAAGGGCTTTAAGGGCGCTGTAGTGGTCATCGACCCGCGTACCGGCGCGGTGCTCGCATGTGCCAGCTCGCCCACCTACGACAACACCAACATCGATGCCCTGCTGCAGACGGGCGGCGGCGAGGACGGCTCCATGTACAATCGCGCCATGGACGCGCTGTACACGCCGGGCTCCACGTTTAAGGTCGTTACGCTTTCCGCGGCACTCGAGACCGGTACCGCCAGCCTGACCAGCACCTACCAGGCACCCGGCTCCATGGATATCGGCAACGCACCGGTCACCAACTATGCCAACGAGAGCTACGGCACCATCAGCCTGCAGCAGGCCTTTGCCGTGTCCTCCAACGTCGTCTTTGGCCAGGTGGCAAACGAAGTTGGCGCAAACACGCTCGTACAGTTTGCCAACGCCTTTGGCTACGGCCAAAAGCTCGGCCAGGACCTGACCTCCGCGGCCTCCATCATGGCCGACCCGTCGCTCATGACCGAGTGGGAGACCGCCTGGGCCGGCGCCGGCCAGCCTGTCGGCATGGACCACACGCCCGGCCCGCAGACCACCGTCATGCAAAACGCCGTGATTGCCGCCGCCATCGCTAACAGTGGTGTGGTCATGGACCCGTACTTTGTAGCCCAGGTACTCGCCCCGGACGGAACCGTGGTCAAGACCACGCAGTCCCGCTCGCTGGGTCAGGCCGTCAGCTCCGCCACGGCCGACCAGGTCAAGCAGGCCATGCTTGCCGTCGTCCAATCCGGCACCGGCACCGATGCCCAGATCCCCGGCGTCAAGGTCGCCGGCAAGACCGGCTCGGCCGAGACCGGCGGCACCAACGTCAACTCGATGTTCGTTGGCTTTGCGCCTTACGATTCACCCACGGTCGCCATCTCGGTGGCCTTGGAGGATTACGACAAGCATGACGTCAAGGCCGCCAAGATCGCCGGCATCGTCCTGACCGCGGCGCTTGCCGCACAGGGAGCGTGATGCCCATGATCGAATCGGACACCCGAGGCGCGCCGCGGCCGAAGAGTTAGCGGCAACGCGCCACACGGCCCCAGCGGCCACATCGTAGGTACTACACACATCGTTGAGCGAATAGTTATGTTAGGAGCAGGAATGGAACAGAGGGTCCTCGGGGGAAGATACCTCCTCAAGGATAAGGTGGGAACAGGCGGCATGGCGACCGTCTACCGTGCACAGGACCAGGTCCTCGACCGCACGGTAGCCGTCAAGATCATGCTGCCACAGTATGCCGGCGACGCAACCTTCGCCGCACGCTTTAAGCAGGAGGCCCAGGCAGCAGCCGGTCTCTCCTCCCCCTATATCGTGGGCGTCTACGATTGGGGCAAGGACGGCGACACCTATTACATCGTCATGGAGTACCTGCGCGGCACCGACCTTAAGAGCGGCATCAAGAGCCACGGCGCCCTCGACCCCAAGAAAGTCGCCCAGATCGGCTCGCAGATCAGCTCTGCGCTTTCGGTCGCCCACAAGCACGAGATCATCCACCGCGACATTAAGCCGCAGAACATCATGGTGCTGCCCGACGGCAACATCAAGGTGATGGACTTTGGCATCGCGCGCGCCAAGAACAGCCACCTCACGCAAGACAACAACGTGCTGGGAACCGCCCACTACGTCAGCCCCGAGCAGACCCGCGGTCAGGACCTCGGCCCCACCTCGGATATCTACTCGCTGGGCGTCGTGATGTACGAGTGCGCCACCGGCCGCGTTCCCTTTGACGGTGACGACGCCATCTCGGTCGCACTCAAGCAAGTCAACGAGCTGCCTATTCCGCCGAGCCAGATCAACTCCGGTGTCGACGCCGACCTTGAGCGCATCATCCTCAAGTGCATGGAGAAGGACCCGGCAAACCGCTTCCAGACCGCCGACGAGCTTCGTCAGGTGCTCAACAGCTACCTGTCGGGCCGTGCCGTCAACGTCTCGGAGCCCACGCGCATCATCGGTGCCCCCGGTGAGCTGGGCGCCACCAAGACTCGCGAGCTTTCCGATCAGACGCGCGCCATGGTGCGTCCCGTCTCGGGCGTGAGCGGCCAGAATACCGCCCGTAGCTCGGTTTCGGGCTCCACCGGCTCCTACGAGGTCGAAAAGCCCAAATCCAACAAGAACAAGATCATCGCCGCCGTGGTGGCAGCCGTTGCCGTCATCGGCATCGTGGTGGCCTTTGCCACAGGACTCTTTGGCGGCGAGCAGGTCACCGTGCCCGATGTGCTGGGCAAGGACCAGCAGACTGCCGTCGAGCTGATCAAGGAAGCCGGCCTCGAGGTCGGCACCATCGACCAAAGCTACAACGACGATGTCGACGAGGGCAAGGTCGCCGAGCAGACGCCCAACGGCAACACCAAGAAGGCCAAGGGCACCAAGGTGAACCTGGTAATCTCCAAGGGCCCCAAGCCCTCCGAGAAGGTTGAGGTTCCCCGGCTTGTCGGCCTGACCAAGGACCAGGCAGAAGCCGCGCTGGCAAGCGTTGGCCTGAAGGGCAACGCCTCCGAGGAGGCCAACGAGGCCGATGAGGGCCATGTCTTTGAGCAGGGCACCGAAGCCGGTAAGGAAGTCGAGAAAGGCACGACCATCTCGTACAAGGTCTCGGGCGGCCCGGATACCACGTCCGTCCCCGACCTGACCGACATGACCGAGGCCCAGGCGCGCAACGCCCTCGATATGGCAGGCTTTGGCGTCGACGTGAGCTACCAGGAGAACGACTCGGTTACCGAGGGCACCGTGATCAGCTGGAACCCCAGCGGTAAGCAGAAGCCCGGCGCCACGATTACCGTCGTCATTGCCAAGAAATCCGGCAAGGCCACCGTCCCGGGCAACCTGTACGGCAAGAGCATTTCCGCTGCCGTTACCGCGCTCAACAACGCCGGTTTCTATAACATTGGCTTCTGTGACCAGAACGGCAATCCCGTGAGCGGTAACGAGGATGCCACCGTTACGGGCGTCTCCCCCACCGGCAAGCAGTCCACCGACAGCACGATTACGCTGACGGTTTCGGTTTCTGGCTCTGGTACTGATTCAGGCGACGATTCCGGTACAAGCAACTAGCCGGCTGCTTATTATCTGCGCAGCGAACGCCGCAAACATATTCGCTCAGAAGCGCCCGCTTGCTCCCCCGGCAAGCGGGCGCTTTGCTTTATCTGAAGCAGCGAAAACCACAGCATACCTTTAGACCAGAAGAGCCCGGCACCGTAGCGGTACCGGGCTCGATATTCCTCTGGTGCCCCCGGGCGGATTCGAA
>UQPP01000023.1 GCA_900543025.1 uncultured Collinsella sp.
GCCTCGGCCTCGGCGCGTGTGTCGTAACGGTTTTTGCGCTCGCACGACTTGTAGCGCCAGGCCTCATCGCGCTCGGCGTCCAGGGCGTCGCGGCGCTCGTCCTCGCGCGCAAACAGGTCGCTCATATCGCCGCCGGTGGCAGCGCCCAAAAACTCGCTTTTTGCCTTTGACCAGGCGGCTCGCTTTTTGCTTCCCATCTGCTTCGCGCCCTTCTCAAAACGTTGGTATCATTGCTCAACCAAAGTGATACCAATAAACGTGAGGTCGCCGCGTGATGATCAGAAAAACCCTCGATACTGACATTCCCGCCGTTATGGCCATCTATGACGCCGCCCGCGCCTTTATGCGCGCGCATGGCAACGCCACGCAGTGGCCCGAGGGCACGCCTTCGGCCGAGCAACTGGCTGCCGATATTGCCGCTGGTGGTAGTTACGTGTGTGAAGTCGACGGTCGCGTGGTTGCGACGTTTGCCTTTTTACCGGGTCCGGACGAGTGCTATGACGTAATTGAGGATGGTCAATGGCGTAGCGACACTCCGTACGCCGTGCTGCACCGCGTGGCGTCCGACGGCACCGTGCACGGTATCGCGGCTGCGATGTTTGCCTTTGCCAAGGAGCGCGCCGATCACCTGCGTATCGACACACATCAGGACAACCTGCCCATGCAGGGTGCGAGTATTAAGGCTGGGTTTGAGCGTGCCGGCGTCGTGTATGTGTCGGACGGTACGCCTCGTGTTGCGTTCGACTGGCTGCGCGAGGCGTAAGAGCAGGGACGCGTATCAACAATTCGCGCGAACGAAAATGGCTCCGGGTGGGGCCATTTTCGTTCGCTGCACTGTTTTGAAAGCCGGCTTTCGCAAGGCGCGAACCTACGAAAATCGCCGCGCGGCAACGCGGGGCGATGAGCTTGGTCGGGGGATAGGGCCCGCTTCGCCCGCCGGCCCGTAAATTGTATCATCCAGTGTGGAGCGTGAACGCCCGTTGCCGCGTACGATGGGCTTGTATATAAGAGGAGAGTCATGTCGAAGCAAACGGTCGTTGGAATCTTGGCGCATGTCGATGCCGGCAAGACCACGCTGGCCGAGGCCATGCTGTTTAACGCGGGTCGCATTCGCAAGCGCGGGCGTGTAGACGATGGCGATTCGCATCTGGATACGAACGAGATTGAGCGCGAGCGCGGTATCACGATTTTCTCGTCGCAGGCTGTGCTCGACCACGGCGAAACCCACGTTATGCTCGTGGACGCTCCCGGCCATGTCGATTTTTCTGCCGAGGCGGAGCGCACGCTGCGCGCACTCGACTACGCGATTTTGGTTGTGGGTGCCAACGACGGCGTGCAAGGGCACACCGAAACCCTGTGGCGCCTGCTTGCGCGCTATGACGTCCCGACGTTCATCTATATCAACAAAATCGATTTGGAGAATCCCGGCCGCGATGTTTTGCTGGCACAACTTGGGCAACGTCTTTCCGAGGGCTGCCTGGATGCCAACGAACTGCTGGCGGGCGGCGCCGTTCAGGAGGACGCTGCTGCGTTGGACGAGGCGGCGCTCGAGGAGTTTTTTGAAGCGGGCGAGCTTTCTGTCGCAACGCTGTCGCGCATGGCTGCCGAGCGCAAGCTCTTTCCCTGCTTTGCCGGCTCGGCGCTCAAGGACCAGGGTGTGGACGAGCTACTCGACGGCATATGCGCTCTGATGCGCGAGCGAACATGGCCCCAGGAGTTCGCCGCGCGTGTCTACCGCGTGAGTCGTGGAGACCATGACGAGCGTCTTGCTTGGGTCAAGGTGACGGGCGGTGTACTGCGTGCAAAGCAAGTTGTCGAGGGATGCTCTGGCGCTTCCACTTGGGAGCAAAAGATCGATCAGGTGCGCATCTATAACGGCGAGAAATACGAGCTTGCCCAGGAAGTTGCCGCTGGCGGCATCTGTGCCGTGACGGGTCTTGCGCACGTTCGCCCGGGGGATGCCCTGGGCGCGGAGCCTGCGGGCGATGCGCCTGTCATTGCGCCGGTCCTCACCTATACGGTGCTTCCGGGCGAACACGATGTCCACGCGGTGTTCAAAGCGCTGACTGAGTTGGCGGACGAGGATCCCATGCTCGGCGTAAGCTGGAATACGCATCTTGAGCAGATTCATTTGCAGTTGATGGGCGCCGTGCAACTCGAGGTCGTGCAGCGGGTGCTGGCCGATCGTTTTGGCCTTGCGGTCGAGTTTGAGCCCGGCGGCATCCTCTATAAGGAGACCATTTCGCAGCCGGTCGAGGGTGTGGGCCACTTTGAGCCACTGCGCCACTATGCCGAGGTACATCTGCGCTTGGAGCCGTTGCCAGCGGGTTCGGGCGTGCAGTTTGGCACCGTGACCTCGACCGACGAGCTCGATCTTAACTGGCAGCGTTTGGCACTCACCAACGCCATGGAGCGCGATCACCTGGGCGTGCTGACCGGCTCGCCCATCACCGATGTGCGCATTACACTCACGGGCGGCCGTGCGCATGCCAAGCACACCGAGGGCGGCGATTTTCGCCAGGCCACGTACCGCGCGATTCGCCAGGGTTTGATGCGGGCGCGCGAGGCCGGCGCGGCGGTGCTGTTGGAGCCGTGGTATCGCTTTGAGCTTGAGGTGCCGGGGGAGTGCGTAGGCCGGGCGCTCTCGGATGCCACGCGTATGGGTGCCGAGTACGAGCCGCCGACGATGGCGGGAGACCGGGCGAAGCTTGTGGGTCGCGTGCCGGCATCTGAGGTACAGGATTATGCGCTGGAGGTGGCTGCCTACACGAGCGGTCGCGGTCATCTGTACCTAGAGTTTGCCGGCTATGCGGCTTGTCATGATGCCGAGCGCGTCATCGAGGCGGCCGCCTATGAGCCCGAGGCCGATCTGCCCAACACGCCCGACTCGGTCTTTTGCTCTCACGGCGCCGGTTATACGGTCAAATGGTACGACGTCTCCGCCGCAGCGCACGTAAAGGTCGATCCCACCACCTTCCGCTCCTGGCGAGCAGCAGACCCTACTTTCTTCTGCCATTAGGGGACGGGGTAGAAATGGTAGATTTTTGAACCCTCTGATCCTTGACTAATTGATTTTGGCGTCGACGCTGCTAGATGGACAGTCCCTTTGTCCCATTTAGATGGTATAACTCGGTATAAGTTGGTATAACTATTACCAGGGTTTACCGATCCGAGGAGGCCAACATGAATCCAAATCCCTTTAAGCCAACGGCAGGCAAGCGGCCTCCGATGCTCATCGGTCGAGAGTCGGTCATCGAAGATTTTGAGGAAGGACTCGACAACGGCGCCGGAGCGCCGGGTAGGCTCATGCTCATTACGGGTAACCGCGGCTGCGGCAAGACGGTCCTCCTACGGGAGCTGCAACGTCTAGCCAGCGAGCGCGGATGGGCGGTTATCTCCGATTCCGCTTCGCTTGGCTTATGCGACCGCTTGGCCGACGCGCTTCGCTCGAATAAACCCGTTGTGACGTCAATGGAGTTCGGGCCGTCGTTTGGCCGGATGTCGGTCGAGGCGGCGCGAGCAAAGGGCGAGACGTTACGAGGGCTGGTCAACGAGCGCCTCAAGAAGCTCGGTCCAGGCAAGGGCATACTGTTTGCGATTGACGAGGCCCAATCGGCGTCTATCGAGGAACTGGCGGCTCTTGCCGTTCTCTATCAGCAGGTGCTCGGAGACCAGGATGCCACGGGCTTGCCCGATAGCGACCAGCGCGGTCTTGCGCTGGTGTTCGCCGGCTTACCCAGTATGGTTGACGATCTGCTCGAAGAGCCGAGCGTGACGTTTTTGCGGCGTGCCCAGCAGCGTACGTTGGGAGCGATCTCTTTGCCCAAGGTACGCGATTCGTATATCCAGACGGTCAAAGACGCTGGTCTTCACGTTGACGCGGAGACGGCGGACCTTGCGGCACACAAGAGCATGGGGCATCCCTACATGGTTCAGCTGGTGGGCTATTACATGTGGCGGTCTGCTGTTCGACGCGGCTCGCAGGTCATCGAAAGGCGCGATGTCGAGGATGGCCATGCGGATGCCGTCTCCGAGTTCTACGAAGCGGTTGACGCGCCCCTGTATTACGGGCTGCGCAGCCCACAGCGCCTTTTTATCGAGGCTATGGCGGTTGACGAGAACAAACCGACGCGCATGGCGGATATCATTGAGCGTTGTGATCGTACCCAGAGCTGGGCGAGTAAATATCGCGCAAGCCTGATTCGCGAGCGCGTCATCGAGGCTGCCGGATACGGCCTCGTCCGGTTTACCGTGCCCATGCTGGGCGAGTATATTCGCGACCGCATTTTATGGCATGAGTAGGGTGATAAAGGTGACGGAACAGAAGATGAGCCCGCAGGCTATCGAGGTGCGCGGCGCGCGTGTACACAACCTCAAGGACATCGATATCGACATTCCGCTGGGAAAGCTCGTGGGCATTGCCGGCGTATCGGGTTCGGGCAAGAGTTCGCTGGCGCTGGGGGTTCTTTATGCCGAGGGCTCGCGTCGCTACTTGGAAGCACTCAGCACTTATACCCGCCGTCGTTTGACGCAGGCCGAGCACGCTCAGGTGGATGAGGTATTGCACGTACCGGCGGCGCTCGCGCTGCACCAGCGTCCGAGCGTGCCGGGCGTGCGCTCCACCTTTGGCACCATGACCGAGCTCAACAACAGCCTGCGTCTGCTCTTTAGCCGTTGCGCCCATCACGTGTGCCCGCATTGCGGGGCGCGTGTGGAGCCAAGCCTTAACGTGGCCGCTGGTCTGTCGCTCACGTGCCCTGCGTGCGGTCGCGGGTTCTACGCTCCGAGCGCCGAGGATTTGGCTTTCAATAGCGGCGGTGCATGCCCCACCTGTGGCGGCACCGGTGTCATGCGCGAGGTGGACGAGGCGAGCCTGGTGCCCGACGAGTCAAAGACCATCAACGAAGGCGCGGTGCTTCCCTGGGGCACGCTCATGTGGGATCTGATGAAGCAGGTGGCTGGCGAGATGGGCGTGCGCACCGACGTGCCGTTTAACCAGCTCACGCCTCAAGAGCGCGATATCGTGTTTCATGGTCCGGCGGTTAAGAAGCACATTCTCTACGTTCCCAAAAACGGCGAGGGCGCCACGCCGCTCGACTTTACCTATTACAACGCCGTCTATACCGTCGAGAATGCGCTCGCCAAGGTTAAGGACGATAAGGGCCTCAAACGCGTTGCACGCTTTTTGCGCGAGGGGCCATGCCGTGATTGCGGCGGCACGCGTCTCTCCGAGGCTGCGCGCCAGCCCCAGGTGCGCGGTATCAATCTGGCGCAGGCCGCGGCCATGACGCTTGGCGATGCGGTTGAGTGGGTGCGCGGGGTGCCCGCATCCTTGCCGGCCGAGATGCGGCCCATGGCGACGGATATCTGCGATTCGTTTTTGAGCGCGGCCCGTCGTCTGGTCGACCTGGGTCTCGATTACCTTTCACTCGACCGCGCCGGTGCCACGCTCTCCACGGGTGAGCGCCAGCGTGTGCAGCTCGCCCGTGTGGTGCGCAACCGATCGACGGGCGTGCTTTATGTGCTGGACGAGCCCTCGATCGGCTTGCATCCTGCCAATGTCGACGGTTTGGTAGGCGTGATGCGCGATCTGGTGGGCGACGGCAACACCGTGGTCGTTGTCGACCACGATACGCGCGTGCTGGCGGAGGCTGATTATCTGGTCGAGATGGGCCCCGTTGCCGGAGCGGGCGGCGGTAATGTGATTGCCGCTGGTACGGTGGACGAGGTCGAACAATCGCAGGGCAGCCGCATCGCCCCGTTTTTGTGCGCAGAGTCTAAGCGCTTGCGTCCGCAGGTGAATGACGACGAAATGTTCGACCAGGGGCATATCCGCATGGCAACCGATGCCATCCACACCGTCAAGCCGCTCGAAGTCGATATTCCGCGCGGCCGTCTTGTCGCGGTGACGGGCGTTTCGGGTTCGGGCAAGACGACGTTGGTGCTCGAGACGCTCATCCCGGCACTCAAGGCGCAGGCAGCCAGTGAGCGCCTGCCAAAACATGTGCGTTGGGTCGACGCCGAGGGTATCGCCCGCGCAAACCTGATTGACGCTACGCCCATCGGCGCCAACGTGCGCTCGACGGTGGCGACCTATGCCGACATCCATGATGAGTTGCGTCGCGCCTTCGCCCGCACGCCCGAGGCCAAGGCAGCCGGCTACAAGGCAGGCGCATTTAGCTACAACACTGGCGCCTTGCGCTGCCCTACGTGCGATGGCACAGGATCGATATCACTCGATGTGCAGTTTTTGCCCGACGTCGAGATCGTCTGCCCGGCATGTCGCGGCTCACGTTATGCAGACGCGGCTTCGCATATCCATCGCGAGGGCAAGGACGGGAGTCTGCTTACGTTGCCGCAGCTCATGGACATGAGTGTGGACGAAGCGCTCGACGCCACGTTGGGACTCAAGAAGGTTCAGGCACGCTTGCAGACCTTGCACGACCTGGGTTTGGGCTATCTCACGCTCGGTGAGCCCACGCCGGCGCTTTCGGGCGGCGAGGCACAGCGCCTTAAGCTTGCGAGCGAGATGGGCCGCGTGCAGGACGACGCCGTGTTTGTGTTTGACGAGCCCACGATCGGCCTGCATCCGCTCGATGTTCAGGTGTTGCTGAGTGTGTTTGACGGCCTCGTTGCCAAGGGCGCCACGGTTATCGTGATCGAACACGATCTCGACCTTATCCGCAACGCCGATTACGTGATCGACATGGGCCCGGGCGGTGGCGATGCGGGTGGGCAAATCGTCTGCTCCGGTACGCCGGGCGACATCGCGGCCTGCTCCGCAAGCATTACCGGCCGCTACCTATAGACAATGAGGCAAAGGGACAGCCCCTTTGCCTCATTGATGCCTATTTCACGCATTGAGCCGCGAGATAGTCGCGGAAGAATGGCAATTCAAATGCGACGAGCCCTCGTCCTCGTTCCCCGATGATGCCGGCATCTATCATGCGGCGTCGGTAGCGGGAGACCTGCTGCGGCGAACGCTTAAGGCGCTCGACAAGGTCAGCGGTGGTGGACTCTTCCTCGTCATCGAGCATGGCGATGAGGAATCGCTTGTCCTCTGCAGTGAGTTCCCGATAGGTTGCCGCGAGGATTCGGTCGTCCATCTCGTCGCGCGCGATTTTGATTCCCAGGTCAAAGTCGCGTGACGAGATTTCCTTCGAATCGCTTGTGAGATCCCAGGCACGGTAGCCTACGAGCTGCAATAGGAAGGGAAAACCAGAGATCGAGCGAACGGCTCTATCGATTCCCTCAGCATCTGCCAGGCGATCGTTTTCCTGGATTGTGCGAATCAGGGCCTCGCGTACGTCATAGTCGGCAATGCGACCCAGATGATATTGTTGGGCGCGGCGAAGGAACGAGACCGTCTTGTGGTTCAGCAACGTCGATACGTTGTTGGGAAGTCCCGCCATGAGCAGGGCGACGCGTTTCCCATCGGTCACAAAGTGCTGATACGTCGCTGCGAGCTGAATCATCTCGTCGAGTGTCGGGTCCACCTCGTCAACCGTGACGAGCAGACCGGTGTCCGCCTCGTTGAGCTGGTCGATGATGTCACTCATGCGATAACGCCACGTTGAGGCATCGTGAACGCGACTGACCTCGATGCTGCCGAGCGGTGCAATTCCGAGACCGGTGACTTCGAATTGGTTGGACGAGTCGATGAGATGGGCTGCGGCGCGTTTCGCCCCGAACTCGATTTCCTCAAGCATTCCCGGGAGCGCGGTTGTCTTTACGGCAATCCAGCCGTGGGATTCCGCCCTTGTCGCAAGTGACGACATGAGAGCGGTTTTACCGGTTCCACGCGCGCCTGAGAAGATCGAGGTCAATTCTGGGCGCCTGCGCTGGCTCAAGAAGGCACGGTCCAAATCCCGAATAATCTGTTGTCTGCCAGCGAGATGGGCAGGAACCTCACCAAAACTGGGGGTAAACGGGTTCTCGAGATATTCCACAAGGCTCTCCTTTCGCACCGCCGTTTAACTTCATTTTATTCTAGTTAATTCTGATTAAAAGCAATGGTTCGTTATTTAGAGCATCAATGTGACAAAGCGACAGTCCCTTTGTCACATTGATGCCAAAACCAGCTTGTCAAGAGCTAGAGGGTTTAAAAATCTGCCATTTCTACCCCGTCCCCTAATGGCAGGTTTGTTACATTCCCGGAAAGCCTGTTTGGCGCAGAGCCTCGTAGAGGACGATGGCGGCGCTGTTGGAGAGGTTGAGTGCGCTGATGCGGTAGTCGTTCGGATTGACGAAGTTGCCGCAGATGTCCTGTTGAAGGATGGCCTCGTGGCTGTCCTCGGTATGCCCCAGCGATTCCTCGTGGGTTTCCCAGGCCTCGGCGTTGTCAAGCGAATCGCAATCGCGCAGCATCGGGATGCGCTCGCAGCACGTGGGCGCTGCAGCGAGTAGCTCCTCGGGAATGCCCGAGCTCTCGCTGCCAAAGACCAAGTAGTCGCCATCGCGGTAGGTACTCTGCGCATAGGTGCGGCGTGCCTTTTTGGTCAGCAGATGCAGGCGTTCGTCGGCAGGGGAGAGGTCATTGCGCGCAAGGAAGTCCTCCCAGCCGGCATAGGTCGTCACGTCCAAGTTTTGCCAGTAGCCCAGGCCGGCGCGACGTACCGTCTTGTCGTCGAGCGAAAACCCCAGCGGCTCCACCAGATGCAGGCGGGTGCCGGTAACCACGCAGGTGCGGCCGATATTGCCCGTATTGGCCGGAATCTCGGGCGCATACAGCACAATGTTGAACATGAATCTCCTTGGCTCAGAACGAAAAACCACCACGAAGGGCACCTTCGTGGTGGTTTGGCAGTTACATAGGCGGAAAAATGCCCGCTTGGATAAACCTAGGCGCGGTGCCAGTCGGTCAGGCAGGCATCGAGGGAGGCGATGAGCGCGTCCTTGTCCATGTGACGGCCGATGATGCACAGGCTCGTCATGCGGTCGCCCGTCTCGTCGTCCCAAATTTGCATGATCTCGGGGTTCTCGTCGATGATCTTCTGCTTCTCGCCCTCGGGCGCGGAGTCAACGAACAGGCCGTTCTCCATCAGGCGCATCTGGTGGCCGGCCTGCTCAAACATGTAGCACATGTCCGGATCGCCGGTCTGCCACAGCGGACCCTTGACGCGGATGACCTCGTCGGGCCACTCCTGCTCAACAAAATCAGTGAACTTCTGCAGGTCAAACGGCTTGCGGCGCGAGTACACAAAGGTCTCGATGTCGTACTCGAGCACTTCGGGGTCGTCGTGCTCCTCGGGATGCTCCATGGCCTCGATCCAGGCGGCGGAGTTGTAGGCGCGCATAAAGTCGAAGCGGTCGGTATCGAGCAGCTCCTCCATGGGGACCTCGCCGTTTTGGGCCTCGACGATCACGGCGTCCTTCTGCAGGCTGCGCACGATGGCCTTGAGCTCGGCGATCTGCTCGGGCGTCACGGTATCGGTCTTGTTAAGGATCAGCGTGGAGCAGAACTCGATTTGCTGGATGAGCAGGCTTTCGATGTCGTCCTCGTCGATATCATCAGCCAGCAGGTCGCGACCGCCGTTGAACTCGTCGTACATGCGGGCGCAGTCGACCACGGCCACGATGTTGTCGAGCGCGAGCTTGGGCTCGCCGCCCACCTTGGCCTCGTCGCAGAAGCTCGAGATGGTGTAGGCGATGGGGATAGGCTCGCAAATACCCGATGCCTCGATGATGATGTAGTCGAACTTGCCCGAATCGGCAATGCCCTGCAGCTGGTTGGCCAGGTCGTCCGAAAGCGTGCAGCAGATGCAGCCGTTGGTGAGCGGGATGAGGTCGTCGGTCTCGGAAAGGCCGCCGTCGGCGATAAGACTGGCGTCGACATTGATCTCGCCGATATCGTTGACGATCACGGCGGCGCGGATGCCGCCGTCGTTAGCGAGGATGTGGTTGAGCAGCGTGGTCTTGCCGGCACCGAGGTATCCGGTAAGCATGATGATCTTCACGGGTTTGTTGGGCATGTGCCCTCCTTTGTTAGACATGGCTTACAGTTGAATCTTATGCCAAACGCCTGCTCTTATACCCACGCGCCGGCAAATAACACAGGCTACTCCCAGGCTCCCCATACATCGGGGCAATAACCGACGGTGGCCTTTTTGCCGTTGCGCACGATGGGTTCGGCTAGAACCTGCTGGTTTTCGAGCAGTTTGTCGAAGCGCTGGCTAGGGGTAAGGTGCTGGATGAGCGCGAGCGTCTCCTCGTCCTTGGCCTTGGGGTTGAGCAGCTTGTCGATGCCGCCGACCGCCTGCATCACGCTCGTGAGCTCGCCCTTGCTCATCTCCTTTTCCCTAAGGTCAATAAACTGCACCTTAATGCGGCGCTCCTTAAAATAGCGCTGGGCCTTCTTGGTATCGAAAGACTTTTTGGTTCCAAAAATCTGGATATTCATGCTCCGCCGCTCTATCGAATGAAGTTGGTCGTTGCTCGATCTGCCTCGGGTGCGTTGATACCGGCGGCCTGTCCTGCCTCGATACAGCGCAGGAGCCAGGCCATGTTTTTGCCGATGTTTCGCATGGTGGCCAGGCCCTCGGCGTCCTGGGTGGCCTCGCCCGGCATGGCACCAAAGACGTTGTTCCAGTACGTGGAGGCCACCACGGGCATCTGGTTGATAGTGAAGTACTTGTTGAGTACATCGAAGGTGGTCGACGTGCCGCCACGGCGGGCGACGGCGACCGCGGCACCCGGCTTGTGCGCAAAGGCCTTGCTGCCAGCATAGAATGCGCGGTCGAGAGCCGAGAGGATGCGTCCGCTGGGATGCGCATAGTAGACGGGGGAGCCAAAGACAAAGCCATCTGCCTGCTCGGCGGCAGCGATCAGCTCGTTCACCACGTCGTCGTCAAAGGTGCAGCGGCAATCGAGCTTGCCGCACTGGCCACAGCCAATGCAGTCGCGAATGGGCTTGGCGCCCAGCTGGAACACCTCGGTATCGATACCCTCGGCGTTGAGTTGCTCGGCGACTTCGGCGAGTGCGCGGGCGGTGTTGCCGTTTGCCTTGGGACTGCCATTGACCAAAAGAACCTTCATCACAAACTCCCTCTGCTGTTGGTGACTTCTGCAGAGGATTATCGCACGATGGGGGAGGCGGTGCGGGCGCGGTGCTAATCCAGTTTGGTACCTGGAACCTGCACGGCTTTACCGAGCAACGCTTTGAGCTCGTTCAAAATGGAAACGGGCTGTCGGTCAACGCTGTTCAGATGGAGCGTGGCCACGCGAATGGGCGGCTGATATTCAAGCGAGCCGATGAGCACGGGAGAACCCAGGAATCGTTCGATTTCGTTTGCGAGCTCGTCGATTGCCTCGGGGCCGAGCTCATCGAAAAGCGCCACGAACATTGGTCCCGTCGAGCGGAACAGGCGACCCTTGCCGCGCGAACAATCCATGAGGCAGGCGGCACTTTCGGCGAGCACGCGGTCGCCTGCATCGAATCCAAAGCGGGCATTGACTTCGGCGATATCGTCGACCTTAATGGCAATAAAGCCTGCCTCGCGCGCCACGCGGCGCATCTCTCCAATAGCGTTGACCAGCGCGTGGACATCGCCCAGGCCCGTTACCGAGTCGGTCGTATCTGCCAAGCTTCGGTTGATGATAGTGCCCACATACATGCTGGGCTCGGTATCGGTGCCGTCCAAGCGGTAACCTGTGCAGTCGCAAAGCACGTATTTTCCGGTGGCATCCATTACGCGATACTGCATGTAGTGGAAGTGCCACGTGCCGTTTATCACCATGTCGAGCTCGGCGCGTACGTTGTCGCGGTCCTCGGGATGAACGCGGGCGAGCCACATGTCGAGTGAGTTAAAAGGGTGCTGGGAGGGCAGGTCAAAATCGCGCACGGCGTTAACCGACCATTGCGATTCTCCCGTATCGAGGTTAAGGATGAACGGATAGCGCGTCTCGGAGCTCATGGAGATCGCTTGGAACACCCGGTCGTTGCAGGGAAGCTGATCGACGATTGGGCGTTGCGGCGCGTCATTGTCTTTCGGTTGCTGCACACGATGCATAAGCTTATAGCGATACATCTTGCGATCGGCATCCATCGTCATCTGGCGACGCGTGTCGCCGGCAAGTGGATCGACGCGCGAGCAGCCAAAGCTAAAGCTGGCCATCATGGGCGCCTTGCCACTTGAGCTCGCCTCGATCAGCCCGACACGTACCCGCTCCAAGCGCTGCTCGAGTTCGGTCTCGTTTGCGGAGAGCGAGATGAGCACAAACTCGTCTCCACCGATGCGGAACAGCATCTCATCGTGCTCCATGGTTTCGGAGAGCGTGCGGCAGATGCTCAGAATATAGCGATTGCCTTCGGCGTGGCCAAACCTATCATTGCAATGTTTGAGATGGTCGATGTCAATATAGGCGCAGGTGAAGGGGTCACCTTTGTGCCAGAGTTGCTCGACGTGACGGTCGAGTCCGCCGCGGTTGCCCAAGTTGGTGAGCGGGTCGATATAGGCGTTGCTCTCAAGCAGCCGGCGCTCTTGTTGCAGGATGGCATGCGTCTTTTGCAGTTGCTCGCCAACGGCGCGCAGCTCAGCAGGCAGCGCGGCAACATCGAGTTCGGCGGTCGAGATGCCATTCGCAAGTCGCTGAAGATAGGCAATAATCGATTGCTCACCCAGGCGATATGACTCGTTCATGATGGATAACCTCCTTGGGCGGAACAACGGTTTGTATCATATCCCCAATTCGGTTTGAATTGGGGTAATAAGTTAGCTAATGGAGACAAATGCCCCCTTCGACGGTGGCGTTTTGCGCGCGAGCGTATCAGTTGTTATTGCCACCATCGAGCAATGCCTCAAAATCCTTCGCCGGCATGGGGCGGTAGTAGAGGAAGCCCTGAGCGTAGCGGGCACCCATGTGGCGTAGCATGTTCGCCTGCTCATCTGTCTCGACGCCTTCGATTACAATGGGCAGATGGAGCGACTGCGCCATCTCGAGCATCGATGACACGATCTGCGCGCTGCGGCCTTGATCGCGGTCGGTGGGCACAAAGGTGCGGTTGAGCTTGATGACGTCGACGTTGACGTTCTTGAGCATCGCGAGCGTGGACTGACCGGTGCCAAAATCGTCCATATAGGTCGAGAAGCCGCGGGTGTGCAAGTCGGCTGTCAGTTTGTCCACGGCTTCGGACTCTCCCGTATAAGCCGTCTCGGTGATCTCGATACGCATGAGCTCGGGCGGTAGGTTGTATTGGGCGGCAAGCGCCCCCATATGCTCGGCAACGTCGCAGGCAAGGATATCCACGCGCGACACATTAAGCGAGACCGGAACCACACGAAGGCCGCGATCGAGACGCACGCGCAGCCACGAGGCGACACCCTGCCAAATGTACTTGTCGAGCGTCACCACAAAGCCGCTTTCCTCGAGTGCGGGGATAAACGTTGCGGGTGAAATGAGAGAGCCGTCCTTGTCAATCCAGCGGGTGAGCGCCTCGGCGCCAATGATCTCGCCGGTTTCCATATCGACCTGGGGCTGCAGGTAGTACGTGATGCGGCCGTTTGAGAGCGCGTACTGGAACTCGGTCAGCGTGCGGTGGAACGCAATCTCGTGTTCATATTCTTCGGGGCGGAAAATGGCAATGCGCTCCTTGAAGTCGTTTTTGGCGCGTCGATTGGTAAACATGGCCTTTGCCTGCGCATCGATGGTGATCTCCTCATTGGAGTCGATGGGGTAAATGCCCATGGACGGCCAAAAACCTACGCCGTCATCATGCCTGGCTACGACCTCGCGAACGCGGTTGTAGATTTGATGGACGGTGATGCGCTTAAAGGGGATGAGTGCGCAAAAGTCATCTTGGCCCCAGTACCCTGCGACGCCCATATCGGCATTCTCGATGTCCTTGAGGACCGTGCCCACATCGGCGAGTACGCGGTCGCCCTCGGCCTGGCCGTGCCATTCATTAAACAGGCGCATGTGGCCCATGTCGACCGTGGCGATGCACCAGGTGCCGTTGCGCCTTGCCTCGAGAAATGCGTTGGCGCGCCGCATAAACTCGCTGGGTCGATAGAGGCCCGTGAGCGAGTCGATGCGTTCGGCGATGGCGCTTTTGCGTTCCGCCTCGGGTATGGGGAGGCTGTCGTTGGGAACAAGCCCGCCGGCTGTGCGAAGGCGACGGTCGAGTTCGCCTAAAACGGCGGTCGCCTGATGGGCTAAGTGCTCGTAAAAGGCCGGGACGACAAGGCAGACGGGAGTAATGGTGTCGTCTGCGATTTGAACAGGAGCGAAAACAGCCTCTTTAAGGTGGCAGGTCAGTTGCTCGAATGCCTCATGGTCCAAATCGTTGCTGAGCACGACGAACTGGACGCTTCGTGAACGGAAGACCCGGCTTCTGCCGCGGGTGATCGACAGCATGCGGCCTGCGTATTCGGCAAGCATGTTGTCGACAGCCTCGGCCCCGTAGAGCTCGTTGAGATTCGCCGTGCCACGAATGCGCACCGCTATAAGCCCCGTCTCGCAGCGGTCGCGACGGCAGGCATCGATAGCGTTGACCAGCATGCGCTGCGTTCCGAGGCCTGTGGCGGCGTCGACGGTTTCGGCAAGCGAGTGGTTGACGAGTTCGCCGACATAGAGCGAGGGGACATTTCCGTCGCCGTCGATGCGAAACCCGCGAGCACGGCAGAGAACGTAGTCACCCGCGGCATTGCGCATGCGGTACTGCATGACGCGGCGGTGTTTGGAGCCGTTAAAGATCTGGTTGATGTCGTTGGCGTAGGCCTCGAGGTCATCGGGATGGACGCGCGTCTTCCAGAAATCACGGCAGCTGTCTATGTGCTCCGAAGGAAGACCGAGATCGCGCAAGGCACCTTGCGACCAAAGGGTGCGGTCCTTGTCCAAGTTCTCGATAAAGAAATAACGGCCCTCGTTGAGCATCGAAAAGGCGTCAAAAATACGATCGCTTATTTCGAAGTCGTCGGCGTGGACTTGCGTGATATTGCGCCGATCGAGATGCATGGCATGACGTAGCTTGTAGTCGTACATGCGATGGTCGGCGTCGAGTGTCATGCGATTGGAGGCTTCGCCCAGGGCGGGGTCGGCGTGTGCCACTCCGTAGCTAAACGAGTGGGGCATCTCGGAATCGCTGTTTTTGAGCAGGATCGTTCGGCAGTGTTCCAGACGTTCGGCGAGGTCGTCCTCGGTCGCAATCGTAGATAGGATAGCAAACTCGTCGCCGCCTATGCGAAACGCCGCCTCGTCCACTTTCATATACAGTTTGAGATAGAGGCTTACCTGCAAGATATAGCGGTTGCCCTCGTCATGCCCAAAGACGTCGTTGCAGTGCTTGAGATTGTCGATATCGATGAACGCCATGGTAACGGGGGTGTCCTGCTCCCAGGGCTCCTCGAGGGAGCGGGCAAAGCCGCCACGGTTGCCAAGCCCGGTAAGCTGGTCGGTAAAGGCGGTCCTGATCAGATCCTCCTGACGCTCGAGAAGGTCACGGACGGTCTTTTCGAGCGTTTCGGTGTAATTGCTGACAGTATCCATGTTCTAAGCGGCTTTCTGAAGTCGGAGCGGATTGCGTCGGGCGAGCTCGTTGTGTACACGCATCGTTGCTCAGCGTTTTGCGTGTATCCAGGCCCCCGCCTTGCTGCGTTGTTGGGTTACTTTGCCGGCTAATGTTCGCTGTTGATAACTGCTGAGTAGTATAAACAACAGTGCAAAATTATATAGGGGTGCACATGCTGTGGGTGGCTATTATTCGACAAACGGCAGCGCGATGATGCGATGTTCGATAAAAATGCGACTGGGGCGGTATATGTTGACGGGTATACTTGTTCCGTTTGAATTTGTGGGGATGGAGATGGTCGCATGGCACAGTCAAATATGATGCGCACGGTGGGGCTCGCGCTCGAGGGAGGCGGCTACCGCGGTATGTATACGGCGGGCGTGCTCGACGTTTGGATGGAGCACGGTTTGACCTGCGACCATATGGTGGGTGTCTCGGCGGGCGCGGCGTTTGGCTACAACTTTAAATCGCGGCAGATTGGACGCGCCATTCGCTACAACAAGGCATATTGTGCCGATAAGCGCTATGCGGGTGTAGCAAGCTGGCTGCGGACTGGAGACATGTTCAATGCCGATTTTGCCTATCATGAGGTGCCCATCGAGCGCGATCCCATTGACTTGGAGGCGTATCGCGCCTGCCCCATGCGGTTTACGTGCGTGTGTACCGATATCGAGACGGGCAAGGCCGTCTATCACGACCTGCCTTATGGCGATGAGCGCGATATCGAGTGGATCCGGGCGTCGTCGGCTATTCCTGTGGCGACGCGTCCCGTTGCTATTGACGGACATAAGTATCTGGATGGTGGCGTGGCTGATTCTATTCCCAGCGCATGGCTGTTTGCGCAGGGGTATGACCGCAATATCGTGGTACTCACGCAGCCGGCGGGCTTTGTGAAGCAGCCCAACAGCGTGATGCCCATGCTGCGGCGCGTGTTCCGTCACTACCCGGAGTTTGTCGCGGCGCTTGAGCATCGGCATGAGGTCTACAATGCTACGCTCGATGACCTGGCGCGTCGCGAGGCCGCCGGCGAAATCTTTGTGGTGCGGCCGAGCGAATCGGTGAAGGTGCCGTCGCTGTGCCGCGAGCCCGATGAGCTCGAGCGCATCTATCAGATCGGCCGCCACGATGCGGAGGCGACCTTGCCCGCGCTGGAGGTCTACCTAGCGGGGTAGGGCAAACTGCCGCGGACTCGGCGAAAAGCGCATCCCGGAATGGAGGCCCAAACTGGGATGCGCTTTCCGCTATTGAAGATATGAGGCCGCGAATCGGCTGCTCGGCTTGAGTCTATGCCTGCTGCCAGGTGTCGACGAGCTCCTTGGCGGCGGCGCAGGGGTCGTCAGCACTGCAGACGGCGCTCACCACAAAGAAGCCATCGACGCCGGTGGCCTTGAGCTGCGGCAGGTCGGCCGTCTTGACGCCGCCGCCCACCACGATGGGCACGGGGCTTGCCGCGTGGAGTGCGGCCAAGTCCTCAAAGCTCTTGGTGATGATAGAGCCGTCGGCCGCGCGTCCGCAGTCGCGCTTGGTCTCGGTCTCGTGGAGCGGGCCGATGCCCAGGTAGTCGACCAGGCTCATGTCGGCGGTCTTGACGTACTCGAGCATCTCCTCGCAACGGGCCGAAAGGCCCACAATGGCATCGGGGCCCAAAAGTTTGCGGCAGACCTCGACGGGAATATCGCTCTGGCCAACGTGCACGCCGTCGACAGCGATGCCCTGTTCGCGCGCGGCGAGTACGCAGTCCAGGCGGTCGTCGATCAGCAGGGCGACCTGACCGGTCTTGCCGGCCTGTGCGATTGCCTGCGCGGCGTCGCCCGTCAGCGCGATGATCTCGCGGGCACTTGCCACCTTGGAGCGCACCTGGATGCAGGTAAAGCCTGCGTCGAGCGCCTGGGCCACCACATCGCCCACGGGACGCCCGAGCGTGTTTTCGGGGCCGAGTACCAGATAGGCCGAGATATCAAGGTTGTCGCGGATGCTCATCGTGCTTCCTCCTGCTTTTTGATCTGTGCTTCCATGCGCTCGAGCTTGCCGGTCATGGTGTCGGTAAATCCGGGTCGAATATCGGCTTTGAGCACGACTTCGGTGCGGATGCCCTTGCTCGCCAACACAAAGGTTGCGTCGCGCACGACCTGCATGACCTCGTCCCAGTCACCCTCGATCTCGGTGAACATCGAGGTGGTGCGGTTGGGAAGGCCGCTCTCGCGAATGACGCGCACGACCTCGGCGACCTCGGCGGACAGCTCATCGCCGGTGCCGCACGGGGCGATGGCCACGGCGACGAGTGTGTTCATGCCGGCATTGGTTGCGGGCTCGGACATGGCTTATGCCTCCTCGAGCTCGAGTTGGTTATCGGCGATGTCCTGGGCGGTCGCGCGGTAGAGCTCGTCGATAAAGGCGACCTTAAAGCTTGCCGGGGCATCGGCGACGGCGGCGGCACGCGTGCCGGCAACGTTGTAGACGGCGGTGCCGCAGACGGCTGCCGTAAACGGGTCGGCGGCGCAGGCGTACACGGCCAGCACGCCGCCCTGCGAGCAGCCGCAGCCGGTGATCTTGGACATGAGCGGGCTGCCGCCGTGGGACTTGGCCACGGTCGTGCCGTCGGTAATCAGGTCGACTTCGCCCGAGACGACCACGGCGCCGCCGGTGTAGCGGGCGAGCGCCACGGCGGCATCGCGGGCGGCGTCGACCGTGTCGGTGGTATCGACGCCGCGTACGCGGCTCAGATCGGCCGCCTCGCCCTCAAGACCCCACAGGCCGGCGAGCGCAATGATCTCGGAGGCATTGCCGCGCACGATGGCGGGCTTGTACTGCTTGAGCTCGTTTACCAGCTGGGTGCGCAGGCTACCGATGCCCAGGCCCACCGGATCGAGCACCCAGGGCTTGCCGGCGTCGTGTGCCGCCTTGGCCGCTCGGGGAATCGTCTGCTCGTAGATGGGGAAGAGCGTGCCCATGTTGAGATAGATGGCGCCGCCGCCGGCAACGAGTGCCTCGCCTTCGTCGGGCAGATAGACCATGGCGGCCGATCCGCCCACGGCGAGCTGTGCGTTGGCGACAAAGTCGATCGTCACCGTGTTGGTGATGGAGCCGGCCATCGGATTGGTGGCGCGAATCTCCTCCACGGCCTTGACCATATGCTGCTTAAGCTGTTCCGAATCAATCACTGCACATGCCTCCTTGGCATAGAAAAGGGGCGCTGTGCATAGACAGCGCCCCTGTAAAGGCGGCATGCTCCCTACGCCAGCATTAACTGACAGGTTCAAAGGATTGGGCCCCATGCCCTCTCAGCCTTGTGGTTTGCACCGCCGGCACTCCCGCATCGAATCTGTTGTTCCCTATACTAGCGCACCTGCCAAAAAGGGACAGGTTTATTTTGGCAGGTCGTTACAATAGGTAGGACCGATACGAATGGGGGCCTTATGATTAAACTTGTGCTGACCGATATGGACGATACGCTGATTCCAGCCGGGCATGACGGCGCTAGCGACTACGCCATCGAGGGCATTCATGCCATGCGGGCGGCGGGTCTGCACTTTGGCCCGGTTTCGGGCCGTCAGCCGTCCGCGATGGGCTGGATGTTCAAAAATCGTTCCGAGTGCTTCTCGACTGGCGCGTTCTGTAACGGCCAGGTCATGTTTGTGGACGGTGAGGCGGTAGCCTCGCATGCGACCGACAACGCCGCCCTTATGCGCTTGGCTGACTACTTGGAGCAGGAGACCGACGATACGTACCTGAAGGTCTACAGCCTGGGTGATGACTTTTGGGGCAACGATGCCTATTGCGTGACGAGCGATCCCGAGCGCGTTCGTCGCGCCATGGAGTCGGGCGGCAACGCGTGGCTCAAAGGCGAAGAGGCCCCGTGCCGTCCTGTTGTCGATGATGCCCCGGTATACAAGGCGAATATCTGGAGCGCCCGCTCGCGCGAAGAGCTCGCTGAGCTGCGCGAGCGCATTGCCGCTGAGGTGCCGGAGCTCTCGCTTGTATTTCCCAACAACCGCGTGCGCCTATTCGATATTCTCCCGGCCGGTTGGGACAAGGGCTGCGCTGCGCTGGAGCTGGCGCGCGCTTTGGGCCTGACGCCCGATGAGGTGGCCGTGTTCGGTGATTCCGATAACGATCTGCCCATGATCGATGTCGTTCCCAACTCCGTTGCAGTCGCCAATGCCAACGAGGCCGTCACTGCTGCCGCACGCTGGCATATCGGCGCTGCGGCAGACGATGCGGTTGCCGGGGCTCTGCATCAGATTGCCGCCTGCGCCGCGACGGGGGAGATGCCGCCTTTTATGCGTCAGATGGATGCGGTGGGTTCGGGTATCGCGGACGTCTAGGGAGGCCATCATGAAGCTCCAGCAGCTCAGATATGTCGTCAAAGTTGCCGAATGTGGCAGCATCACCGAGGCCTCGCGCCGGCTTTTTGTGTCGCAGCCTTCGATTACTGCGTCGATCCGCGATCTCGAAAACGAGATGGGTGTGCACATCTTTGAGCGCACCAACAAGGGCGTCGTTGTGTCCGAGGAAGGTGAGACCTTCTTGGGCTATGCGCGCCAGGTACTCGACCAGGCCGACCTGCTCGAGGGCAAGTACAAGGGCGCATCCGAGCAGGTGCCGCACTTTAGTGTGAGCTGCCAGCATTATTCCTTTGCCGTTAATGCGTTTGTCGATGTGATCCGTGAGTTCGATGCCGCGCGCTACGACTTTACCCTGCGCGAGGAGCAAACCCACGAGATTATCGAGGACGTCGCGCACATGAAAAGCGAGCTCGGCATCCTGTATCTGTCGGAGCACAATCGCGAGGTCATCGAGCGCATGCTGGCGGCCAACGAGCTCGTGTTCGAAGGGCTCTTCTGCGCCACGCCGCACGTCTTTGTGTGTGCAGACCATCCGCTGGCTGGCCGCTCCAGCGTGACGCTCGAGGACCTGGAGGACTATCCCTTCCTGTCCTACGAGCAGGGCAGCTACAACTCGTTTTACTATTCCGAGGAACTGACCTCGACGTTTGAGCGCCGCAAGAACATCCGCGTGCGCGATCGCGCGACGCTGTTCAACCTGGCCATGGGCCTCAACGGCTACACGGTGTGTTCGGGCGTGATCAGCCACGAGCTCAACGGGCCGGGTATTATCTCCATTCCGCTCGATGTGGACGAGTACATGGAGATCGGCATCATCACGCGCAAAAATACGACGCTCACGCGCTACGGTCGGGCCTATATCGACGCGATCCGCCAACATATCTAGGCTGCTGCGTTCTGCACAGGTCAAATCTCTTTAAGGCAGCCCAAACTGATATAGGAAGCATCTATATCAAACTGTTATAAACATATATTATACGATGGCCATAGGAGCGCTCATACTCTGTCCCAGTAAAGCAACCAATTCAAAGGGAGATATCTATGAGCACTTCGATTCAACCGAACGCGCCGTTTCGCGCCGATATCGTCGGCAGTTTTCTTCGTCCTCAGGCCGTGAAGGACGCCCGTGCCGCCTACGCCGCGGGCACGCTTGATGACGACGGCCTTAAGGCCGTCGAGGACGATGCCATTCGCGATTTGGTGGCAAAGCAGAAGGCCGCCGGCCTGCAGGTCATCACCGATGGTGAGTTTCGCCGCAGCTACTGGCACCTCGATTTTATGTGGGGCCTTAACGGCATTGAACGCCGTACCTCGCGTACGGGTTATATGTTCCACGACGAGGAGACCACAGCCGACACCGCCGTGGTAACCGGCCCCATTAGCGGCGAGAACCATCCGTTCGTCGAACACTTTAAATTTGTCAAGGTGCTCGAGGGGGAGGGCCAGGTCGCGCGGCAAACCATTCCGGCGCCGATTCAGACGTTCTCCGAAGTCACGCTCGACCGCTGCGATGGCCAGCAGGAGAGCTTGCGTGCTGTCTATAAGACCGACGAAGAACTCGCCGATGCCATCGCCGCAGCATATCGCACCGTGATTGCCGACCTTTATGCCGCGGGCTGCCGCAACATCCAGTTTGATGACTGCACCTGGGGCATCTACTGCGATACTGACTTTGTGTCCAAGACCGGCATGAGCCCGGTCGACCTGCAAAAGGTAAGCGAGCTGGGCGTGGCGCTCAACAATGCCGCCATCGCGGACAAGCCCGACGATCTGGTCATCAACACGCATGTGTGCCGCGGCAACTACCACTCCACCTATGCCTTCGAGGGCGGCTATGACCCCATCGCGCCGTACCTGTTCGCAAACGAGGATGTCGATGCATTTTACCTGGAGTTCGATACGCCGCGCGCCGGCGGTTTTGAGCCGTTGAGGTACGTTGCCCCTGGCAAGAAGGTCGTGTTGGGCCTGGTGACCACCAAGGCCGCTGAGCTTGAGGACGAGGATGCCATCGTCGAGCGTATTCACGAGGCTGCAAAGTATGTTCCGCTCGAGAACCTGTATCTGTCTCCGCAGTGTGGCTTTGCCAGCTGCGAGATTGGCAACAAGCTGACCGAGGACGAGCAATGGGCAAAGATCGCGCTGGTCAAGCGTATTGCCGAGCGCGTTTGGAAATAGCGGTAACGTTCGCAGGTGACGGCGCGTGCGAGACATGGCGCATCGCGTACAATGGTTCGGATCGTATCGTTCGGGCAGGTAATCCGCTATGCCTGATCGCCCTTCCATTCGAAAGGACATCCATGTCCCAGTCCTCGACGCCCGCCGTCGCCGATGCCATCTACGATGCGTCATCGCTCGGCCGCCCGCGCATGTTTTTGCTCGGCCTGCAGCATCTGTTTGCCATGTTTGGCGCCACAGTGCTGGTGCCCGTGCTCACCGGTCTCTCGGTGTCGGCAACGCTTTTGTTTGCCGGCTTGGGCACGCTGCTCTTCCACTTCCTATCGCGCGGTAAGGTGCCGGCATTTTTGGGCTCGTCGTTTGCCTTTATCGCCGGCTATGCCGCGATTGCGCCCAACGGCGAGGCCGAGCTTTTGCCCTACGCCTGCCTGGGCGTAGCTTGTGCCGGCCTGCTCTATCCGGTGCTTGCGGCTCTGTTCCGCGCGTTTGGCGCCAAGCGCGTTATGCGCTTCTTTCCGCCGGTGGTGACCGGCCCCATCGTCATTTCCATCGGCCTGATCTTGGCAAGCTCTGCCATCGCCAACTGCCAGACCAACTGGCTTGTTGCCGTTGTCGCTGTGGCAGTGATCATCATCTGCAACATTTGGGGCCGCGGCATGGTCAAGATCGTGCCGATTCTGCTGGGTGTTGTGGTGAGCTATGCCGTTGCCGCCGCGCTCGGCGAGGTTGACTTCTCGGGCGTCGCTGCCGCTCCCTGGGTTGGCTTGCCCATCGTGTGGGACAACACCGTGTTTGCGCTCTTTGGCCCGCAGTTCGATAGCGGCCTTGCCACGACGGCCATCATTACCATCATGCCGCTGGCCTTCGCGACCATGATCGAGCATATCGGTGATATCTCGGCTATCGGCTCCACTTGCGAGCGTAACTACATCGCCGATCCCGGTCTGCATCGCACGCTGCTTGGCGACGGCCTTGCCACGATCCTGGCTTCGCTCTTTGGCGCTCCGGCCAACACCACCTATGGCGAGAACACCGGCGTGCTCGCCCTGACGCGCGTGTTCGACCCGCGCGTGATTCGCATTGCCGCGTGCTGCGCCATCGTGCTTTCGTTCTGCCCCAAGTTCGCCGCGGTCATCGCCGCCATGCCGGCATGCGTTATCGGCGGCGTGTCGCTCGTGCTCTACGGCATGATCAGCGCTGTGGGCGTCCGCAACCTCATCGAAAACCAGGTCGATTTCCAGAACAACCGCAACGTGCTGGTGGCCGCGCTGGTGCTCGTGCTTTCGCTCGGCATCGCGTACAGCACCGCCGGCGCCATCGTGTTGGAACTGGGCGGCGTGACGATTTCGCTTTCTGGTCTTGCCGTGGGTTCGCTGGTGGGCATTGTGCTCAACGCCATCCTGCCGGGTAACGACTTTGAGTTTGATGTCTCCGAGCTTGAGGAGGCTGCTGAGTAGCAGCTGCGTTCAGCTAAAACAAGATATGGTGCCCATGCGTGTATGCGCGTGGGCACCATTTTTAATGCGTCAGTATCCAGTGGATGCCGCGGGCCATGCGCAAGTCGGTTTGGGCAAAGTGATTGCCGGGGTTGAGCTCGAAGGTCGTGGGGATGCCTCGGTCGCCAAGCAGCTTTTCCATGGCACGCGTGTCTTCGAGTACGTGTCGCATCATGCGGTTGGGCGTCTTGGTTTCCTTTTTGCCGAGTGACAGGTAGACGGCTTGCGGGCTGCCGGCAAAAGGGGCCGTGCTGGCACGGTCGACAAAGTCGTGAAACCATAGCGACCCCGATGCGCTCGCGGCGCGGTCAAAGGCGTCGGTTTGCCAGAGGGACCAGAGTGCGAAGAGGCCCGCGAGCGAGTAGCCGGCAATGCCGCGCCAGGTGGGCGGCTGAGGAAGCGACGACTCGACCTGGGGGATTATCTGATTCAGCAGCTCATCAAGAAAATCGGCAGCTTGGCCGCCGAAAGGCTCGGCATCGCGTACGGTCCCGTCGCATGCCCAGGGGCTTAGCTCGCGATTCCAATCGAGCCCGCCAATGGTGACGAGGGCGAATGGCGGACAGTCGAGCTCTCGGCAACACTTATAAACCTCGCTGCCGTCGCCCACGACCACAGGAAGGTAGATGACAGGCGCGCTTTCCGTATGATTCGAATAAACGGTTATCTGCTTTTGATGCGCTTCCATGACGGGCTTCTCTCAGTGTTGTGATATCGGCAGCCCCAATTGTCGCATGCCAGCGTATGCCGGTTGGGCTAGACCAAAGACAATCTCGTGCATCCCCTGCGGACGCATATGGAAAACGCCACCGCCGGAGGGGAGCTCGGCGGTGGCGTTGTTAAACGGTGCTGGGGCTCGGGGCCTTCGCGGGAGCTGCCATGTGCGCAGAGGCGTCTAAGAACGCTTACGGCTCGCCATGGTGCCTGCGGCGATAGCGGCTGTTCCCGCAAGGACGGTTGCCACGATGGCCGCACCCGAGGTGTCGCCGGTTGCCGCGAGCACGCCGGTAGTCTTGGCTTTCGTGGTTGAAGCCGCAACGGCCTTGGTCGGCTTTGAGCCCTCAGGCTTGGGGTTCTGCTTGGACTCCGCGGGCTTGCTTTCTGCGGGCTTGGTCTCGTCGGGCTTGGGGTCTTCCGGCTTGGCTACCTCGGGAGGTGCGATGGTCGTACTTTTGGCGACTGCTTTGATATAGAGGGAGTCGACCGTGGCGTCGCCCGTGCCGATGGCTTGGCCTGCCTCGTAGATGCCGTCACGGAGCTTGCGATAGTCAATGACCTTGCCGCCTTCGGGCGTCTGGATGGCGGCGTTCTCAATCTTGATGGTGCCGATTGTCTTGCCGTCAGCGCTCATGGCACGGGCAAAGATTGCCGCTGTATCTCCTTCGGCCGTTACCTTGCTGCGGTTGATCGAGATGACTGCGGGTGTGACGCCCTCGCTGGTCTGGGCGATGATGCCGATGTTCTCGCCTTGGGGTTCGCGCCTCGTCTCGCCATCTTGGTTTTCGCTGTAGGGGATGGGGCCGTCGCCGTTCTCGACATAGCGGGCTATGGCCTTGACAACGGAGTCGCTGATGTAGATGTGGCCGCCCTTCTCGTTGGGTCGATCGTTTCTGGTGGAGAATGCAGCCGAAACCTCGCCTTCCGCAAACGCGTCCACGGTGGAGCCGTTCTTGACGACGATGTCGTCCTGGTAGGTGAAGAGGGCGTTGGCGCCACCGTATCTGCCTTTACTTGCACGGACCGTCACGTTTGCATGATCGAGGGTGATGCCCTTGTGGGCATAGACGCCATATTCAACACCGTTTACGTTGAGGGAGGCGTTTGTGGCTGCGAGGCTGCCCTTGGCCTCGACGGCAGCGTCTTTCTCGGAGCTTGCCTTGACCTGGCTGCCGTCCGAGATGTTGATATTGCCGCCGCTCCAAAGGGCCTCACCATCGGCTGAGCTTGCCTCGACCGTCCCGCCACCCTTGATGGTGAGGTTCTTGTCGGCTCCAATACCCTTGTCCTTGGTAGCCCTGGCGGTGACGGCTCCGCTGTCGTCAATCGTGATATTGCCGTTTGCCCTGATGCCATCCGATGCACCCGTGGCGTTGACGTTGCCCGAACCTTTGATAGCGAGATCACCTCCGGCATTGATGGCATCAAACCCAGTGCTCGTGGCGTTGACGGATCCGGCTCCGTCGATGTTGATATTACCCGTGGTGAGGATAGCGTCCTCAGTAGATGCCACGCTGAGCGTGCCGCCCTCGTCGCCTTGGATATTGAGCTCGGCATTCTCGTTAGTGCCATGAGAAACGTTGATGCTTTCGATCCATTCGGCAGTGACGATGTTGGTTCCCGAGTAATTCACGTTGAGCTTGCCCGCGGCCTGGATCTCGCCGCCGTTATAGTTGTTGAGCTTCAAGTCGTCGGCGCCGTCCCACGACCAGGTACCGGCCTCGTCGCTCGCTGCGGTGTTGTACTTGTTGCCGCCGACCTTGACCCATTCCGCTGCGAGCGAGACGCTCGGCATGAGCAGCGAGCTCACCGTGAGCGCGCACACGGCGCCCGCGACGATGCGGCGCGTCACGCGGCGCCAGCTGCCGTGCGCGAGTCCTATGCGACGGTGAACGTCGGGTTCGGCAACATGGGTTCCGGCGGTAGTGTCATTGCGTTTGGGGGTCGTGAACAAGGCTGCCATGGTTGCTCCCGTTCTCATAGGGCCTATACGACTAGATTCAGCGTATCTGCTGGATGTTGCCGGCGGTAGTGCCGTTTGGAGGGCAAAATGGCCAAAATGGGGGAGAAATAGGCCGCACGCCGGCGCAGGGACCGGCGCTAAAAGAAAAGCGCGGGGCCGCATGGCGACTCCGCGCTTTATTGTTCAGCTTTTGCAGCCTTGCCCTTACGCTACGAAGAAGTAGACGAGGAAGGCAAGGGCCGCGATCCACCCGTCCCGTGCGAAAAAGTGTTTACGAGCGCTTGCGGCTCACCACGGCGCCCGCGGCGATGGCGGCTGT
This sequence comes from uncultured Collinsella sp., assembly GCA_900543025.1. Classification (GTDB taxonomy): domain Bacteria; phylum Actinomycetota; class Coriobacteriia; order Coriobacteriales; family Coriobacteriaceae; genus Collinsella. The sequence continues at coordinate 26,522 of UQPP01000023.1, forward strand.
TCCTGCAAGGGCGGCTGCCACGATGGCTGCGTTCGAGGCGTCGCCGGTTGCCGCGAGCTTGCCGGTGGTCTTGGCTCCCGTGGCTGCAACTGCAACGGTCTTGGTCGTCTTCGTGCCCTCGGACTTGGAACCCTCGGGCTTGGTCTCGCCGGGCTTCTCCTCGGGTTTGATCTCCTCGGGAGGCATGATGACCGTGCTCTTGGCGACAGCTTCGTTATAGGGGGAGTCGATCGTGGTGTCGCCCGTGCCGATGGTTTGACCCACCACGTAGAAGATGCCGTCATCGAGTTCTTCCTTGTTGCGATAGCCAATGATCTTGCCGCCTGTGGGCGTCTGTATGGGAGCGCCTTCGATCTCGATGGTGCCGATTGTCTCGCCGTCCGCGCTCACGGCAAGGGCGAAGATTGCCGCCGTGTCTCCCTCAGCTGTGACCTTACTGCGGACAATCGAGATGGTCGCGGGCGTGATGCCCTCCTTGGTCCGGGCAAAGATGCCGATGTTCACGCCCCTATGCTCGGGAATGACCGCGCCGCTTTGGTCGTTGCTGTAGTGATCGGGGCCGTCGCTACCGGACTCGACATAGCGGGCTATAGCCTTGACAACGGAGTCACTAATGTAGATGTGACCACCCGCTTCGTTGGGGTAGTAGTTTCTGGTGGAGATTGCGGTCGAGAACTGGCCTTCTGCGAACGCATCCACGATCGAGCCGTTCTTGATGACGATGTCGTCCTCGTCGGTGAAGAGGGCGCTGGCTTCATCGTTCCCTGCACTTGCACGGACCGTTACGGTTGCGCCATCGAACGTGATGCCCTTGTAGACATAGATGCCATACCCAACGCCACTTGCGTTGAGGGAAGCGTTCGTGACCGTGAGGCTGTTTTTACCGTCGATGGCGGCGTCTTCCTCGGAGCTTGCCTTGACCTGGCTGCCACCCGAGATCTCGATGTTGCCGTCGGCCCAAATCGCATTGTCTTTGATAGAGCTTGCCTCTACCTTGCCGCCGCCCTTTATGATGAGGTTCTCGTTAGCATCGATACCCTGATCCTCGGTGGCCTTGGCGGTGACGGTTCCGCTGTTGTCGATCGTGATGTTGCCGTCGGCCCTGATGCCATCCGAATCGCCCGTGGCGTTAACGTTTCCCGAGCCCTTGATGGTGACATCGCCCCCGGCATCGATGGCATCGTGCTCGGTGCTCGTGGCGTTGACAGTGCCAGCGCCGTCGATGTTGATGCTGCCGACGGAAGTGATGGCGTCACGAAAAGATGTCACGTTGAGCGTGCTGGACGCGTCGCCCTGAATTTTAAGCTCGGCGTTCTCGTTCGCGCCATCCTTAACCTTGATGCCGCGGCCATCGCCGTTAGTGACGATGTTGTCGCCCTCGTAGCTCACGTTGAGCTTGCCCGCTGCCTCGATCGCGCCGGCGTTATAGCCGTTGAGCTTCATGTCGTCGGCGCCGTCCCAGGCCCAGGTGCCGGCCTCGTCGCCTGCTGCAGTGTTGTACTGAGTGCCGCCGACGTTGACCCACTCGGCCGCGAGCGAGACGCTCGGCATGAGCAGCGAGCTCACCGTAAGCGCGCAGGCCAGGCCGCAGACGATGCGGCGCGTCACGCGGCGCCAGCTGCCGTGTGTGAGCAGCGTGCGACGGCACACGTCGGGCTCGACAAAATGGGCTCCAGAGGTTTTGTCATTGAGCTTGGGGGTCGTGAACAAGGCGGCCATGGTTGCTCCCATCCTCATAGGGCCTATGCGATTACGCCCAGCATATCTGCAGGATGTAGCCGGTGGTAGTGCCGTTTGGAGGGCAAAATGTCCAAAACTTGGGAAGCAATACATCGCGCGTCTGTGCGTTGCCTGGCTTTAAAAGCAAAGCGCGGAGCCGCTCGATGCGACTCCGCGCTTTGGTGTTCTGCTTTGGCAGCTTTGCCGTTACGCTACAAAGAAGTAGACGAGGAAGGCGAGGGCTGCGATCCACATGAGCGGCTTGATCTTGGAGGCCTCGCCCTTAAAGAGCGCGACGATCACGTAGGCGATAAAGCCCAGGCCAATGCCGGCAGAGATGGAGTAGGTGAAGGGCACGCCGGCGACAATCATGAACGCCGGGAAACCCTGAGACACGTCGGACCAGTCGATCTCGGAGGCCTCGCTCATCATGAGGTAGCCGACGTAGACCAGAGCACCGCAGGTGGCAGCGCTGGAAACGATGGTGACGATGGGGGAGAAGAACGCAGCGAGAATGAACAGCACGCCGGTGGTGACGGAGGTGAGACCCGTGCGGCCACCATCGGCGGCGCCGGAAGTGGACTCGACGAAGGTGGTGATGGAGGAGACACCCATGAAACCGCCCACAGCGGCGGCGGCGGAGTCGACGATTAGGATCTCCTTGATATTCTCGACGTTGCCGTCGTCGGTGAGGAACTCGCCCTGCTTGGCCACGGCCATCGCGGTGCCCATGGTGTCGAAGAAGTCACTCATGAGCAGCGAGAACGAGATGACGAGGAGCGCGGGGTCGGTAAGGACCTTGACGATGGCGGGCACGCCGCCGGCGTCGGCGATGGGGCCACCGATGCTCGAGAAGTCGAGCGGGGCGATGATACCGGTCGGAGCCTGGGTCACACCTAGGGGGATACCGGCGATGACGGCGACGACGATGCCGATGAGCAGCGAGCCGGGGACGTTGCGGCAGGCGAGGGCGACCGTCACCAGGATGGAGATGATGCCGACGATGAAGGTGGGGGAGGTGATGTCGCCCAGACCGACGAGTGTACCGGCGCCAGCGGTGATAATGCCGGCATCGCACAGGCCAATCATGGCGATGAACAGGCCCAGACCCACCGAGATGGCGTGACGCAGGACAACCGGGATGGCGTCCATGATGGCCTCGCGCAGGCCACAAAGCACGAGCAGCAAGATGACGATACCCTCGAGGAAGATAACGCTCATGGCCACGTGCCAGTCACCGCCGCAGACGGTGGTGGCGATTCCAGCGATCATCGCGTTGACGCCTAAGCCCGACGCGCAGGCGAGCGGGCGGTTGGCGAAGATGCCCATGCAGATGGTCATGATGCCGGCGCCCAGGCAGGTGGCGCAGGCGAGCGCTCCCGCATCGATGCCGGCGCCCGAGAGCACCGCGGGGTTGACGGCGATGATGTAGGCCATTGCCAGGAACGTTGTCAGTCCAGCGCGAAGTTCGGTCCCGATTGTGGACTTGCGCTCGCTGACGTGAAATAGTTCGTCCATGCATACCCTTTCCTTGTTCGGCCCCGAGTTTAGGCCGATTGACACGAACTCACCCACTATAGCCCCTTTACGACGCTGTTGTTCCTCGCATGTTGATGTTCGGCGCTTTGTAGCAGACGGACGGTATTTTTCGCATGAAAATGTGTGGGTACCGTATACTTAAGCGGTTACAACGACCCCTATGGAGGAACGTATGATTAAAGAGCTCTGCCACGACGAGGCTATTCTGTCCCAGCGTTGCGAGGTCGCGACCGTCGAAGACGAGTCGGTGGCACAGGACCTGATCGATACCATCAAGTCGCTCGACGATGCCGGCTGCCTTGCCGCCAACCAGATTGGCGTTACCAAGAAGGTCTGCGTCTACCTGGACGATGCCGGCGAGCCCCATGTGCTCTACAACCCCCGTCTGGTGTTTGGCCTGGGCGCCAGCAAGATGGAGGAGAGCTGCCTGACGCACGAGGAGATCACCAAGTCCACGCGCTATATCAAGTGCAAGGTCGCCTTTGACCAGATCGTCGACGGCAAGATGCGCGAGCGCAAGCAGGACTTCGTCGGCTTTGAGGCGCAGATGGTTCAACACATGATTGATCACTGTCTCGGTAAACTCGTCTAGAACGATTTGATCGGGGATTGAACCGGTGCTTTGGTCCGGACATGACATTGTTGTCATGTCCGGGCTTTTTTGTTTAGCGCCCCTTTGTTTGGAGACAATGAAATTAGCAAGAACGTAAAGCTAGGAGGCGCTATGTGTACGAGCATTCGATTTACCGATAATTCTGGTCACATGTATCTGGGCCGCAATCTCGACTGGAGCTTTGACTACGGCCAACAGGTTCGCGTGATGCCGCGCGGGTTTAACATTCCGTATTCGTTTATCGACGACGCGACAGCGGCACACGCGGTGATCGGTATGTGCATCGATTACAAGAACTACCCTATGTTCTTCGATTGCGGCAACGATGCGGGCCTCGCCGTGGCGGGCCTCAATTTCCCGGGTTATGCCGAGTATGCCGAGGGGCCGGTTGATGGAAAGACCAATATCGCGGCCTATGAGTTTCCCCTGTGGGTGGCAGCGACGTTCTCGACGGTCGATGAGGCCGAGGCCGCGCTGCGCGACACGGTGATTGTCGCCAAATCTGCCGGAGAGGGGCTGGGTGTGTCGCTGCTCCATTGGATTATCGGCGACAGCCAGCGCAGCATCGTGGTCGAGATGATGGCTGACGGCCTGCATGTATACGACGATCCGGTCGACACCCTTGCCAATCAGCCCACCTTCCCGTGGCACATGGAAAACCTGCGCACCTATATCACCGCCACAAGCGATTTTCCGCAGACGGCGAAGTGGCGTGGCGCCGAGCTTAAGCCCTATGGAGCCGGTGCCGGCATGCGCGGTATTCCGGGTGACTGCTATTCGCCGAGCCGTTTTGTAAAGGCGGCGTACCTCAATGCCAATTACCCGCAAAAGGAGAGCGAGACCGAAAACGTCGTCCGCATGTTCCGCTCGCTCGAGGGCGTGGTGATGATCGAGGGGGCGTCCAGGATGGGCGATGGCAAGTTCGAGAAGACTATCTACACCGGATGCTTTAGCGCGCGCACGGGCAATTATTACTACGCGATGTATGGGGATCCGTCGATTCGCTACGTGAGCCTGATGGATGCCGAGGGCGCAAGCCCCGATAGGCTCGTGGTTCCCGAGCCGCGTCGTTCGTAGCCGTTAGCTTTACTGCAATGCAAAGCGGCCCTGCGTCTCTCGTGAGGTGCAGGGCCGCTGTCGTTGATTTGTGACGTCGCTAGAAGTTGGCGTCGTTGAGCTGGGTGCTCTCGAGGCCGTCGAGCTGTTGCTGTTCGGGCGTATCGGCGACGCTCTCGAGCAGCTCGGTGGGATCGACGTTCATGTTCTTGCCGGCTTCGTTGCCGTTGACCAGGTCGTCCGAGAAGATATCGACATCCATTTCCTCAGCTTCCTCGATCTGAACTTCGAGCGGCACCTGGGTGCGTACGAGTTTGACTGCCGGACGCATACGGGCAAAGAGGGGCACGTACTCGATAATGATGGCCGAGTTCTCAAGACCGTACCAACGCGCCGGGCTTCCGCAGGCGCGGCGGACGGCGTACTTGATGGCCATGACGCGATGGTCGTTGCGGTTGATGTCTGTTTCGGGGGCAAGCATCTTGCGCAGCATGCAAAAACGGAAGTCGCCCACGTTGCCGCGTGTCTCGTAGATGGAGTAGGTGTGATGTTGCGGTGGCAACTCACCCGATGCCATCAGGTCGCCAACGATCTGGCGCAGGTAGGCGTTGATGCGCTGATTGACCTTAAAGCCCAGGTCCAAGCGCACGCGGAACAGGAAGTCTGTGCCAAAGGTCTCAACGGAATACTCGTGCGTATAGGGCTCGTCGGTAACGTGTACGTTGATGAACCAATATGCCTTGGCACGCTTGGGGTGCTTGTCCAGGATGGAATAGAGCACGTCGCGGTCGAGCGTGAGCGGATCGGGGCTGTTGGTGAGGAACACCAGATTGTCGGCGAGCACGGGGTAGGTCTCGTCGTTGCGCAGGCGGTTGAGCTGATCGATGTACTTGGAGACGGGCAGCAGAATCGTCTGCGTGCGCTCGATGGCGGTGCCGCGACGCCACACGTACATAAGGCCAAACAGCAGTGCGGCCAGGAAGATCATGACGTAGCCGCCGTCAAAGAACATGGTGAGGCACGAAGCGAAGAAGCACAGCTCAATGGCACCAAAGAGCAGGGCAAAGACACAGGCGCCCAGCTTGTGCTTGAGGATGCCGGCGATGTAGCTCGTCAAAAGCGTCGTGGTCATGAGCATGGTCACGGTAATGGCGAGGCCATAGGCGCTCTCCATGCGCTCGGAGTTTTGGAACAACAGCACGATGAAGATGCAGCCGACCCACATGATGTTGTTGACGAGCGGAATATAGAGCTGGCCCTTGGTGTCGCTGGGGTAGTGGATGCGCAGGTGCGGCATAAGGTTGAGACGCGTGGCCTCGGATACCAGCGAGAACGAGCCGGTGATGAGCGCCTGCGAGGCGATGATGGCCGCCACGGCCGAAAGCACGATGGCAAAGGGGCGCAGGGGCTCGGGAAGCATCATATAGAACGGGTTGACGATATCCATCGCGAGCATCTGGGGGTTGGAGTTATTGGCGAGCAGCCAAGCGCCTTGACCCAGATAGTTGAGGATGAGGGCCGCCTTAACAAACGGCCAGGATGCATAGATGTTTGCCTTGCCAACGTGGCCCATGTCCGAGTAGAGCGCCTCGGCGCCGGTCGTCGACAGGAAGACGAAGCCGAGCACCATGATGCCCGAGTGGTTGATGGGCGAGAACAGGAACATGATGCCGCGGATGGGGTTGAGCGCGCGCAAGATGGACAGGTTGCCGAGCATGTTGAACAGGCCGGCGCCTGCCAGGAACAGGAACCACAGTGTCATGAGCGGGCCGAACAGCTTGCCGATCGACGAGGTACCAGCGCGCTGCATGGCAAATAGGCCGCAGATAATGATGATGGTAATGATGATCACATTGGTCTGGCCGTCGCCCAGCAGCGCATGGCCCCATTCGATGGTGCGCAGACCCTCGATGGCTGTGGTGACCGTGACCGCGGGGGTGAGGATGCCGTCGGCGAGCAGCGCCGCGCCGCCGATCATGGCGGGGAGAATCAGCCATGGTGCCACTTTACGCACGAGACTGAACAGGGCGAAGATGCCGCCTTCGTTATGGTTGTCGGCCTTCATGGCGATTACAACGTACTTGACCGTGGTCACGAGTGTCATGGTCCAGATGACGAGCGAAAGCGCGCCCAAGATCATGTCCTCGCTGACGGTACCGATGCCGCCGTTGTTGGCGACGATTGATTTCATGGTGTACATGGGGCTCGTGCCGATGTCGCCATAGACGACGCCGAGCGTTACGAGCAGCATGCCAGCGGAGAGGGGAATGGCTCCATGCCCGCCTTGACTACGCTGGTCTTGGAGGCTTGCCTCCAGCTTGTTGTGTGCCACGTGGACTCCCTTGGACATCTGGCCTCTGCCACGAGCAGTAGACCTTTATGCCATCTTTATACATATAAGAGCAGTTTGGCACATCGGGGTGTTTTAGACAATAATCCCCATCTGGGGATTATTCATGTACGCAGGTAGCATTTCAAAGCAGGGGCTATTAAGCACGTGCTGTCTGGGCGATGCCAGCCTTGGTGTTTGCGCGTTTGCCGGCGAGTTCGCAAAAAATCGCGCCGCCGATGATAAGCACGGCGCCCATCAGACGGACCGGTGTTATGGCTTCGCCCAAAAGGACGCCCGAGAACACGACCGCCGAAAGCGGCTCGAGGTAGCCGACGACGGCGACGGTCTGGACGGGCAGTTTGGCGACGGCGCTAAAGTAGAGCAGGCAGCCGATGCCGGTGTTGACGACGCCGAGCATGACGACGGCGCGCCAATCAATACTGGCGGCGACGCCGGCGGACAGGAATGAGGGGGCACCCTGCGTGAGGAGCGTAAGGACCAGCGCGGTCAAAAAGGCGGCGCTCACCTGGAGCGCGGAGTTCTCGAGGCCCTCGATGTGCGGCGCACCCTTGCTGGCGATGACCATCAATGCATAGCAGAAGGCCGAGGCGATGCCGCACACGATGCCTGCGATGGGCATATTGCCGCCGAGGCCTTGGGCCGCGATGAGGAAGGCGCCGCAGGCGACAGCTATGAAGCCGGCGATTTTGCCACCGGTCAATTTTTCGCCAAAGATGAGCGGGGAGAGCGCCATAACGATGATGGGGCCGCAGTAGTACAGCAGCGAGGATATGCCGACGCCGATCGTCTGGTAGGCGCGGAACAGAAAAATCCAGCTGGCGCCCAGCGCGGCTCCCGAGAGGAGAAGGGCTGCGGCTTCGCGGGGGCGAGATGGCGCCTGCAACTTATGGCGTTGGGTGATGGCGAGGACGGTGACAAGCGAGAGGGCGCCCAAAAACGTGCGCAGGAGCACGATATCGGAGCTCGGCAGCGCGATGGCAGCGGCGATGATGCCGTTGGAGCCAAACAATAGCAATGCTGCTAAGTATGTAAACAGTCCGTTGTTCATGCGCTTCCGTCCCCTCTATATCCGAGCATGTTCACTATGGGTGAACTGGCTTTAGAAGAAAAGCGAATATAATGCATGGCAAACATGACAAAAACTCATGCAAAGGTGGAGGCGTGCCGTGGAAACGAATATTCAAAAGATGCAGGTGCTGCTCGAGACCGTGCGCGCCGGCAGTTTTACGCGTGCTGCCGAGCGGCTGAGCTATTCTCAGTCGGGCGTGAGCCGTATGGTGGCCGATCTCGAGGCCGACTGGGGCTTTAAAGTACTCGATAGAAGCCGCGAGGGCGTAGTGCTTTCTGCCGATGGGCGGCAAGTTATGCCGGCGGTCGAGACGTTATGCGAGGAATTTGTTCGTTTGCAGCGACGCGTGGACGAGATGCGTGGGCTCATGCGTGGCAAGATCTGTATCGGTACGTTTTCGAGTGTGGCGACCCACGTGCTGCCGCCGGTGATCGCGCGCTTTCGCGCCGATCATCCGGACATCGATTATGAGTTGCTGATGGGCGATTACTCAGAGATTGAACAATGGGTGGCAGAGGGCCGCTGCGATCTGGGCTTTATCCCGCGTGAGCCCCGAGAAAGTGGCATGACATCGCGGTCTTTGGTGCGCGACGAGTTGATGGCGGTAGTGCCGGCAGACTCTTTACTTGCCACGGCGGAGGTCATCTCTCTTGCCGATTTGGCTAACGAGCAGTTTATTCTGCTAGAACGGGGTAGCGACGACGAGATTACGCCGCTGTTCCGTCGGGCGGGGCTGACGGTGCGCTCCAAGCTGTCGACCTGGGATGACTATGCGATTATGGCCATGGTCGAGGACGGCCTGGGCGTGAGCATTCTTCCCGCGCTCATCTTGCGCCGCTGCCAGTTCGATGTTGCCGTGTGCCCGCTCGAGGGGCATCCTCATCGGCAGATCAACGCCATATACCGCACCGCTGACGTTTCGCTTGCGGCGGCTCGTTTTCTTGAATATCTCTAAAAGCGCGTACCTGCTGTCCACTTTGGGACAATTCTCGGGGTTCGGTACATTTTCTAGTGAAATTGAACTTCCCGATAATGCGCCGCGCTATACTGCTGCCTAAATTGAACTCAGGTTCAATTCGTGTTCTGTAAATTGAACTTTGCCAGCAAGGAGGTTCTAGTGGCCCAAGAGACGTTTAGCGATCGCCTGCGACAGACCATGTCCGATCGCGACGTTCGCCAGTCGGACGTAATCCGCGCATCGGAGATGCTCGGCAAAAAACTCGGCAAGAGTCAGATGAGCCAATATGTGAGTGGCAAGACGATTCCGCGGCGCGATGTGGCAGAGCTGCTCGCCCGCATTTTGGAGGTCGATGTTACCTGGCTGCTTGCCGGTGACGCCGATCAAGGCGAGACATCATCGCCTCGCAACGATTCCAAGCCCGAACCCCATCCCTCAGCTCAAATTCCAAGGAGCACCACCATGCGTACTTTTTCTAAATCCACCAAACTCGAGAATGTCCTGTATGACGTGCGCGGTCCCGTCGTCGACGAGGCAGCCCGTATGGAGGACGAAGGCGAGCGCATCCTCAAGCTCAACATCGGCAACCCCGCGCCCTTTGGTTTCCGCACGCCCGATGAGGTCATTAAGGATATGCGCCAGCAGCTGCCCGACTGCGAAGGCTATTCCAACTCGCGCGGCCTGTTCTCTGCGCGCAAGGCGATTATGCAGTACTCGCAGATCAAGGGCCTGCCCAATGTTCAGATGGAGCACATCTACACGGGCAACGGCGTGTCCGAGCTCATTCAGCTTTCGATGAACGCGCTGCTCGACAACGGCGACGAGATCCTGATCCCCAGCCCCGACTATCCGCTCTGGACGGCGTGCGCAACCCTTGCCGGCGGTCATCCCGTGCACTATCTGTGCGATGAGCAGGCGGATTGGTATCCCGACCTGGAGGATATGGAGTCCAAGATCACGAGCGCGACCAAGGCCCTCGTCATCATCAACCCCAACAACCCCACGGGTTCCGTCTACCCGCGTGAGGTGCTCGAGGGCATTGTCGAGATCGCGCGCAGGCACCAGCTCATGATTTTTGCCGACGAGATCTACGACCGCCTGTGCATGGACGGCTACGAGCACGTCTCAATTGCATCGCTCGCCCCCGACCTGCCTTGCATTACGTTTAGCGGTCTGTCCAAGTCGCATATGATCGCGGGCTATCGCATTGGCTGGATGGTGCTTTCGGGCAACCAACGCTGCATGAGCGACTTCATCATGGGCGTCAACATGCTCTCTAACATGCGCCTGTGCTCCAACGTGCCGGCTCAGTCGATCGTCCAGACGGCGCTCGGCGGCCATCAGTCGGTTAACGACTACATCCGCCCCGGCGGTCGTGTCTACGAGCAGCGCAACTTTGTGTATGAGGCACTCAGCAAGATCGATGGCATCTCGGTGGTCAAGCCGCGCGCGGCGTTCTACATCTTCCCCAAGATGGATGTGAAGAAGTTCAACATCACCGATGACGAGCAGTTTGCCCTTGACCTGCTGCACGAGAAGAAGATCCTGATCACGCGCGGCGGCGGCTTTAACTGGGCTGAGCCCGACCACTTCCGCATCGTGTACCTGCCGCGCATGGAAGTGCTCAAAGAGTCGCTCGAAGACCTCGCCGACTTCTTCGATCATTACCGCCAGAGCTAATTAGTTCCGCCGTTCTACCGAACGGCGGACCGCTTGACGCTGC
>UQPP01000024.1 GCA_900543025.1 uncultured Collinsella sp.
CGAGCGGGGGCTCCTATCTTTTTAGTGCCCTCGGATTGGGTCATAGTGTCTGTCGGTGCCAAAACATCGGCGTTGCTGTGGCTGTCGGAAATGATCCGTTGGGGACGGAGGAAAACGGATCATTTTTATCCTGGTGCATTGGTGCATTGGTGCATTGGTGCATTGGTGCATTGGTGCATTGGTGCAGGGGGCAGGTTTCCTTTGCACCAGTTTCTGTCGAGTCGGTGCTTCTTGCGGGTTGCCCGTATAATGGTTTGCGTATGAACCGCAACCAAGGAGTTCCAGTTTATGGACCAGAGCCTTTTTAAATTCGACCTGATCGCCGAGGATCCGACGACGCACGCGCGTGCCGGCGTGCTGCACACCCCGCACGGCGACATCGAGACGCCGATTTTCATGCCCGTGGGCACCAAGGCAAACGTCAAGGGCATTCCCACCGAGACCGTCAAACAGCTCGGCGCCCAGATCGTGCTTGCCAATACCTATCACCTGTCTATGCGTCCCGGCGAGGACACCATCACCGAGCTGGGCGGACTGCACAAGTTTATGAACTGGCACGGCCCCATCCTCACCGATTCGGGCGGTTTCCAGGTCTTCAGCCACAACGACGCCGTCAAGCTCACTGACGAGGGCGTGCGCTTTATCGTCAACGACTACGATGGCCGCCACGTGTTCTGGACGCCCGAGGACAACATGGAAATCGCCATGAAGCTCGGCTCCGACATCTGCATGCAGCTCGATCAGTGCCCCGGCTATCCTGCCACGCGCGCCTACGTCGAGCGCGCCGTGGAGCTGTCAAGCATGTGGGCCGAGCGCTGCTACAAGGCTCACACCCGCGATGACCAGGCACTCTTTGGCATCGTCCAGGGCGGCATGCATCTGGACCTGCGCCTTCGATCGCTGCGCCACCTGGAGGAGTGCGGCGACTTCCCCGGCTACGGCATCGGCGGCTACTCGGTGGGCGAGGACCACGAGACCATGTTCGAGACTCTGGCGCCGCTGGTTTCCGAGTACATGCCTAAGCACAAGCCGCGCTACCTCATGGGCGTCGGCAACCCTACCACGCTCGTGCGCGGCGTTGGCGTGGGCATCGACATGTTCGACTGCGTGCTGCCGACGCGCACCGGCCGCATGGGTACGGCGTTCTCCAGTGAAGGTCGCCTTAACTTCCGCAACGCGCGCTTTGCGCACGACGACGGCCCCATCGACCCCACCTGCACCTGCCCGGTGTGCACGGGCGGCTACAGCCGCGCGCTCATCCGTCACATGGTCACGCAGAAGGAGATGCTCGGCGGTATTCTGCTGTCGATGCACAACATCTACTACCTGCTCAACCTTATGCAGCGTGCCCGCCAGGCCATTATCGAGGGCCGTTACGGTGCGTTCGTGAGCGACTGGATGAACAGTCCTGCGGCGGTGGACTACTAAGAGCGGCGCGGGCGCTTGCGGAGCGTGGGCAACGGCAAGGGGCGAGCGCTGGCCGGTCATCACGTTTGCTAACACCGTCTGCGCGACCGCTGACCGATGCCTTGCAAGTGCTTGATGCATCGTGGGTACCATACCGAATAGTTGATGTTCGGGCGGGTGTTTGGCGCATGGCGTCGACCCCGCCCGTTTTCTTTTTCTCGATAGGAGTACCCATGATTAAGAACGAGAATGTTGAGGGCGAGCCTGCCTACGACGAGACGTACCGCCGCGGTCCCGTGGTCATGCGCGGCCCCATGATTCCTAAAGACAACACCTATGCCAACCTGCTGGCGCCCGAGGAGTCGACCGACTGGCTGCATGCTGATCCGTGGCGTGTGCTGCGCATTCAGGCAGAGTTTGTCGATGGCTTTGGCGCGCTTGCCGAGCTTGGCCCTGCGGTGACCATCTTCGGCAGCGCCCGCACGCCCAAGACCGATCCGCTCTACAAGGCGGCGCGCACGGTCGGTCGCAAAATCGCCCAGCGCGGCGTGGCGGTTATCACCGGTGGCGGCCCTGGCATCATGGAGGCGGCCAACAGGGGAGCGGCGAGCGTCAACGGCAAGTCAGTTGGTTTGGGCATTGAGCTGCCGCACGAGCAGGGGCTCAACAAATATGTGAACCTCGGTATGGACTTCCGTTACTTCTTTGTGCGCAAGACCATGTTCGTCAAATACAGCTCGGGTGCCATCGTGTTTCCCGGTGGTTTTGGCACGCTCGACGAGATGTTCGAGGTGCTCACGCTGGTGCAGACGCACAAGGTTAAGCGCATGCCGCTTGTGCTGGTGGGCACCGAGTACTGGCAGGGCCTATTCGACTGGCTTAACGGTCCGGTGATGGACACCGGTATGATCAGCCCGCTCGATCCGGAGCTCGTACACATCACCGACGACCTCAACGAAGCCGTCGACATTGCCCTGAGCGGGTTGATGTAGGGCAATCGTGCCCCACCGCGATATGAATATGTATAGCAATCTGATGCTATCTAACGTCAGTTTGCCATTTATATTGGGTATACTGATGCAAAAGACGAGGGCGAGGAGGTCGCGTATGTCTACTGCAACGGTTAAGCCTACGACGGTTCGCATCGAAGAGGGGCTCAAGGAGCAGGCGACTGAGTTCTTGGATTCGGTCGGCCTCAGCCTCAATTCCTATCTCAATCTTGCCGTTCGGCAGCTTGTAAATCAGCGAAAGATTCCTTTTGAGATTGTAGGAAGGGCGGAAGTGCCCAACGAGGCGACGAGGCGTGCCATGGTAATCGCCGAGGCTCATGAGTTGGGGATTTTGCCGGACGATAGCCCGTCATTCAACAACGCCGATGAGCTTATGTCATTCCTCGATGAGGGCTAAGCGATGTTTGAGATTAAGGTCGAGGCTCAGTTTAAGGCCGACTACAAGCGAACGATGCAGAGTCATCCGCAGCTAAAAACCGAGTTTAAGGCGGCAGTTGCCGAGCTTGCGGCACATGGTTCGCTTCCGGCGGAGTACGGTGCCCACGAGCTCTCCAACCCGGGCGGCAACTACAACGGGCACATCGACTTCCATCTATCCGGCGGCCTGATCGACGTGGTCGTTCTCTACCTGCCGCATAAAACTAATCCGGTGATTCGACTGGTCAGAATGGGTTCGCATCAAGAACTGTTCCAGGGCCCACTGAGCTAGCCACTCGCTTTTAACTTGCGGTGGAATAGGGATTGATTGGCGGCTGATACGCCAAAAAACAGTCCCTATTCCACCGCAAGTGGTGGGGATGTCCTGCCTGTTGACGTGGCATCTGGCTTTCCCTTGTGGTTGATTTCGTCTAAGAGCTCCGCTGCGATCTCGCTGTTTTTGAACCTGATGCTGCAGTCTTCTTTCTTGGGGAAAGCTAGTAGCGGGATCGTTCCGTACCAGATTGTTTCTTCGTCAATTATCGCTGCACACAAACGTCCTTCTGCTCTAATGGCATGCTCGACGTTCATTTCTGCCAAAGTCTCGCTTGCATCTTCGCGCGGAGTCGAGGCAATGAAAAACTCAAGAGCAATCCCTCGGGCGGTGGCACCTTTGATTGCATCGCCGAGCTTTGCGAGGCAGGCGGCGGATGCGTAGGGCGCGGCAATGAAGATGCTCTTGGCGGCGCCAACGATGTCTTCAACCAGAGTCTCTACGGCATTGGCCGGTTCTATGAGAATGTTTTGATCGGACTGCTCGCTGCCACCGGTCACGTAGACTTCGTACCCGAGCTTGGCGTAGGTCTTGAGTCTCTTCTGGTACATGCGGGCGAGCATGGGTATAGATAAATCAACGTAGTCGAATATCTCAACCCGTCGCTTGCCCTCGTGGCTTCTATGGAGCCTGCCCGCCTGCTGCGTGATGCTGCCGTCCCACGATATTGGCGTGGCAATGAGTAGAGTGTCAAGGTAGGACAGATCGAAGCCCTCGCCCAAAAGGCTTTCGGTGGCGACGATGATTCGATGTTCATGCTCGAAGCGGGGAAGACTGCTCAGTATCGTTTTTCTTTCTTTGGCGTCGATTTCCCCGGTCAGGAGAACGGGTTCGTGTCCTTGGTTTTTGAGCATCCCGAACAGCTCCTCGGCATGCTTTTTCCTTTTAGTCAGCACGAGCGGATGCCGGCCGTTTGACGCAGCTTCAATAGCGTCGTTGACAATCAATTCGTTTCTAGCTGCATGCGTGCACAGCAGGTCGAGAATCTGATTGAAGTTTGCACCTGGCTCGTAGGCGGGTAGTCGAATTCCAGTAAAACGAGGCCGTACGATGCGCTGGATGCCCTGCTGAATCGCTTGCGCTTTTGGATCGATAACATAACGGAGCGGGCCGCAGAGCATGGAGAGCGCCCGCGTAAGGCCGTCGGATCGTTCGGGCGTCGCAGAAAGGCCGTATACGTATTTGGCCGGGGCGGACTTGAGAATAAGCTCGAGCTGTGGTGCGGCGGCATGGTGGCATTCGTCGCAGATAATGAGGCCGTAATTACGAACAAGGCCCTTAACTATCGGCTCTCCAGTTTGGCGGTCTTTGCCAGATAACGACTGGAACGAAGCGATGTCGACGAGGCCGCTTACGGCCATTTTGCCTCCTCCTATTTGTCCGATGACCGGAGGCTGCCTTTTGCTGATTCGTCCTTTTGGGGTTCGGACGGGCTCCCTGTTGTCCGTAATGTCGATAAATCGCTCGAGCTGGGATTTCCATTGGGTTATGAGTGCGGTTTTGGGAACGATGACGAGCGTTGGAAGACCAATGGATGCAATAAGATAAGCTCCGATGACTGTTTTACCGAAGCCTGTCGGCGCGGACATGATTCCGTCTTCGTATATGAGCATCTGATCAGCGGCGATTTGCTGCTCAGGGCGAAGGACTCCTTTAAATGCCATAACAATCGGATTACCCGATTTGCGCTCGTCTGAATAGTGGGCGGTAACGCCGGTCTCTTGAACTAGCTGCTCAAGTTGAGTTTTGCAGCCCCGGGGAATTGCAACATGACCATCTCTCAGTTCGCTAAGGTCTATGAGTCGCGGTTTGCCGAATACTGATTGATGCATGAACTGCGCGCGATAGAATGCCGGATTGGCAAATGTCGCAAGTCCGCGGATTTCCATTTGAGCTGCTGGACTCAGAGACTTCTCGGGGATGTACAGCATATCGGCTTGAATAACGGGCAGCGATGAGGGAAAGTCCCGCGATGTGAGTGGTAGTCGCTTTCGTGGTCTTTGGGCATACCGTTTGCCCTTGTTTGCCACCGTAGTTGTTGCTGGTCCGTGCGGGTTGTTTCCAGGGGCCTCAATCAGATCTTGCACCGTCGAGCGCGGAATCAGCTGGACTTGTGATAGATAGAGCCATTGGTCGGGAAAGGGCTTGAATTGTTCGTCTACAAATACACTGTTTCCTTCACGTTGCGCCTTGCCTTGAAAGGGGAGTGCGATGAGGTTTCCGAAGCCTCCATCGGGAATAGTGGCCTGAGCGGGTAGCATTCGATCAAAGGCCTCGAACGTGATTGTCTTATTATGCGCCGCAGCTTCGGTTATGAGGCAACTTCCAAACTCTCGGGCAGCCTTTGCGCTGATTGGCTCGAGGAAGAAAAACCAGATGTGGGCGCCGTTGCCGGACCTTGAGCGCTCAACAGCGGCGTTAATGCCCCGTCGTATTGCAACAAGCCGTACGGCATTTGTTGCCTCTTTCCAGTCCGCTTTGTCAAAATCGATGACGAGAACTTTCGTGTTGCAGTTCCTATCGAAAACATATTGCCCGAGGACATCGCGGAACCGGTCATCGTTGCCTTTAAAGTGAGCAATGATTGCGGCATCGCTTAATTCCGGGAAGACGCGATTGCTGCATTCTACGCATTTAACTCTTTGATGGGCTGCTTTGGGGCAAATTCCTGGCTCCCACTCATTAGCACAAGCAGGCGTATAGCCAATGCCCCCGTCCTTTCTGCGATATCCATGAGCGTAAACATCTTTGCGCCCGGTAAAGAGACTGCGAAAGAGCTCGAGTTTATCGCGTGCTGGGCTCGCGCTGGTGACGATGCCCTCGATTTGCGCTCGTTCATCGAACAAAGCGCCAGCTTCTTCCCACTCTTCTAGCGTTGCGTAGCGTACGTCTGAACCGTTGTTGCAAATGACGATTTGTCGGTGTTGGTCCGATATATGTGTGATCGTCTGATCGTATTTAAATTGTGCGGTCCCAAAGAGGGCGTATTGATGCATGGCGTTGCCCATTTGAATGCCGTCCTTGTATTGGAGTTGTTGAGACGAGGGTACGGCATTACGGCTTTTTGGGATATGTAATTTCGATTCAAGTTTGCTAATGGCAAGGGATTATTCTGCGAGCGGCTTTCGGTCGATGCCAAGGTGCGCGACGGTCCTTGATAATCAGGGTTTGCGGTCATATGGGTAGCCGGAGGCGTAAAGAGCGGACCTCATTCAGACCCGGTGGGCAAAAAATGGAAAATATGAGTACTGTTGCTCAGTTAGTCTCATATCATTTGAGAAGTATCTAAGACCAATTGACTGAGTTTTAGTATATTCACCCCCCTAAACACGACGATTCGGGGCTTTATGGAGCTTGAAATCGGTGGAAGCGGGCAATTTCAGCGAAATTTTGCTGTTACTAAATTTATGACAGTACTCATATTTGCCATTTTTTGCCCACCGGGTACCGCTAGGGGCTAGTCGAAGCTCCCCCAAACAGCTGGGAATGCGCCGATCGTCAGCATATCTTGTATATGGATGGCTCAGCAAAAGAAGTTGCGGTGGAATAGGGATTGATTTGCGGTTGATAAGCCAAAAACAGTCCCTATTTCACCGCAACTGATGTGGACGTCCCTAGCGAGTTGGCTGGTAGCGGGGGCAGTAGCTGATGGCGATGGCGTCGACGCCTACGTGGGTTGCGATGGTGCAGCCGATGGGGCCGGTGCCGGCGTCTACGTAGTCCTGGCCTGCGAGCGCTTGGTTGACGAGCTCCTGCTCCTCAGCGGCACCGGTTGTGAGCACGCGTACGCTTGAACCCGGGTGTTCTGCCAAAAATGCGAGGCAATCGGCCATGGTGTTGGCGACGATGCGCTTGGCGCCGCGGCCCTTCTTGATGGCCTTGATCTCGCCCGATTTCCACTCCGGCGAAACGGCCAGGCGAATGTTGAGCATCTGCGTCAGCTGGCCAGCGAGCTTGGGCGCGCGGCCGTTCTTAACGAGGTTTTCGAGCGTGCGGGGAATCAGCAGCAGGTGGGTGTCGGACAGCGTCGCGCGGATCTGCGTCTCGGTCTCGTCCAGGCTGCGGCCGTCCTCGCGCATGGCGAGCGCGTACTCCACCAGCAGGCCCTCGGCGCCCGAGCCGGTGCGCGAATCGATGCAGCGCACGTCGAGCTCGTGGGTATCGGCTGTCAGGCTGGCGTTGGCATAGCAGGCGGACCACTCGCTGCACAGCGAGATAAAGATGGCGCTGTCGTGGCCGTCAGCGAGCACGCGATCAAAGAGCGCCTTGAACTCACCGGCGCTCGGCTGCGAGGTGTGCGGTAGCTGCTCGGAGCCTGCCATGCGGGCGACGTACTCCTCGGCGGTGATCTGCACCTGGTCGAGCAGGTCCTCGCCTTCGATAATCACATGCAGTGGAATCACGTAAATGCCGAGCTCTTGGGCGCGGGCGGGGGAGATGTCCGACGTGGAGTCGGTTATGATGGCAAAAGACATAATTGCACCTTTCGTTGGGGCGTTTGCGCGCCGCCTTCTGAGAGCAAAGTGCGACAAGTATAGTAGAGTCATTCCACATTGCTAGGTTCAATTGTTGAATAGTCAACAGTTTGAAGTGTCGGTGTGGAAATCATCAACTGGGGAAGAGGGATGCCGATGGAGGCACTGGAGATATGCAAGCGGCCGGTCGTGCTGTTTGATTTCGATGGCACGGTGGCCGATACAGGCCGGGCGGTGATGACCTCGACGCGCAAGACGCTTGCTGCGCGCGGGTTTTCGGAAGCGCAGATGGGTGACCTGCGCCGTATGATCGGGCCTCCCCTGTGGAAGAGCTTCCACGACTTTTATGGCTTCTCGCGCGAGGAATCGCTTGTGGTGGCCGACGAGTACCGTGCCTTTTTCGATGAGCTGGGGCCGGATGAGTACCCCGTGTTCGATGGAATCTCCGAGCTGCTCGACAGCCTTGCCGCGCAGGGGCATCGCATGGCGGTCGCGACGTCTCGCATGGAGGCGAAGTGCATCGATATGGTGCATGAGCTGGGGCTTTGCCAGTTTGAGGCCGTGGTTGGCATGAATCCGCCGCAGGGGCGCGAGACCAAGGCGGATTCGGTCCGCGATGCGCTGGCGGCCCTGGGCGCGACGGCCGACGGTGCCGTGATGATCGGCGATCGCTTCAACGATGTGGAGGGCGCGCACGCGATGGGCGTGCCGTGTATCGGCATCTATTCGGGCGCGGCGGCACCGGGGGAGCACGAGGCCGCGGGCGCCGATGCGGTGGTGCACTCGGTGGCCGAGCTTGCTAAACTTTTCGCTATATAAGTATGTGATGTGAGAGGCGGGCGCGCTCGCCGCTCATTGGTAAGGAGGTCCTCCATGAATCAGGTGGAGCAGAGCGTTACCGAGTATGTCGACGAGGTCTGGGAGGATGTCGTCGCCGATATCGAGCAGCTGGTGAGTTATCCGTCCGTGGCAGTTTCCGCCGATGCGGAGCCCGGCGCGCCGTTTGGCCGCCCAGTCCGTGACGCGCTCGATTGCGCGCTCGGCATTGCGCAGAAGCTCGGCTACCAGACGAGCGACGACGAGGGCTTTGTGGGCATTGCCGATATCCCTGGCCGCGGCGACAAGCAGCTCGCGACTATCTGCCATGTGGACGTGGTGCCTGCCGGCCCCGGCTGGAACACCGACCCGTTTGCGATGGAGCGTCGCGAGGGCTGGCTGCTCGGCCGCGGCGTGATCGACGACAAGGGCCCGGCCGTGCTGTCGCTCTACGCCGGCGCCTATCTGCTCAAGCACGGCATCACCCCGCGCTATACCTTCCGCGCGCTGCTGGGCTGCGATGAGGAAGTGGGTATGTCCGACGTTCACCATTATCTGGAGAACCACGCGAACCCCGACTTTCTGTTTACGCCCGATGCCGAGTTCCCGGTTTGTAATGCCGAGAAGGGTCAGTTTGGGGCGACGTTTGTGAGTCCCAAGATCGACGGCGGGCGCATTGTGTCCTGGAGCGGCGCCGAAGCGAGCAACGCCATTCCGTCGCAGTCTATCTGCGAGCTTGCGATTGCCGCCGATGAGCTGCCGGCGCCTGTTGAGAACGCCGACCGCCTGGAGATCACGGCGCTCGGCAACGGGCATGCGCAGATTTTCGCCCACGGCATTGGCGGTCATGCCTCGATGCCCGAGGGAACAATCAATGCCGTCGGCCTCATCGTGGCGTATCTGCGCGAGGCCGAGGATGCGTTTGGTGCGCGCGACGAGCGCCTGCTGACGCCTGCCGAGCACGAGTTTGTCAAGTTTCTGGCCTTTGTGCATGCGGACGCCTATGGCCGCGGCCTGGGTATCGACGCGACGAGCCCGGCGTTTGGCCCGCTCACCTGCAACCCCGGCGTCATCCGCGTGGCGGATGGCCACATTGAGCAGGTCATCGACGTGCGTTTCCCCGACAGCACGAGCGCCGATACCATCTGCGAGCAGCTCGAGCCGCTCGTGGGCCGCTTTGGTGTGACGTATCTCGTGGGTCGTACCAAGGTGCCGTTCTCGGTCTCTGCCGACGATCCGGCCGTGAAAGCGCTGATTGACACCTATAACGAGTTTACGGGTAAGCATGCCGAGCCCTTTGCCATGGGCGGCGGCACGTACGCGCGCAACTTTGCCCGCGCCGTGTCATTTGGCCCCGAGGAGACCGGCCTTGAGCTGCCCGCGTGGGGCGGCCAGATGCACGGCCCCAACGAGTGTGCCAACGAGGAACAGCTCAAGCAAGCGCTCAAGATCTATATTGTTGCGATCTTAAGGCTCAACGAGCTCGAACTTTAAGGTTGCGGCGTTTTGCCAATCTAAGTTGCGGTGGAATAGTTCCTAGAATCGGCTGCCTAACAGCCAAACAGGAACTATTTCACCGCAACTTCTTTTTTATCGGTGTAAAAGGCGGGCCATGCTTGTCAGCGGGATTGTTATTCGTTTGTAAAGCCCTGCCGCGCTTGCGGTAAGGGTTTATCAAATGCCCGTAAGAAACCGCAGTTGGCGCGGGTGCTGCCCGGTCGGGGTCGTATCTTTCCAAACAGCAAAGCGGGCAGGGTGCCCGCGATTCGCATGTACGAAAGGAAGATCATGCTCGATCAGGCTTATTCTCGTCGTCAGTTCCTCGGCCTTGCTGGTGGTCTTGCCAGCATCGTCGGTCTCGGTCTCGTTGGCTGCGGCGGCGCAGGCGCATCCGACGCCGCCGACAAGGGTAGCGCCGCTGCTGCCGAGTCCGTCTCCGGCGAGGTGACCTACGACGGTGCCTCCTCGTTCCAGGCTCTCGTCGAGGCCGCTGCCGAGAAGTTCATGGATGCCAACCCCGACGTCTCCGTCTCCGGCTCGGGCAACGGTTCGGGCAAAGGTCTGACCGCTGTTGCCGCCGGCACCGTCACCATCGGTAACTCCGACGTCTTCGCCGAGACCAAGCTCGAGGCCGACCAGGTCAAGAAGCTCGTCGACCACGAGGTCGCCGTCGTGGGCATGGGTCCTGTCGTCTCCAAGAACGTGACGGTCGACGACCTGTCCCTCGAGCAGCTCAAGGGCATCTTCTCCGGCCAGATCACCAACTGGAAGGAGGTCGGCGGCGACGACGCCAAGATTGTCGTTCTCAACCGCAAGGCCGGTTCCGGTACCCGCGCCACCTTCGAGGCTGCCGTCTTTGGCGACGAGGCAGTCGACTTTAAGGGCGACGCCGAGCTCGACAAGTCCGGCGACGTCCAGACTCAGATGGGCAGCACCGATAACGCCATCTCCTACCTCGACTTCTCGCACTTCGATGACTCCAAGTTCAACGCCATCAAGGTCGAGGGCGTCGAGCCCAAGAGCGCAAACGTCACCGACGACTCCTTCAAGATCTGGGCTACCGAGCACATGTACTGCTCCAAGGACGCCGACGAGGCCACCACGGCCTTCCTGGAGTTCATGCTTTCCGACGACGTCCAGGGCAAGCTCGTCGAGGAGCAGGGCTTTATCCCCGTCTCTGCCATGAAGGTCGTCAAGGACGCCAGCGGCAAGGTCTCTGCTAAATAAGTAATCGCCCCCGGAAAGGTTTGCAATGGCAAAACAGCTGCCAAAGCGCGACCTTGAGAACGTGGGCCTGGGCGTCACGGGCGCGTGCGTAGCGCTCGTGACGCTTGTCGTTGCCGC
This sequence comes from uncultured Collinsella sp., assembly GCA_900543025.1. Taxonomy (GTDB): domain Bacteria; phylum Actinomycetota; class Coriobacteriia; order Coriobacteriales; family Coriobacteriaceae; genus Collinsella. The sequence goes on from UQPP01000024.1 coordinate 11,304, forward strand.
GCTCATCTTTATGGTCGCCCAAAAGGGCCTCTCGGCTTTTGTCAAGGACGGCGTCTCGGTCGTCGAGTTCTTCACCGGCACCAAGTGGGACCTGGCCAACACAGCCGAAAACGGCCTGCCCTATACCGGCGCTCTGCCCCTGATCGTCACCTCGTTTGCGGTCATGGTGCTCTCCACGCTCATCGCGCTGCCCATCGCCATCGGCTCCGCCATCTTTGCGGTCGAGATCCAACCCAAATTTGGTTCCAAGGTCTTTCAGCCGCTTATTGAGCTTTTGACCGGCATTCCCTCGGTCGTCTTTGGACTGATTGGCTTTCACGTGGTCGTCGGACTTATGAAGTCCGTTTTCCACGTGAGCACGGGTCTGGGCATCCTGCCCGGCGCCATCGTGCTGGCTGTCATGATCCTGCCGACGATGACCACCCTTTCGGTCGATGGCCTGCGCGCCGTGCCCGACGGCTACCGTCAGGGCTCGCTCGCGCTGGGCTACACCCGCTGGCAGACCATCTGGCACGTGGTGCTCAAGTCCGCCATGCCGTCGCTCATGACTGCGGTCATCCTTGGCATGACGCGCGCCTTTGGCGAGACGCTCGCCGTGCGCATGGTCATCGGCGGTATTGAGGCCATGCCGACGTCGCTGCTGTCGCCGGCCTCGACCATCACCACCACGCTCACCACGTCCATGGCGGTCTATGCCGAGGGCTCGGCCCAGGACGATGTTCTGTGGGCGCTCGGTCTGCTGTTGATGGGCATGAGCCTCATCTTCATCCTGATCATCCATCTCATTGGCCGCAAGGGGGCGAAGGCTCGTGGCTAGCACGCACATCCACATCGACGAGGCGAGACTCGGGCGTGTCCAAAAACAGGACCGCATCGCCACGGGCGTGCTGACGGCGATCGCCGCCATCGTCATGCTCATCGTCGTTTCCATGGTGGCCTATATCCTGTTCGAGGGTATCTCGACGCTGTTCCAGCCGGGCTTCCTCACGCAGCCCGCGCGCGCCAACGGAACTCAGGGCGGCGTACTCTACCAGCTGTTCGACTCGTTCTACCTGCTGCTGATCACTCTGGTCATCTCGGTGCCCATCAGCCTGGGCGGAGCGGTCTTCCTGGTTGAGTACGCACCGAACGGCCCTATCCGTGACATCGCCTCCACCGCCATCGAGACGCTGTCCTCGCTGCCTTCCATCGTCGTCGGCATGTTCGGCTTTCTGGCGTTCTCGGTGCAGCTGGGCTGGAAGTACTCCATCATCTCCGGCGCCGTCGCACTCACCATGTTTAACAGTCCCATCCTGGTGCGCGTGATTCAGCAGGCGCTCGAGGACGTGCCACAGGCCCAGCGCGATGCGTGCCTGGCCATGGGCCTCACCCGTTGGGAGGCCACGCTGCACATCCTGATCCCCGAGGCCATGCCCGCCATCGTGACCGGCATCGTGCTTTCGGCCGGCCGTGTGTTTGGCGAGGCTGCGGCACTGCTCTTTACCTCGGGCATGAGCTCACCGGTTCGCCTGAACTTCTTGAGCTTTAACCTGTCGAGCCCCACCTGCGCCTGGAACGTGTTCCGCCCCGGCGAGTCTCTCGCCGTGCACATCTACAAGATTTACGGCGAGGGCAGCCCCGAGGCACAGCAGATTGTTTGGGGCACCGCGGCGCTGCTGATGATCTGCGTGCTGCTGTTTAACGTAGTCGCCCGTATCGTGGGCAAGCAACTGGCAAGGAGGATGACGGCCGAATGAGCGAGATAAATGCAACGCCCGCAACCGAAGCGGCCACGTCCGAGACCCAGGACTTTCTGTCGAGCGTGGGGGAGAGCGAGAAGCGCGTTCGCGTGAGCGGCAAGGCCGTGAGCGACGAGGTCGTGCTCTCCACCAAGGACGTCAACGTGTACTATGGCGGCCACCATGCGCTGCACGATACGTCGCTCGACTTTCATAAGGGCGAGATCACGGCGCTCATCGGGCCTTCGGGCTGCGGTAAGTCGACCTTCTTGCGTAGCCTCAACCTGATGAATCGCGAGATTCGCGGCTGCCGCGTGGAGGGCGAGATCAACTACCGCGGGCGCAACGTGAACACCAGGACCGAGAATACGTACGAGTTGCGCCGTTCCATTGGCATGGTGTTCCAGCAGCCCAACCCGTTCCGCAAGTCCATTCGCGACAACATCACGTTTGCGCCCAAGCGCCACGGCATCACCGACCGTGACGAGCTCGACCGCATGGTCGAGGAGAGTCTGCGCGGCGCGGCGCTGTGGGACGAGGTCAAGGACAAGCTCGACAAGAGCGCCTACGCGCTTTCGGGCGGCCAGCAGCAGCGTCTGTGCATTGCGCGCACGCTGGCGCTCAACCCCGACGTGATCCTGTTTGACGAGCCCTGCTCGGCGCTCGACCCCATCTCGACGTTGGCGATCGAGGACCTTATGTCGTCGATCGTTGCCGACCGCGCCATCGTCATCGTGACGCACAACATGGAGCAGGCGTCGCGCGTGTCCAACCGCACGGCGTTCTTCTACATGGGCGATATGGTCGAGTACGACGAGACTGACGAGATTTTCCAACGGCCCAAGGATAAGCGGCTGAATGATTACCTCACCGGCATGTTCTCCTAGTCCGGGACATGCTCGAGGCCCGCGGCGGCCACGGTTGCCGCGGGACTGATTGGAGAAGCGGGCCATCTCTTGTGGGAGATGGCCCGCCTTTTTGTGTCGTGTGCTGGTGTGCCTTTTCGCTGCTATCATGGACAACGTTGAATTTCTACGAAGGAGCAGGGCATATGGCGATTCTTTTGGGATGCGATTCCGTCAGCCTAGAGTTTCCCACCAAGCATATTTTCGATAGCGTGACGCTCGGCGTGGGCGAGGGCGACCGCATTGGTATTGTCGGCAAAAACGGCGACGGCAAGTCGACGCTGCTGAGCGTGCTCGCCGGCACGCTGGAGCCCGATGACGGGCGCGTGACGCACCGTCGCGACACGACGATTGGATTGCTCGGCCAAAAGGATAACCTGGTCGATACCGACACCGTGCATCATGCCGTCGTCGGTGACACGCCCGAATACGAGTGGGCCTCGAGCCCGCGTACGCGCCAGATTCTGGCCGGCCTTATTAGCGATGTGCCCTGGGAGGGCACGGTGGGCGAGCTTTCGGGCGGCCAGCGCCGTCGCGTGGACCTCGCGCGCCTGCTGATCGGCGACTATGACGTGCTCATGCTCGACGAGCCCACCAATCACCTGGACATGCGCACCATCAACTGGCTCGCGCGTCACTTAAAGGCCCGCTGGCAGCGCGGCCAGGGCGCGATGCTCGTGGTCACGCACGACCGCTGGTTCTTGGACGAGGTCTGCACCAGCATGTGGGAGGTCCACGACGGCCAGGTCGATCCCTTCGAGGGCGGCTACTCGGCCTACATCCTGCAGCGCGTGGAGCGCGACCGCATGGCCGCCGTTACCGAGGAGCGCCGTCGCAACATGGCGCGCAAGGAGCTCGCGTGGCTGAGCCGCGGTGCCCAAGCGCGCTCCACCAAGCCCAAGTTTCGTGTGGATGCCGCTCGCGAGCTCATCGCCGACGTACCGCCCGTACGCGACGAGCTGGAGCTCAAGCGCCTGGCGGTGAGCCGCCTGGGCAAGCAGGTTATCGATGTGGTCGACGTGGACGCCGGCTATGCGGATACCGATGGCGCGCCCAAGCAGGTACTTTCCGACGTGACCTGGCTCATCGGAGCGGGCGACCGCTATGGACTTTTGGGCGAGAACGGCGCCGGTAAGTCGACGCTGCTCGACGTGATCCAGGGCAAAATTGCGCCCACGCGCGGCCGCGTGAAGATTGGCCAGACGGTACGCTTTGGCGTGCTGTCGCAGCAGCTCGAGGAGCTCGAGCCCTACATGGGCGACACGATCCGCGAGGTGCTCAGCAACTATAAGAAGTACTACGTCATCGACGGCAAGGAGACTTCGCCCGAGAAGCTCTGCGAGCGCCTGGGCTTTACGACGCAGCAGCTCTGGAGCCGCATCGGCGATCTTTCGGGCGGCCAGCGCCGTCGCCTGTCGCTGCTGCTGACAATCCTGGACGAACCCAACGTGCTCATCCTGGACGAGCCCGGCAACGACCTGGATACCGACATGCTCGCGATTGTCGAGGACCTGCTCGACGGCTGGCCCGGCACGCTGATTCTGGTGACGCACGACCGCTTTTTGATGGAGCGCGTGACCGACCAGCAGTGGGCGCTGCTCGACGGCCACCTGACGCATATGCCCGGTGGCGTGGACCAGTACCTGCGCCTGTGCAACGCTACCGCCGAGGGCGAGCCCGTGGGCGCGCCGAGCGCCAAGACCGGCACGTTCGACACCGGTGCCGCGGCAGCTGCGGCCGAAAAGCCTAAGTCGAGCGGTCAGCCCAACGGCCTGTCCAACGCCGAGCGCCAGAAGCTCCGCCGCGAGGTGAGTTCGCTCGAGCGCAAGATGGAGACGCAGCGCACCCGCGTTGAGGAGGCCGAGGCAGCAATGGCCCAAGTCGATCCCACCAACTACACGGCGCTCGGCGAGCAGCAGGCAAAGATCGACGAGGCTCACGCTGCCATGGACGAGCTGGAGATGGCGTGGCTCGAGGCGAGCGAAAAGCTCGAGGGCGAGGAGTAGGCGAGAATGATCAAAGCCGCGTTTTTCGATATCGACGGCACGCTGCTGAGCTTTAAGACCCACCGGATTCCGGCGTCGGCGCAGCAGGTGCTCGACAGCTTTCACGAGCAGGGGATCGCGTGCGTGATCGCCACGGGCCGTCCGACCTACCAGATGCCGGACTGGCTGTTCGACCTGGGCTGGGATGCGTACATTACGCTTTCGGGCCAGCACTGCTTTGATGCCGAGGGGGTTTACCGCAGCTGCCCGATCGATTCGGACGACGTCGCGGTGATTGTGGACCAGGTGGCGCAGGGGCGCTACGACTCGCTGTGCATGCAGGGCGAGAACTCGTTTGTGAACCGCCTGTCCGAGCGCGTGGTGACGGCTGGCAGCAACGCGGGAATCGTCTACCACGAGGAGCCGTTTGAGCACGCCTTTGACGCACCGGTCTACCAGTTCTGCGCCTTTGTGGACCCTGACGACGAGCATATCGTGACCGATGCCGTGTCGCATTCGCTCGCCACGCGCTGGTGCGACCTGTTCTGTGACATTATTCCCGCTAACGGCGGCAAGGACCTGGGCGTGGCGGCGACGCTGGAGCGCCTGGGCATCGACGCGAGCGAGGCGATTGCCTTTGGCGACGGCGAGAACGACCTGTCGATGTTTGCCGCCGTGGGCACTAGTGTGGCCATGGGCAACGCGCAGGAGACTGTGAAGGCCGCAGCGACCTACGTTACGACCGCCGTAGACGATGACGGCATCTACAACGCCGCGAAGCACTTTGGACTCGTGTAGCTGCGACCCGGCACTTGGGGACACTCCTTGCGGGGCGTGTTCCCATTTTGTTTTCGTCCCGCTCGTTTTGTGAAACACGGCTAACTTTTAGGCAAAGTAGTAAGACATGGGCAACTTTTGCGGTAAAGTAAGCCGTGGAAAGTATCCAACGGCTAACTAGCAATCATCGCGAAAGGCGGTCCATGGCCCTGCGTGAATCCGGAGAAGACTATCTCGAATCGATCTACGTTCTGTCGCAACGTCAGGGCATCGTGCGCTCGATCGACGTCGCGGAGTACCTCGGCGTAACCAAGGCGAGCGTTTCCAAGGCCATGGCGACGCTGGAAAGCAACGGCTATGTCGAAATGGGCAAGCGCGACGTTCATCTGACGGAGTGTGGTCTGGAGGTCGCTCGCCAAATGTGGGAGCGTCACTGCTTTTTCGTGGGGCTGCTGGAGGATGCGGGTGTTTCGGCTGAGGTCGCGTCGCAAGAGGGCTGCCACATGGAGCACTGCCTGAGCGAGGAGAGCTTTGAGAAGCTGAGGGCGATGCTGGGACGGGAAGATGTGGCGGGCCCAACAACGGAAGCCTAACTGACTCACAGTGGCACGGAGTTCGCGCAAAGCGCGAACCAGCGACCGGGACCAGTAGTCCCGCCAACCAAGTCCAACTCAGACAAGGAATCCCGCAAGCAAGCGATGCTCAAGAACCTTCAGCTGTGTCAATGCAGGCCGGGACCGGGTTTGGTTTTGAAAACACTCCGCAGCGCGAGGCCCGTCTTTCCGTTGCTCCGCAGGAGCAGGAAAGACGGGCCTCATGCGCGAGGACGTTTTCAAAACCAAGCCCGGTCCCGGCCGGACAGCCCACGAACGCTACAGGTTCTTGACACCCATCGCGCGCATGGCGTTCAGGATGGCGATGATCGCCACGCCTACGTCGCCGAACACGGCAAGCCACATGTTGGCGATGCCCAGTGCCGCAAGCACCAGAATCAGCAACTTAATACCCAGCGCAAAGATGATGTTCTGCCAGACAATCGCCATGGTCTTTCGTGCCACGCGGATCGCGCGGGAAATGTTGGACGGCTTGTCGTCCATGAGCACAACGTCGGCGGCCTCAATCGCGGCGTCGGAACCCATAGCGCCCATGGCAATGCCAACGTCCGCGCGGGTGAGCACGGGCGCATCGTTGATGCCGTCGCCGACAAAGGCGAGCTTGCCCTTGCCCGATTCGGCTGCCAGCAATGCCTCGACGCGCTCGACCTTGTCGCCCGGCAGCAGCTGCGCGTGGAACTCGTCGAGCCCCAGCTGCTTGGCCACCGCAGCAGCCACTTCCTCGCGGTCGCCCGTGAGCATGACGGTGCGCTTGACGCCGGCGGCGTGCAGGTCGCGGATCGTCTGCTCGGCATCGGCCTTAACGGTGTCTGCAATCACGATGTGGCCGGCGTACACGCCGTCAACGAGCACGTGGAGGATTGTGCCGACAACCTCGCAATTGGGAGCGTCGATACCGGCCGCAGCAAGCATCTTGGCATTGCCAACGACGACGTGCTTGCCGTCGATGGTTGCCGTCACGCCATGGCCCGCGTCGTTGGTGGAGTCGCTTACGCGCTTGGGGTCGACCTCGCCATGGTAGGCGGCGCGCACGGACTGCGCGATGGGGTGATCGGAGAACGACTCCGCAAGGGCTGCGACCTCGAGCAACGACTGCTCGGTATAGCCAGACTCGGGGTGCACCGCCACGACCGAAAACGTGCCGTTGGTGAGCGTGCCGGTCTTGTCGAAGACGACGGTGTCCACGTCGGCGAGCGTTTCGAGGTAGTTAGAACCCTTGATGAGAACGCCTAGTTTGGATGCGCCGCCGATGCCGCCAAAGAAGCTGAGCGGCACGCTGATCACGAGCGCGCACGGGCAGCTGACGACCAGGAAGGTCAGGCCGCGCAGGATCCAGTCGGACCAGGCGCCGGTGACCAAGCCGCCGCCAAGCGCGAGCACCGCGGCAGCGCCGGTGACGGCGGGCGTGTAGACGCGGGCGAAGCGCGTGATGAAGTTCTCGGTGCGCGCCTTCTTTTCGCTGGCGTTTTCTACGAGCTCCAGGACGCGCGCGACGGTGGACTCGCCAAATGGCTTGGTGGTGCGCACGTGGATGAGACCCGTCATGTTGATGCAGCCGCTGATGATGTCGTCGCCGGACTTGGCGGGGCGGGGAACTGACTCGCCCGTGAGTGCGGCGGTGTCGAGCTGGGTTTCGCCTTCGACGATGACGCCGTCGATAGGCACGCGCTCACCGGGCTTGACCACGATCACGGTGCCGACGGCGATGTCATCGGGGAAGACCTGCTCGAGTGTGCCGTCGGGCTGCTCGACGTTAGCGTAGTCGGGCGCGATGTCCATCATGGCACTGATCGACTTGCGGCTCTTGCCCACGGCGTACGCCTGAAACAGCTCGCCGACCTGGTAGAACAGCATGACGGCGGCGCCTTCGGCCATGTGCGGGTCGGTATCGGGGAAGAGCACCATGGCAAACGCGCCGATGGTCGCGACGGCCATGAGGAAGCTCTCGTCGAAGGCCTTGCCGCGGCGGATGTTATTGAATGCCTTTTGCAGTACGTCGTAGCCGGCAATCAAAAACGGCACGAGGAACAGCACAAAGCTGGCGTAGATGTCGCCCGGGGTGCCGAATGCGGCAGTGAGGGTGCCGAGCTCATCGAGGGCGTACACCACGGCAAAAATGCCCAGCGCTACCAGGATGCGGTTGCGCTTATGCTCGAGTGACTCTTTTTTCCTGCGCTTCTTCTTTTTCTTCTTGGGGTCGGCGGTGGCCATGATTCGTATCCTCCCATTTGAATGTATGAACACTCGCTCATATAATTTCGCGAGCAAAGGCCGCGGCAAGCGCGGCCTTGCGGGTTGGCGTAAACCTGGGCTAGAGAATGATCTCGCAGTCCGGCTCGGCGTCGGCGGTGAACTCCACAACGCGGTCGAGGACCTCGTCGAACTCGGCGTCATCGGCCTCGAGCGTCAGCTTCTGGGTCATAAAGTTGACGGACACGGATTTGACGCCCTCGAGCTTGGCCAGCTCGTCCTGAAGCTCGCGCGCACAGTTGGCGCAATCGATCTCATCGAGCTTGTACTGCTTTTTCATGGTGGGTTCCTTTCCCGTTTTTGCGGCTTGGGTGCAGGCCGCGCTGGTACCGTGGTTGGTTGCTATTCGCAGATATGGCTCATGCCCTGGTTGAGCATGGTGTAGACGTGGTCGTCGGCGAGCGAGTATAGGATATTGCGCCCGTCGCGCCGGAATTTAACCAGGTGCGACTGCTTGAGTGTGCGCAGCTGGTGCGACACCGCGGACTGCGAGGTTTCGGTCGCTTCGGCGATGTCTGCCACGCAGAGCTCGCGGCCCATGAGGGCGTAAAGGATCTTGATGCGCGTGGTGTCGCTGAAGACCTTGAACAGGTCGGCGAGGTCGTAGAGAAGCTCCTCGTCGGGAAGGTCCTCGGGCGAGCAGGTGGTCGGGATCGCGGGTTCGGTGGCCTCGATGTCGAGTTTCGTTTCATCAACGCGGATGCTCATTGCAATATCCTTTCATATGAACATGCACTCATATAATTTACTTTCGATTATATGAGTGCATGTTCATATGTCAATGACGTTCAGGTAATTCGTTGTACAAAATGATGGGGAATAGTGGACGAGATCCCGGACTGAGCGTTTTTTGATAGTCGATGCCAAGGTGGGTACCCTCGTGCCGTGCAAAAAATGGAGTATTCTGCAACTATAGGGGTCCGCTAATTTATTGCAGGTCATATAATGCAGTTCAAGAGTTATCTTAGGGTGTTAATCCGATGAGTTCTTCCTCAAATGTTGCCTAACGCTCTCACGCAAGAGTGATTTCGCTTCACATTTGGATCCACTCGAGGGTGATAGACACCCGACCCTGCTGAATACTCGCAATTTTGCACGTCGCTAGGGTACCCACCTTGTTAGCCGGCCTAGTCTCCGGCCCCGAAGACCCTGCCCTCGGGCGCGAGGCTGCTTGTTTGGGCAAATGATGGGCTGTCGGATTCGACAGTCTGCATGTCATCGATTGCCGGAACTTCATTAATTGTCGGGTCATCCAGCGTGATGCCTTCGAGCGTTGCTTTTTCGAGGTCGATTCGTTGACGCTCTTCGGAATCCTGGCGAAGCTGCTTCTGAATTCGCTTTTTCTCTTCTATAAACCTTCTGAGCACAAACTGTCTCAGGTCCTCTTGCATGATTTGAAAGTCTTTTGGCAGACGCGAGGGGCGTACGCCCTCTTTCCGTTGGATCGCTTCCATGACCCTAACGAAAGCGCTGGCATGCATAAAGGAATAACGGCTGACGGTGATGATTCCGTATCCCATGGACGCAAGCGCATTCTTGCGTTCCTCATCGATGGTGCGGTCTTCTTCCGCGTCATGATAAAAACCGTTGTATTCAATGTCTGTGCGAGATTTCTTTAGATACGCATCCATAAAGAACTTCTTGCGTCTCGTGAGATTCTTTGCGGCGGCGGTGACCTGCACCTCGTAATCGGTCTCAATTCCCTTAATACCAAGCCCTCCTTCGCTTTTGGGCAGCGTTAGCATCATGACAAAGGCCGTTTCCATGGGAGACCGGCATCCGTCGCGCACACATTGGATCGCCTTTCGGGCAAGGGCCAAACCGTCGCATCTGGTAATGGAATTAAAGAACTGCTTTAACCTCTCGGTCGAGGTGAGCGCGAAACGCTCGTTATAAGAGGTGGAAGAGCCGGTTTCAAGGGAGTAAGCGCTGCACAATTCAAAGTAGTACTCCACCAGTTCGCGAAAAGGGAGATAGGTGGCGGCTTGAAGTGCGCAAAGCTCAACGCCAACAATGAAGATGCCATCTTCAAGCTCTATAAAGCGTGAGTTCGAGAATCGTTTTGAAGACACGTGGCATTGACAGTTCATTGCATAGCGCGCATTCCTGCGATCAAACACCATCACCTCGAGGGAATCATTTGCGTCGAGGGAAACATCATGTTTGGTGAGCCATTCTGCGGCTGCGTCAAGGAGCGTTCCGGTGGGACATGATCCGTAAATCGCGGCAGGGTTACAGGACTCGATGCCTTTCGCAGACACCGAATGCGCGGCCTGGTAGACCGCTTTTGCAGTGGTATGTGACAATACGATACTCATGGTATATATCGTGTCAGCTAATGCCGTGTTGATGGCGCTGAGTGGAAAAGCCGTTTTAGAGGTCTAACCAAATGCTGTCCAAAAGCTTGACGCAATTATGGGTTGGTATGCCATAAATAAACGTTTTCGCAGCTCGGCTATAGCATAGAAATACTCAATTGCTGCACATTTGATATCGATGCATCACCATCCGACAACGAATTGCGTGTCGGGAATTGGCCGAAATCGTTCAAAATGAGGGTTCAGAATTTGTGATGGCAGATCTATCTGTGGAACGTAGGGCGGCTCCGCTGCGGGGTTTCCCGCTGCGAGGCCGCTCGTGATCTACGTCGGAGTTTGTCGTAGACGTTTCTACTTGGCAAACAGGTTCTTGAGGTTGAACTCGGCCTGAACCGTGCGGAGCATGAGGTCGGTGTCGTCCAGGCCCAGATGCTGCTCGTTGGCGTCGGCGGCGAGGGTTCCACGGCGGCGCGCCCAGTTCTCGAGCGCGGCGGGCGCGGATTCGCGGGGGAGCGAGCGGACGTCGGCATCCAGGCTGCGGCAGATCTGGCGCGAGTCGATGACGCTGATCTTGCCGGCGCGGCGTGCCTCGGCGTAACCGTCCAGGTGGATCTTGAACCAACTGTCCTCAAAGGCGGCGTTGTGCGCCATGTACGGGTACTTCTTCATAAGCTTGAGCAGCTGCTTCTGCAGTTCCTTGTTCTCGCGGAACGGCTTTTTGCCGTCGATGTCGTCCCAGGTGATGTGGTGGATATTCGACAACGGCACATCCTCGCCGCGGTAGATATCGGGCAGGCCGCAGTAGTGTGCCTCGGCGTCGTGCGGGACGGCGTCGCTGGTGAGCTCCATGATTTCCCAACCCACATTGATGATATAACCGCGCTCGGGTGCACGGCCGGTGGTCTCGATGTCGATACCGAGCACGGTGCCCTGGATGGGCTTGCGGGCGTAGGCCACGCCGAGCGCGTCGCGGTCGCCGCGGATCTCGCGCATGACCGACGCGGCGGTGCGCTTTTGCATCTTACCGATGGCGGCGCAGGTGTCGGCATCGGACAGGCCGCGCGAAAGCGTCGCGGGCGTCACGTTGCGCAGGCGCGCCTCGCCAATCTGGTCGCACAGGTCGCGGTTGCGGTCAGCCAGGTCGCGCACGGTGGCAAAGTCGAAGCTGGGGTCGCCCTCGGCGGTAAAGTACTCGGTTTCGAGCACCTTAAGGGCCTCCTCGCCCTTCTGGCGCTCGGACTCCATGGCGCCGTGATCGCCATAGATAAACATGGGAATAAACGGCTGGCGCTCGTATTCGAGTGCTTGTGAAACGTTCATATAACTGCTCCTTGGACGGGCCGCAGCGCGCGGCTCGGGTTCATTGAGATGTGGCGAGATGATAGTTTACCATGGGCAACTATTGGCATCGCGCCTAGGACAACTACAATACCCTAGTTGACCGCTAGGACTTTTACAATGCTGCCGAAAGACACGAAAGGTTCCATCCGTCATGGATTTGCTGATTGATATTCTGCTCGACGCCGGCAAGGACACGCTCTCGCTTGTGCCGTTTTTGTTGGTGACGTATCTGGCCCTCGAGACCTTGGAGCACGTCGCGGGCGACCGCGTTAACGGGGCCATCAAGCGCGCCGGCGCCGCAGGTCCCGTGGTTGGCTCGTTGCTGGGTATGGTGCCGCAGTGCGGCTTTTCGGCCATGGCGGCAACGCTGTACGCCGGTCGTGTCGTGACCTTGGGCACGTTGGTGGCGGTGTTCCTTTCGACCTCCGATGAGATGCTGCCGCTGTTGCTCGCCGAGCAGGTGCCCGTGCAGACCATGGCGATGCTTTTGGCTTCGAAGGCACTGATCGCGCTGGTCACGGGCTTTATCGTGGACGCCGCCATTCGCGGCCTGCGTCGTAACGCTCGCGCGCATGCGGCGATTCGCCGTACCGTGCTGGGAACCGCGGCCAACCCGGCCCACGTGAACTGCGCACACGACGACCACACTGGCGGTGACATCATCGACGAGGTGGCCGAGGCGGGCGTGAGCGCCGATCACATCCATGAGCTGTGCGAGCGCGACCATTGCGGTTGCGATGATGATGAAGAGGAACACGAGCGCGACCACGGACACAGCCATGACCACGGTCACGCAGGCGAGCATGAGCACCACCACGGCCATGGGCACGACCACGGTCACTCCCACGAAGGTGCGCCCGTCCTGTCGATTATCCGCAGCGCGATCTCGCACACCGTGCAGGTTTCGGTTTTTATTTTCCTGGTGACGCTGATTCTAGTTGCCGTGCTCGAGACCTTCGGAGAGTCCGCGATCGAGCAGTTCCTGCGTGGCAACGAGACGCTCGCCGTCTTGGGCTCGGCACTCGTCGGCCTGATCCCCAACTGCTCGGCCAGCGTGGTCATTACGCAGCTGTACCTGGAGGGCGCGCTACAGCTGGCGCCGATGCTCGCCGGCACGCTCATTTCCGCCGGCGTGGGCTATCTTGTCCTGTTCCGCACCAACCGCAGCGCTCGTGAAAACGCCGTGTTCCTGGTCATGATGTACGTCATCGGCGCCGGCTGGGGCCTTATCCTATCCGCCTTCGGCCTCTAAGTAGGCCTAAAAAATGGGCTTCAAATAGCCATGCTCGGCGCCTGCGCAATGCGGCGACGCATGGCATTTTGAAGCCCGTTTTTTGTTGAGCCATGGATTCCGAGCGCTCACACCGCTCAAAACAAAAAGGTAGATTTCCGGGCATGTCCCGAAAATCTACCTTGGTTAGCGCAGCAGCTCGGTGAGGTTGCGCTTAAAGCGGGCCCGGTCTTCGCTGGTAAATGCCGCCGGACCGCGAGTGCGACCGCCGGCGCGGCGCACCTTCTTTTCCTCGTGGCGAATAAACAGTTGCATGTCGATGGTCGCCTTATCGTAGACGCGCCCGCGCACGCCGATGGCGGCGGCATCGCGCCCGAGCACCATGCTCGCCAAGCCAATGTCCTGCGTCACGACTACGTCGCCCGCCTGCAGGCGTTCGACAATGGCAAAGTCGGCGCTGTCGGCGCCCGCGCTCACATCGAGCGTCGTGACCCAAAATCCGCGTCGCGCATGCTCGACGTCGCGCGGATCGTCGCGGCGAATGTGGCGTTCCAGGTTCTGTGTGCTGTTGCCGGCGATAACGACGGCGACGCCCGCCCGCCGCGCGCAGTCAATCGACTCGCGCGTGACCGGGCAGGCGTCTGCATCAATAAAGAGCGTTCGCGGCATCTAGTGCACCAGTTTGCCAAATTGAATAGCGCGAACAATCAGCGTTACGCCAAACACCAGCAGTGCGGCGCCGCTAAAGATGACGAGCATCTTGGCCGACCACAGCGGATAGATAAACACGAACATGCCGGCGATGATGGAGAGCGCGCCGCTCAGGATGGCGAGGGCACGGTTGGACGAAAGCTCGGACTCCAGAATGGACATGACACCTTCGACGATCCAGCCAAAGCCGGCCACGATAACCACCATCGTGGTGAGCGTCGCGGTCGAGAAGGCCTGGTTGCGCAGGATTATGACGCCGCCCAAGATAATGAGTAGGTTGGAGATGATGCTCGTCACGCGCCAGCCGGTGGGCAGCAGTGGCTCGAAAACAGCGGTAAACAGCCTGATCGCGGCCGTGATCACAAAGTAGAAGCCCAAGACGGTCGTTAGGAAGACGAGGGACTTGGCGGGCGCAAACAGCAGTGCGATGCCGGCGACGAGCGCCAAGACGCCCGTGATGGCGTAAATCCAGCGTACGGCCTTGACGGCTTTGCCCGCCATGCTTTTCTCGTCAAATCCAAACTGGCTCGATTTTTGGTCATCGTTCTTAAAGATGCCCATAATGTCTCCTTTCCGTGCGGCGTAAGCCTTGATCATTACAACCAGTATCGCCTAAAGGCGCTGGCGTATGGGTCGGGGAGGGCGAAACGTAACCCAAAGGCCCCGAATTGTTTCCGTTGTTCCCCACGTCGCGATTTTCTATTCAACAGGTGTAGAACATTGCAGCCCTGTTCGTTATTGCCTACGTTTTAGGTTAGATTTTCCTAAGAACAATTGCCCGAAATTGGGGGTCCCTATGAACGAAGCAGTTCCCGCAGCGTCGGTAAGCGCTGAGTCGATGGCAAAGCAGGGTTGCGAAAAGCTCGGCTTGGACGCGTTTGATGCGTTGGTTCGCTGCGCCCGCACGTGCCGTCGCTTTGACGAGTCCATGCGCGTGCCGCGTGAGCTTTTGCTTGAGCTGGCGGAGCTGGCGCACCTGACTCCCTGTGGTGCCAATGCTCAGCGTCTGCGTTTTCATGTGGTAAGCGGTGCAGAGGACTGCGCGCGTGTATTTGACGAGCTTGCATGGGCCGGTGCGCTCAAGGATTGGCCGGGTCCCGATGAGGGCGAGCGCCCGACCGGCTACATCGCGATTCTTGCTGAGCGCGCCGTTCCGGGCAAGCCAGCCGCTCCCATTACCGAGGTCGACACGGGCATTGCCGCGCAGACGATGATGCTCGCCGCCCGCAGCGCCACGCCCGAGGTGGCAGCCTGCATGTTCAAGGCCTTTACGCCCCACGCGATCGATGCCATGGGGCTCGATAACGACAAGTATGAGCTCAAGCTGATCATGGCGTTTGGCGTTCCGGCCGAGACACAGGTGATCGATGCGATCGATTCCAACCCCGACGGCTCCATCAATTATTGGCGCGACGAGGCGCAGGTGCACCACGTACCCAAGCGCTCGCTTGTCGACGTACTGGTGTAGTTGAGCGTCACCGCGGTGTGATCCGGCGGTAAACCACCACAAAGGTACCTGTCCCCTTTGCGGTGGTGCGAGGGGAGGACGTGTGGCAGATTTGTATTTGGTGCGGCATGGGCAGACTGAGCTCAATGTGCAGAACATTTTGCAGGGTGGGCACGATTCGCCGCTTACGGCGCGCGGGCGCGAGCAGGCGCTGGCGACGCGCGCGGCGTTTGAGGCGCGTGGCGTGACCTTTGACCGTGTGTATTCCTCCCCGTTGGGCCGGGCGCGGCGTACGGCTGAGCTAATTGCTGGTGAGGGCCGCTCGATAGAGCTGGTCGATGACCTGCGCGAGTGGCATTTGGGCTCGCTGGAGGGTACATCAAATCGCGAGATGCCGCCGCAGCCCTGGGGTGATTATCCGGTGGCCTTTGGTGGCGAGTCTGAAGGCGAGCTCCAGTCGCGCATGGTCGCGGCGCTGTCCCACATCATGGCCAGGCCGCAGCACGACTGCGTGCTGGCAGTCTCCCACGGCTCTTCCTGCCAGGAGTTTCTTGAGTATGTGACTGGCAGGGGAGAGCTACCCGACAACGGTGCCGTGCTTCATTTTGGCTATTGCGACGGTGCGTTTTCGCTCCTTGATTGGTAACGAACGAAAGGACCCCTATGAATAAAGACCTGTATCTGGTTCGTCATGGGCAGACAATATTCAACCTTAAGCGCATTATTCAGGGTTGGAGTGACTCGCCGCTCACGCAGCTGGGATGCGACCAGGCGGCGCGTGCCGGCATGTTCTTGCGTGCGCGCGGCATTGAACCCGATCATGCCTACACCTCCACACTTCATCGCACCGAGCAGACTATCGCCAACCTGTGGCCGGGCTTGGCGTACGAGCGCCTGGACGGTCTGCGTGAGTGGTTCTTTGGCGACTTTGAGGCCGAGCGCGTGATGCTTATGCCCGAGCGCCCGTGGCGAGATTTCTATCGTCAGTTTGGCGGCGAGGGCCAGATGCAGGTGCGCGAGCGCATGGCGGCGACGCTGACCGATCTTATGCGACGTCCGGACCACGAGTGCGTGCTTGCGGTGAGCCACGGCTCGGCTATCAAGGAGTTTTTGGACCACGTGCGGGGCGCGGCGGCCGACGAGCGCGAACGCGTGCCGGGCAACTGCTCAGTGCTGCAGTTTGCGTTTGACGATGCGGCCGATACGTTTGAACTGGTCGAAGTCTTTACGCAGGAAGACTACGCGCGCGAGCTGGGGCTTGAACCGCTCGTGGCTACTGCGGGTCCGCAGCGCGGATAACGCGAGCGCGGCGGCACGGGTCGTCGGCATAACTTCTCGACGCAAAAGGGGCGGAGATGCATGTACCTGCTGCATCTCCGCCCCCTGTTTGTTGGGCTGCCGATTTTTGTGCTGGACGGTCTGGTCTTGCTAGAACCGCGCGACCTGGTGCGTGAGCAGACCCGTCGGAACCTGCGCCGCGCCGCCGCTGACCTGCGCGGCGGGGAAGAGCGCAGCTACGGCAAAGTTGAACGGCTCTTTGCCCGTGTAGGTGCCGGCGGCACGTGCATCGTCGGCCAGGAGCTGTGATGCCTCGACTAGTGCGACAGCGTAGGCAGGGTCGTCGGCCAGTGCCGGCTCCGGCGCCTGGTCGAGCATGGCGCGGATGGCCCCGACGGCGTCCTCGCGCTTGACCTCCCACACGCGGTGCGTAATGCCGGCGGGGTCGGTGACGGCATAGAGTGAAGCGCCCTCTTTTGCGGCGCCCAGGATGATATCCATGACGGGCGAGGCCTCGTAGGCGAGCGACACGGGCCGCGGCTGCACCTTGAGCTCGGCGATCGCGCGCGCGGCGGCGGCCACGTCGGCGCTGGCATCGCCCTTGCCGCCCGCAAGTACACTCGTCGGGCAAATCGCCACGACACCCGTCACACGTCCCGACTCGCCCGAGCATTCGTACACGTAATACGCCGCACCCGGGTCCTTGAGCATCAGACCATCGGCAATGGCTCCGCGCAGAGCATCGTTGCCGCTCAGGATGCTGCCCATTGCAGGCAGCGCCTCGAGCACGCGGTCCTGAGCCGGGCGGATGCAGGGAAACGGAAGTGCTTTCATGGGCGGTCCTAACGCACGAGTCGGTTTGTTCGCGGCTTATTATGCCCCAACTTGGCCGCTCGCGTCCCAGAGCACGTTGTCGGCGAGCACGATGAGCACGTTCTGACAACGAACGATATCGGCGTGGGGCACATATTCGTTGGGCTTGTGCGCGAGCGCCAACGAGCCAGGGCCGTAGCTCATGCAATTGCGGTTACCCGTCTTGCTGGCAATGACGGCGGTATCGGTGTAGCCGGTAAAGAAGCCGACGGTCGTGTCCGCGTCCGTCGTATCATCTGCTGCGCGCTTGAGTGCAGCTAGAAGGGGAGAGCTCGGATCGCGCTCGATAGCGGGGCGGTCGCCCGTCACGGTATAGGTGCCGCGGCAACCGGGAACTGCGGCCTCCGCTGCGGCAATGGCCTGCTCTACCATCCGGACCACGGCCACGGTGTCGGTCGGCGGGGTCAGGCGCATGTCGACCCAGACCTTGGCATGGTCTGGCACCACATAGGGACGATAGCCGCCCTCGATCTGCCCAAACGTAATGGTCGAGGGCCCCAGCTCATCGTGCGCGGGCAGCGCCACAAACGCGCGACGGAGCGAACACACGACCTCGGCCATGGCGGCGACGGCATCCGCGCCCTTCCAGGGCCGGCTTGCATGCGCCGTCACGCCATCCATTTCAATCTCGAACCACGTACGCCCCTTGTGCGCCACCTGGATCTGTCCGTCGGTGGGCTCGGTGTCCAGCACCCATTCGCGCGAACCGACCCAGCCGGCATCGATGGCTGCCTCGGAGCCTCGCATAAAGTCTTCCTCGTCGACCGAGCAGATGAGCGAAAAGCCGCGGCGGGGCAGCGCGCCATCCGCCGCCACGCGCTCGAGCGTATGGACCAGTGCGGCAATGACACAGGCCAGGCCACCCTTCATATCGCAGGCGCCGCGGCCGTAGAGCTTGCCGTCGCGCACGACCGCCCCGAGCGGCGTAATGTCCGCGTCCCAGCCGTCGCCCAAGGTGACTGTATCCATGTGGCAGATGTAGACGAGCCGTGGCTCGTCGCTCAAACCGGGCACGGTGACCATGAGATTGCGGCGTCCGGTCAGCACCTCGAGTTCCTCAACCTGCACGGCATGGAGCACCGGATGACTCAACCGCTCCAATTGAGCCTCAACCAACACTTTGATATAGCGTTCAATCTCGCCCTCATACGCACCTGGGTCGGAACTGTCGATCCGCACGAGCCCTTGCGTAAGCCGCCAAGCAAAATCTGTATCAACCATAGGCACCTCACAGATAGTTAGGTCAACATACAAATTGTATGTCAAGAAGCGGCTCGGTGCATTTAATGGAGCGCTCACAAAAACGGGGGCGCCTCTCGTGCGAAAGGCGCCCCCGCGGGCATTCAATGTCAGTAACGGGCAGGCCACATGGGGAACTGCCCGTCAGATCAGCCGACGCTACTTGATCACGCGCACGCGATACATCGACGGAATCTGCTTGAGCGCCTCGATGGTGCTGCTGTCCAGGTGCTCGTCGGTGTCGAACATGGTGTAGGCGTTCTCGCCGGCAGACTCGTTGGTCATACGCTGCACGTTGGCGTTGTCCTTGGCCAGGATCGCCGTGATCTGGCCGATCATGTTGGGCACGTTGGCGTGCAGGCAGGCGATGCGGCTCGCGGCGCGCGCCTTGCCCATGCTGCAGGCGGGGTAGTTGACGCTGTGCGCGATGTTGCCGTTCTCCAGGTAATCCTTGAGCTCGCTGATGGCCATATCGGCGCAGTTGGCCTCGGCCTCGCCGGTGCCGGCGCCCGAGTGCGTGGTGATAAACGTATTGGGCATCTTGACGGTCGTGGGCGTGGCAAAGTCGCAGCTAAACCAGCTGAGCTTGCCCTCGCGCAGGGCGGCGTCGACGGCGTCCTCGTCAATGATGGTCTCACGCGCGTAATTGATGAGCACGGCGCCCGGGGCCAGCAGGTTGATCTGCTCGGTGCTGATCATGCCGATGGTGTCGGCCTTGCTGGGCACGTGCACGGTGAGGTAGTCGCAGCCGCGGCACAGATCTTCGAGCGTACCCACGCGCTGCACCTCGCGGCTCAGCACCCACGCGTGCTCGACGGAAATGAACGGATCGTAGCCGTAGACGTCCATGCCCAGGTCGACGCAGGCGTTAGCGACCTTGGAGCCCACGTTGCCCAGACCGATGACGCCGATGCGCTTACCCTTGAGCTCGCGGCCCACAAAGGCCTTCTTGGCCTTCTCGGCATCGACCTGGATCTCGGGGTCGTCGGCGTTGTCGCGCACCCAGTTCATCGACTGCACCACGCCGCGGCTCGAAAGCACCAGCATGCCCAGGACGAGCTCTTTGACGGCATTGCTGTTGGCACCGGGGGAGTTAAAGACGACGACGCCCTTCTTGGCGTACTCCTCGACGGGGATGTTGTTGACGCCGGCGCCGCAGCGGGCGATGGCGCGGATGCCCTCGGGCAGCTCGTAGCCGTGCAGGTCGGTGGAGCGCATCAGGATGGCGTCGGCCTCCTCGGCGGTGCCCACAAACTCGTAGCCCTCGCCAAACTCGACCTTGCCGTCTTTGGTAATGTCGTCGATGGTCTTAATCTTGCGCATGAAAAAACTCCTTAGCAGGTTTTGATCTAAACAGGGTGGTTTGAAGTGGCTGGTCGGCCCGCGCGTTGCGGGCTAGTTAGATCGAGGTCTCAAACTATGCTGCGCTTCGAAGTTCTTCATGTACGAGGCCAGTGCCTGCGAGTCTTCCATGGTCACGGCATTGTAGACGCTCGCGCGCATGCCGCCCACCAGGCGATGGCCCTTGACGTTTTGAATCTGGTGCTCGGCCGCGCCTGCGACAAAGGCCGCGTCGAGTTCGGCGTCGTCGGTGCGGAAGGTGACGTTGGCGATGGAGCGGCTGTCGGCCTGCGCGGTGCCATGGAACAGCTCGCTGTGCTCGAGCAGGTCGTAGAGCAGGTTGGCCTTGGCCCAGTTGCGTTCGGCCATGGCGGCGAGTCCGCCGGTCTGCTCCACCCAATGGAACACCTTGCCGCACACGTAGATGCCAAAGGTGTTGGGCGTGTTGAGCATGGAGCCCTTGGCGGCCTGGGTCTTAAGGTCCAGGTACTGTGGCGTCTGCGCAAAGGCCGGGCCGTCGGCGATCAAGTCGTCGCGCACGATGACCACGGTCACGCCCGCGGCGCCGGCGTTTTTCTGTGCGCCGGCGTAGATGAGCCCGTAGCGCTCAACGTCGAGCGGCTGCGACAGAAAGCAACTCGAGACATCGGCGACCAGCGGCACATCGCCGCAGTTGGGCAGCTCGTGGTACATGGTGCCAAAGATGGTGTTGTTCTGGCAGATGTAGACGTAGTCGAGCCCGTCGCCTGCGGCCTCGGCGGCAATGCGCGCGTTGATGTCGGCCATGGTGGGTATGCGGTCGAAATTGGTGTCTTCGGAGCTCGCGAGCAGCACGGCCTCGCCGTACTTGGCAGCCTCCTTGTACGCCTTGTTGGCGAAGTTGCCGGTCACGACGTAGCCGGCGCGGCCGCGGCGCATGAGGTTCATGGGGATGCCCGCAAACTGCAGCGTGGCGCCGCCCTGCAAAAACAGGACACGGTAGTTGTCGGGGATGCTCAGCAGGCGACGCAGGGTTGCCTCGGCGTCGTCGATGATCTGCTGGTACATGCTAGATCGATGGCTCATCTCGAGCACGGACATGCCGCAACCGCGGTAGTCCATCATCTCGTCGGCGATCTCGGCGAGCACGCTTGTAGGCAGTGCGGCCGGGCCAGCTGAGAAGTTGTGCACATGTGCCATCTTCTAGTCTCCCTCGTAGTCGTTTGAACGTTCGGGATACTTTAGCACAGTGGAGCGCCAGGCGCGACCGCATCACAGCAAAACCCGAGTGCGCCGCTATGATTTACAGGATGGTTACATGGGGGAGGGGTGCTTTACTCCTCAGGCAAATCCAAATCAGCGAGCGAAGGCATGAGGTTCTCTAGGCGCTTGATCTCTTCGTCGCAAATTAGCTACCTCCTGGTCACTACGACGCCAGCGTGGCAATGACGGCTTCGTCGCCGGCGTATATGAGGGTGTTGCCGTCGGGGATGATCGTCTGGCCGTCGCGCTTGAGCATCACCACAATAAACGGATGCTTGCCTTGCGGCACATCGCGCAGGCGCTGGCCGGCCAGACGACCGTGGGGCGTCACGGTGACCTCGCGCAGCGTAACCTCGGCACGCTCTTCGAACGTTGGGGCGGCCATCACCAACAGATCGCCTTCCTGGATCACGGTGTCGCCATTGGGCAGTACCGGGTGCGCCCCGTCGCGCAGCACCAGGACCACGAGCATGTCTGTGGCGCTGCCAATGTCGGCGAGCGAGCGACCGGCAAACGGATGTCCAGCGCCTACCTTGAGCTTGACGAACGACATGCCGTCTTCGTCGCGGTAGTCGTTAAAGGTGCGACGCACGTCGCCGGTCGCATCGATCATATCGAGCTTCTTCGCCACCGCCGGCAGCAGCGAGCCCTGCACCACAATGCTCGACACGGCAATCACAAACACCAGGTCAAATAGGTCGTGTCCGCCGGGAACGCCGGCCACCACGGCAAAGAGACTAAAGACGACCGAAGCTGCTCCGCGCAGGCCAGCCCAGCTTACGAGCGCGACCTGGCGGGGGTTCGTCTTAAAGGGCGCCAGGAGCACGCCGACGGCGATGGGGCGGCTCACGAAGAGCATAAACGCCATGAGCGCCAGGCCCGGCAGCAGCATCTGCGGCAGGCGCGCGGGCGTCACGAGCAGGCCGAGCAAGAAGAAGATCGTCATCTCTGCCATCTCGGTGAGGGTGTCAAAGAAGTGCGCCATCTCGACTTTGCCGGTGATGTCACTGGCGCCCAGCACAATGCCGGCCAGGTATACAGCCAAAAAGCCGTTGCCGCCCAGATAGCTTGGTAGCGCGTAGGCGACGATCGCCACGGCGAACAAAAAGATGGTCTGCGCGCCCTCGGCCGTTGCGTGCGCGCGTTCAATCAGGCGGCCCGCCGCCCAGCCGATGGCGAGGCCCAGGCCCACGCCCAGGATAATCTGCTTGGCCAGCAGCACGGGGATGTTAATGTCGCCGTCGGCCGCGAGTGTGGCGAGCACGGCGGTGAGCATGTAGGCGACGGGATCGTTGGAGCCCGATTCGACCTCGAGCAGCGAGTCGGTGCCGCCCCTCAGCGACAGGCTGTGCTCGCGCAGAACACTAAAGACGCTGGCCGCGTCGGTGGATGCCACGACCGAGCCCAGCAGCAGGCCGCCGATCCAGTCGAAGCCCAGCACAAAGTGGGCGAACACGCCGGTGATGCCTGCGGTGATGACGACGCCGAGCGTGCTCAGCAGCACCGCCGGCGCGGCGACGGGCTTGGCGCGGTCGATATTGGTGTTAAAGCCGCCGTAGAACATGATGAACAGCAGCGCCGTGCTGCAGACGGTTTCGGTGAGCGCATAGTCGCTAAAGTCGATATGCGCCGGGCCGTTGACGCCCAACAGCATGCCGAGTGCGATAAAGATAAGCAGGGTGGGGAAGGGGAGCTTTTTGCCGACGGGTTTGATGGTCAGGCACAAAATGATGACGAGGCCGATAAAAAGAAGGATCTGGTTCATGGATGGTGTCCGCTCCTGGGTGGTTGGCGTGGCACGGTTAGTTGTCTGCGGTTATTTGTACCCAAAGATGGTGGGTTTATGGGGTTGGATTGCGGGCGTGCGCGATATCGTCATAGACGGCAGCCGTCTTTGCCTCTGCTCGGAAACCCTTTCCAGCTTTATTGCAACGGAGTACAATGGGTAACGTTTAAGTTCAACTTGAAGTTTTAGTTGCGGCGCCGGGCTTCGGCCGCAATGCAAGGAGAGGCGTACCATGGCGATCTATGTGACATCTGATGCTCACGGGCACGTGCGTGCGCTTGACGAGGCCCTGTCTAAGATCTCGTTGACGTCCGACGACACGCTGTACGTGCTGGGCGACATGATCGATCGCGGGCCCGATCCGGTCGGCGTTATTAAGCTTGTGCGCTCGCTGCCCAACGCCCGCGTGCTCAAGGGTAATCACGAGCAGATCATGCTCGATGCCATCATAGGCCAGGATCCGCTCGATGCCGAGACCTGGGATATCAACGGTGGTTGGACGACGCGTGAGCAGCTCAACGACATGGAATTTGAGGCATACGAGGAGCTCGTGCGATGGATGGCCGCGCTGCCGCTCTACGCGGTGGCTGAGACCGAGGAGCGCCCGTATCTGCTGGTACATGCTGGAATCGAGATGAAGGCGGCTCGCGCGTTTTTGCTTGAGCATGGCGTCGATTGTGCCGATGGCGTTGGAGCGGTGGGTGCCGATCGCGAGCTGCTGCAGCAGATGCTCGCGGTGCAGTCGTCCGATGACCTGCTGTGGATTCGTCATGGCTATTGGGATGCGTCGACCGGGCTGCTTTCTGCCGAGGGCAAGGGCCCGGTCGTGGTGAGCGGTCACACGCCCACGGTATCACTTGGGCGCTATTGCGAGGTCGGTGGTCTGGCGGGGCTCGATGAGGAATCGGGACGCGGGCAGATCGTGCGCTTGGGCGGCGAGGACACTGCCGGTGTGCCCGATCGCATCGACATCGACTGCGCCGCCGCCACCGGCTCCGAGTTCGGCCGCGTGGGCATCCTGCGCCTGGACGACGGGGCGGAGTTCTACGCGAACATCAACCCGGGCGAATAATCGGTGCAAGGGGTAGCTAATTTGGGACGGGGCTTTTTTGACTACTTTTGCCCTTCTGCCCGCTAATTGATTTCTCTGGGACGGGGATTAAATAAGGCTCTGTTAGACCAGGATTGACATATATGTGTCCCCACGGTGCCATATCGTTGA
>UQPP01000025.1 GCA_900543025.1 uncultured Collinsella sp.
CGCATGGTTTGCGAATTGAGCCAGGCTGCCTGCCAGCCACGGATGGGGTAGCGCGCTTCGTCCAGCTCAAACTGCGTATAGCCGTAGGCGTTGATGATCGTTGCCCCGCATGCGTGCTGACGCTCACGTTGAAAGTCGCGACCATAGCATTGGTGCACATGCCCGTGCACCATGTAGTCGGGATTCCAGGACTCGAGCGCTGTGTTAAAGCATTCGAATCCTCGATGTGGCAGATCGTCCAGATCACCCACGCCGGCGGCGGGCGCATGGGTGAGCAATATGTCGCAGCCGCCGACCATCTTCACTTTGCGGGACAGCTTTCGCACGCGCTTGGCCATCTCGCGCTCGGTGTACATGTTGGCGCCATCTCGGTAGCGCATGGAGCCGCCAAGCCCCGCAATGCGGACGCCGCGATACACGTACACGGTGTCTTCGACACAGATACAGCCGCCCGGTGCATGACGTGCGTAGCGGTCATCGTGATTGCCGCGTACGTAGATGAGCGGTTTGTTGATGACCGTGACCAAAAACTCAAGATAGTCCGGGTCCAGATCGCCAGCGGACAAAATCAGGTCGACACCCTCAAAGCGTTCTTTGCGAAAGCACTCCCAAAGGCATCGTTCTTCGGTATCGGCTATGGCAAGGATTTTCATAGGGCGCGGACCTTCGGCTCATCGTCGGGCTGCGGAATGGTGCCCACCACGTTGTCTGCCAGCCAGTCCATCTCGACGATTTGCGTGCTCGGCAGTGGGGGAAAGCCTTCGATCTGTACCACGCCGTCTTGGCTATGGAGCTCGCCGCCAAATGGATTGATGGAGCCCTCGACAATGCCATTGCGCAGTAGCTGAACGAGCTTACGCGTCTGATAGGGCAGGCCTGGAGCGTAGCGAATATCGATAACGCCCGAACTCATGCCATACCAGTAGTTGACGGCGCGAACCTGGTTGTCGTCACTGGTCTCATCCCAGGTGCCATGCAGCAGGCTTCGCACGATAAGCTCGTAGTAACGGCCCCAGTTCCATACCGGCATGGCAATGCCGGCAACCTTGCCATCGACCAAGCGGTGGAGTCCGTAGGCCGTGGGGTCTTCGAGCGGCTTTGACATGTCGGCGCCGGACATGACGCTTACACCTTCGCGGCGCATGGCGTCGGCAAGGCCTCCGGCGGGCACATCGCCCCAGGTCAGGATAATTTGCGCGCGGGGGTCGAGCAGCGAGGCGCCAATCGCAAAGGCGTTGATCTCGCTGAGTGCGCCCGAGGCGAAGACCGACGCGTGGTAACCGATGCGGTGGTTGTCCGCCATGCTGGCCGCAAGGGCGCCCAGCAGAAACTTTGCCTCGTACATCTTTCCAAAATACGAGCGCACGCTTTGGTGGGGAAGGCCGATCGAGCAGTTGAGGAACCGCAACCGGGGATACTCAACGGCTGCCCTGAGCGTGTATTCCATCAGGCGGTGCGAGGTCGAGAAGATGACGCTGTCTCCATGTTTGACAGCCGTTTCCACGGCGGCGTAGAACACGTCCGGATCGTGGCAGTCCTCGAACGCCTCGGTGCGCACGATACCGCCAAAGTGCTCATCGAGATACTGACGCCCTTGGTCGTGCAGGCTGTCCCAGCTCGACGTCGCACAGGGGAACTCATGGATAAAGGCGATGCGCAGGGGATTGGCCGCCGAATAGACGGTCTTGCCCATAAAGAAGTTGAGCACGCCGGAGGTGGACTTGGCGGGTGACTCTTCCTCATCGACGCTCGGTGCTTCGACAAGATCGACCTTGTCCTCGTTATTTTTGCCGGCAATGACCAGCTCACGCCAAATCTTACACAGGCGGTTTACGACGATATCCGTCGGCGTATCCAGCAGGCGGTCCTGGTTGTACACATTGAGGTAGACGAGCATAGCGTCGGCGGGCGTAATGTCCAGGTGGTCGCCGCCCGCGCGAAGGTAGGCGCGCTTAAAGAGCAGGAAGGTGTGGCGCAGATAGTCGACCTTTTTCTGCGGCCATTTTTCGATAAGGTCCTGACCGAGCATCTTGGCGAGCGTCTCGTAGCTTCCCTCGCGCGAGAACTCGATCTCGTATAGGGGGCAGACGCGCCAAAACGCGCAGAACTCACCGTACAGGCGGCTTTCGACGGAATCCCATGTGCCTGGGTAGAGACGGGTGACCTTGGCCGAAACCGTCGGGGCGTCCAGGAATTTGAGGACACTGACGCGCTTGTTGCCCTCTTGGACGTAAAACCGATGCATGAACTCGGTGACGATGACGGGATCGCGATAGCCCTCGGTCACCTGGATGTCGTAGAGGTTGGACCACTTGCGGGCGAACTCCGTGCTAAACGGCAGCAAGGGCATAAAGTTGCATGAAAAGGCCGACTGACGGCCCTTGGTAACCGTGCCGACGACCATTTCGAGCGGAATGTCTCTCAGGCCGATATTCTCTCGTTGACCTAAGGGGAGCTGGGCAACCAAACTATCGAGGTCCGTAAGGTACGGATGCTCGCTTTGACTAATGGCGCGTCGACGTCCTTGCTCGCCGCGCTTGCGTGCTTGACGATAGGCCTCTTCCATGGTGTCTACTCCCTTAGTCGTTTAAACAACGATATGAACCATGGTACCACGATGCGAAAGCCCCACAAAGGCGTCTGTCCCCTTTGTGGTGGTTTTAGGCGATGATGGGGGCGATGGCGCGGATGCAGGCGTCGGCTGCCGTGAAAGTGGTGCTGTCGTCGCTGACGATAAAGATGATTTTGCCCTTAATGCCAAAGTCGCCGATCTCGCTAAAGAGCACATACGGCTCCTTGTCAAAACCCGAGATGGGCGAGACAGCCGTTTTAGTGGCGCTGACGAGCTCGTCTGCTAGTGCATCGAGCGACGCCCATTTTGAGGGGTCTTTCACCGCGACGGGGACGGCTACACGCCCAAAGGGCATCAAATGCACGAGCGTGTTCTTGGAGATGTTGGAGTTGGGGACGATGATGATCTGCCCGCAGGCATCTTCGATGGTCGTATGGCGCCAGGTGATATCTTGGACCACGCCGGACACGCCGCCGACCTCGATATTGTCGCCGGGTTTGATAATGCCCATAAACGTCACCTGCATGCCGCCGATGAGGTTTGAAAGCGTGTCCTGAAAGCCGAGCGAGATGGCGATGCCGCCGACGCCAAGAGCGGCGACGAGCGCGTTTGCGTTAATGCCAAAGCAGTTGTCGAGGATAAAGCTGCCGCCGATCATCCAGATGACGGCGCGCGCGATGTTGATGAAGATACTCGATGCCGGAAGCGGGTTATCGTCTCGGTTAAGCAGATGGTGCAGGGTCTTGGATGCGACCTTGGCGGCGACGGCGGTGCCTATCGCCAAGATGACGGCCCAGATGATGTTGTGGACCCACCGTTGCTCAAAGAAATGAAGAATCGGCTCAAACAATTCCATGTAGGGAAAACCTCCTAATGATTATTCAACCATGATACCCACCAAAAAGCCCGTCCGATCACATCGGACGGGCCGATAACTTGAGATGGGGTGGCCGCGGTGGCGTAAGTTGGGGCGCCGGCGAGCGCGCCGGCAAGGAGTGCGGCGGTCAAGCAAGACGGGGAAGAGGTCTTCTCATGGCAGTTCCTTAGTTCTTAACCAGTGGTCCCTGCTGACGCTGGATTATCGACATAATATGCGAAAACCGCCGCAAAGGTGTCTGTTCCTTTGCGGCGGTTTTGACGTCTGCGCAGGCAAAACCTGCCAAAATAAACCTGTCTCTATTTGGTAGGTTTAGCTCAGCAGCATGCGGTCGTTGGCGAGCTCGCCGCCCGAGACCTCCTCGAACTTCTGCAGCAGGTCGGCTACGGTGAGCGACTTCTTCTCATCGCCCGCCACGTCGTAGATCACGTGGCCTTCGTGCATCATGATCAGACGGTTGCCCAGACGGATGGCGTCGTTCATGTTGTGCGTGACCATGAGCGTGGTCAGGTGGTTCTCGTCGACGATCTCCTCGGTCAGGTTAAGCACCTTAGAGGCCGTCTTGGGGTCGAGGGCCGCGGTGTGCTCGTCGAGCAGCAGCAGGCGCGGCCTGGTGAGCGTGGCCATCAGCAGGGTGAGTGCCTGGCGCTGGCCACCCGAGAGCAGGCCGACCTTGGTGTTGAGACGCGTGTCCAGACCAAGGTCCAGGCGCTTGAGCAGCTCGACGTACTCATCTTTCTCGGCCTTGGTGACGCCCCACGAAAGGCCGCGACGCTGGCCGCGACGCTTGGCGAGGGCCAGGTTCTCGGCGATCTGCATGTCGGCAGCGGTACCGCGCATGGGGTCCTGAAACACGCGGCCCAGGTACTTGGCGCGCTGCGACTCGCTCAGGCGCGAGATGTCGGTGCCGTCGAGCTCAATAACGCCCGAATCGAGCGGGTACACGCCGGCGATCATGTTGAGCAGCGTGGACTTGCCGGCGCCGTTGCCGCCGATCACGGTTACAAAGTCGCCGTCATTCAGGGTGAGGTCGACGCCGGTGAGCGCGCGCTTCTCGGTGACGGTGCCCTTGTTAAAGGTCTTCTTGACGTGCGAGAGCTTAAGCATCTGCCTCATCCCCCTTCGTGTAGGAGCTGCGGAGCTTATAGCGCTCCCAAACCACGGGCACGCACAGGGCCACAGCGACAATTACGGCGGAGAGCAGCTTCATGTCGTTGGCGTCCATGCCCAACTGCAGCACGATGGCGCGGATAAGGAAGTACACCACGGAGCCAAAGACGGCGGAGGCAAGACGGACGCTAAACTGCGTGAGGCCGCCGGGAAGCAGACGGCCGAGCACCTCGCCGATAACAATGGCGGCAAGACCGATAACGATGGCACCGGTGCCCATACCAATGTCGGCATACTTTTGGCTCTGGCAGATGAGCGCGCCCGAAAGGCCGATGAGGGCGTTGGAGAGCACGAGGGCGATCATCTTGGTGGAGTTGGTGTTGACGCCCAGAGCGCGGATCATGTACTCGTTGTTGCCGGTGGCTCGCAGCGCCGAGCCGATCTCGGTGCCAAAGAACCAATACAGGATGGCAACGATAGCCACGGCGAGCAGGATGCCCAAGATGATGGCAACGGTGGACTGCGGCAGACCGGTCATATTGCTGACGGCCGAGAACACGGTGCCTTTGGCAAGAATGGGCGTATTGGACTTGCCCATGATGCGCAGGTTGATGGACCACAGGCTGATCTGGGTGAGGATTCCGGCGAGGATCGCAGGAATCTCAAAGACGGTGGTCAAAATGCCCGTGACGGCGCCCGCGATGGCGCCGGCGCACATACCGGCCAGCACGGCGAACAGCGGGTCGACGTTGTTATTGACGATGAGCACAGCGCAGACGCAGCCGCCGAGGGCAAAGCTGCCGTCGCAGGTCATATCGGGAATGTCGAGCAGGCGGAACGTGATAAATACGCCAAGCACCATAATGCCCCAGAGGACGCCCTGCGAAACGGCGCCCTGCAATGCAATGAGCATGCTTCATACCTCCTAGGATAGGGTGGACACGTGATTCACCATAATAGCGGTAACAATGCATAGAAGAGCTGCGGACAGACGTTTTGTTTTACCTGAAACAAGCAGGGCGGACGCCGGTCTACAGCGCCCGCCCCTGTGGCTCAGATATTGAATAACGCGGCTAAAGCGCGAGCACGGGCTCTAGACGCATGCCGCGTATAGCATTACGCGTCCAGAGCGGAAAGGTCGATGCCCAGGGCCTCGGCCATCTCGTCGTTCTTGACGACGACCAGGTCTTTGCTCGAGAGGTGCTTGATCGGCATGTCTTCGGGCTTGGCCTCGCCCTTCAGGATCTTGACGGCCATCTCGCCCGCGGCGTAGCCCAGGTCCTCATAGTTGATGGAGAGGGTGAACAGGCCGCCGGCCATGCACATACCCTCCTCGCCAGTCACGAAGGGAAGCTTGTTTTCCTTGCAGATCTGGCCGACCTGCGAGGCACCCGCGGCGATGGTGTTGTCGGTGGGGGAGTACAGCGCGTCGACCTTGCCCACGGCAGACTCGACGACGGACTGAATCTCGTTGGAGCTCGAGACGGTGAAGTCAGTGTACTCGAGGCCCAGCTTGTCGAGCTCCTTCTTGGCGGCCTTGATCTGGACGTCGGAGTTGGACTCGGCGGTGCAGTAGAGCAGGCCGACCTTTTTAACGTCGGGCAGGACCTTCTGCATCATCTCGAGCTGCTCGGCGACCGGGGTGAGGTCGGAAGCGCCCGTGACGTTGGTGCCGGGCTTGTCGTTGTCCTGGACCAGGCCGGAGGCGGCGTAGTCGGTGATGGCGCAGCCCACGATGGGGATATCGGCCGTGGCGCCGGCGGCAGCCTGCGCGGCGGGCGTGGCGATGGCATAAATCAGGTTGACGTTGTCGCCCACAAACTTGTCGGCAATGGACTTACACGTGGACTGGTCGTTCTGGGCGTTCTTCTGGTCGATCTTGACCTTAAGGCCGCTCTCCTTGATGGCCTTGACAAAGCCGTCGTTGGCGGCATCGAGTGCGGAATGCTCGGTGAGTTGCAGAACGCCGATGGTGTAGTCGGAACCGGCGGCAGCAGAGCCGGAACCAGAGTTGCCGCCGCATCCGGCGAGCGGGGCGAGCGCGAGCAGGCCGGCGGAGACCAGAAGGCTCCTGCGACTGATGGTGATGTCCTTCATATCATTACCCCCAGTATAAAAATGGCTGGAAACACTGCACTGGGACAAAGTGCAAGTGGAACTATAGTAGCGCTGATGTCCATTTTTACAACAGCCTGGCGGGTTTTTTAATACAGAATCGGATGGGCGGTACGGGTAGTCGAATGGGCGGCGGAGGGTCTTATGCGGCGGAGGAGGCGTCGTCCTCCTCGTCGAGGGCGGCGAAGAGCTTCTTGCCGTCGAGGAGACGTGTGGTGACGTTTCTCATGCGGCCAATCTCTACGGTGCGCAGCGTGTCATCGGCACCTCGGGCGTCATAGACCGTTCCCAGCAAATACGAGATGCCATCGCGCTGCCTGATGGCAAAGGGGCGGAGTGTCATCCGTGCTACTTCGGTTTCGCCACGTGCCGTGACGCTCGAAATATCAAAACTCACCGTGGTTCCATGGTCGATGGCCTGCTCGACGAGCTCGCACGTGTCGATGCGCTTGATGGGCGTGCGTGTTGCCTTGGTAGCCTTGCTGCCTGCGCTCGGAACGGGTTCGGGTGTATCGAGGTAGCCGCGAACGTCGGCACTCGCCATGGCAACTAAGTGCTGCGCCATGCTCTTGCGGATAGCGATAGGCGTGGAGCGGTTGCGCATGACCATACCGTGGAGCCGGATGATCTCTTCATCGGTGAGCGGGCGGGTAAGAAGTTTGTAGCCCACGCCGCGTTTGTACTCAATTTCGTATCCGGCATGGCGAAGCGCGGAGATGGCGGTGTAGATGCTGCGCCGCGCCGCCGAGATGGGCATGCGGGCGGGGTCGTCGGGATGGGAGAGGCGCCGGATCAGCTCATCGGAAAGTATGGCCTTGTCTTCGCCGGTGTTTTCGCTCAAGAGCTGCAGGATGCGAACGGCGCGATAGGCTGCCATCGAGGCGGCGCCTCTCGTCGTGGTGTCGTAGGTTTCAACAGCGGCTTCGGTCATCGTGCCCACGTCCTTTCCGTTTTGGGTGGCGACGGTATGGAGCCTAGGACGCGGGGCTTTCCCAGGGGCGCAGGGCGCTCTGGGCGGTCGGTAGTCGTCGGCAAACGGCGGGTTGAGTTTTCAACAGCCCTACTCAACTGACCAAAAACTTGCCAAAAGCTTGACGGATGCTGTTGAAAAAAGCGTCTCTCGACCGATGTCGAGAGACGCTTGTGCGATGAGCGTTGGCGTGTGGCGACGCGAGCTAGCGTCCGACGATTAGAAGTCGGCGTTGCCCACGGTGCGCGGGTGCGGCAGGACGTCGCGGATGTTGCCCACGCCGGTCAGATACATGACCAAGCGCTCGAAGCCCAGACCGTAGCCGGCGTGCTTGCAGGAACCGTAGCGGCGCAGGTCAAGGTAGTACTTGTACTGCTCGGGATTCATGCCCAGGTCCTTGATGCGGGCCTCGAGCAGATCCAGGCGCTCCTCGCGCTGGGAGCCGCCGATAATCTCGCCGATACCGGGAACCAGGCAGTCGGCGGCGGCGACGGTCTTGCCGTCCTCGTTCATGCGCATGTAGAATGCCTTGATCTCAGCCGGGTAGTCGGTCACGAAGGTCGGGCGCTTAAAGTGCTCCTCGGTCAGGAAGCGTTCGTGCTCGGTTTGCAGGTCGATGCCCCAGCTCACGGGGTAGTCGAACTTGTGGCCGTCGGCGACTGCCTGCTCCAGGATCTCGACGGCCTCGGTGTAGGTAACGCGGGCAAAGTCGGAGTTGGCGACATGGTCCAGGCGCTCGAGCAGACCCTTGTCCACAAACTTGTTGAGCATATTGAGCTCGTCGGGGCAGGTTGCCATAACGTCCTTGAGGACGTACTTGAGCATGGCCTCGGCGTTATCCATGTAGTCGTTCAGGTCGGCAAAGGCCATCTCGGGCTCGATCATCCAAAACTCGGCGGCGTGGCGCGTGGTGTTGGAGTTCTCGGCACGGAAGGTGGGGCCAAAGGTGTACACGTCGCCAAAGGCCATGGCAAAGTTCTCGGCATTGAGCTGGCCGGACACGGTGAGGCTCGCATGCTTGCCAAAGAAGTCCTGGCTCCAGTCGACCTCGCCGGACTCGGTGAGGGGCGGATTTTTGGGGTCGAGCGTGGTCACGCGGAACATCTCGCCGGCGCCCTCGCAGTCACTCGTGGTGATGATGGGGGTGTTGACGTAGACAAAGCCCTGCTCCTGGAAGAAGCGGTGGATGGCGGCAGCCGCGACAGAGCGGATGCGGAACACGGCGCGGAACAGGTTGGTGCGCGGGCGCAGGTGCTGCTGGGTGCGCAGGAACTCGACGGTTGCGCGCTTCTTCTGCAGCGGGTAATCCGGGGCGCTCGTGCCCTCGACCTCGATGGAGGTGGCAGAAAGCTCGAAAGGCTGGGGCGCATCGGGGGTCAGCTTGACGGTGCCGGTGCAAATGAGTGCGGCCGAGACGTTTTGATGGGCGATCTCGTCGTAGTTGTCGAGTGCCTCGCGGTTCATGACGACCTGCAGGTCGCGGAAGCAGCTGCCGTCGTTGAGCGTAACAAAGCCAAAGTTCTTCATGTCGCGGACGGACTTGACCCAGCCGGCGACGGTGACGGTTTGGCCGCCGAGCGACTCGGCATCGGCATAGAGCTGCGCGATTTTGGTGCGGTTCACGTATCCTCCCATAACGGTTGAATGATAGTTATCCATACAGTTCGATATTCTAGCAGCTCGGCTCATTTGAGCTATACAGATAAAGCATTGGCGGGATGGTTTTTCAAACGAAAAGCGCCCGCGGCCAAATGGTCGCGGGCGCTTGGCGAGGTGCCTTTTGGCTGTGTGGCGTGGGGCCTGGCTACTTGGTCTTGGCAACCAGCAGCGGGTCGCCCAGCTTGACGAGCGGGTTGCCGCCGATAAGCGTTCCAGACTCGCCGACATGGTCGATGCTCTTAAGACGATCGAGCTCGGAGACGATGACGGTCACGATGTCCTCGTGACCAGCGGCCTTAATGGCCTCGCGGTCGAAGCTGATGAGCGGCTGGCCTGCCTTGACCACATCACCCATCTCGACAAAGCGGGCAAAACCCTTGCCGTTCATTTCCACGGTGCCCAGGCCAACATGGATGAACACGCGCAGGCCGTCCTCGGTGATCATGCCGATGGAGTGGTTGGTGACAGTGGTGGCACCGATGCGGCCGTTGGCGGGCGCATAGATGGTGCCGGTAATGGGCTCGATGCCATAGCCCAGGCCAAGCATGCCCGAGGCGATCGTCTCGTCGGGAACCTCGTTCAGGTTGACGAGCACGCCGTTGACGGGGGCATAGATGACGCCTTCGCGGGTAGCGAAGCTTGCTGCGGGCGGAACGGACGCCTCGCCGGTCGAGGTGAAGGTGGACTTAAGCGAATCGAGCAGACCCATAGTTGCCTCCAACTTAAATAGGCGCATATCGCGCGTTTGGTTTGCCGGAAACGTTTCACATGTGTTTCGCGGCTTGGTCAACGCCCCTATTCTACGCTGCTCAACGATACCTCTGAACTGGGATTATGTGATATATCAGTTGAAGGGAAACTTATTGCCGGAGTGTTTCTGCGCCACGGGTTCAAGTGGGGTACGCTTGAAGGCGAAAAATAAGGGCGCATAATTTGCGCGAAGGGAGCACATATGATTGTCGAGAACCATGCGCTGTGGGGCGAGGAGCCGACCGAGGATTATCCGGCGACGTTTACGTATTTGGGTGCCGAGCCGTTGCCCGATAAACCGAATGGCCGCCGCCCCGCGGTGATTATCTGTGGCGGAGGTGCGTTTACGCACATCGCTCCGCATGAGCAGGATCCTGTGGCGTTTGCGTTTTTGGATCACGGTTACCAGGCCTTTGTGCTCAACTATGTCACGAGTTCTACGGGTGACGTGAGCTTTCCGCACCCCCAGGCAGATCTTGCCAAGATGGTCGCCACGGTGCGCGCCAACGCCGACGAGTGGCATGTCGATCCTAAGCGCGTGTGCGTCGTGGGATTCTCGGCGGGCGGCATGATCTGTGCTTCGCTGGCAACGCAATGGAAGACTGGTCCCTTCGCGGGCTTGGCAGGGGCGTGTCCGGACGACATTCGTCCCGATGCCGTGGTGCTGGGCTATCCATTGCTCGACTTTGCCTATGTGCGCGACATGCAGACGCGCGATCCGCGCATTGACTTGCGTGTGCCCAAGACGGGCGGCAAGACGGGGCGCGATTTGCTCAACGACTACCTGTCGATGGTGACGGGTGGCGAGGCAACTGACGAGCATTTGGCCGACATCTGCCCCACCACGCATGTTTCGCGTCAGATGCCGCCGACCTTTGTGTGGGGCGTGTCCGACGACAAAACGGCGCCGATCGCGCAGGTCTATCCGTTTGCCCAACGCATGGCAGAGGAGGGCGTCCCTTGCGAGATGCACGTCTTTGACCAAGGTGGTCACGGCCTTTCGCTCGGCAACGCCAACACCGCGGTCGACAACGAGGACAAGCAGGTGGCGGTCCGTCCCTGGATCCGCCTAGCCTTCCGCTTCCTGGAGCGCCACGGGTTTTAGTTACGGCGTTTTACCAAACGCCGTAACCACTTGACGCTGCAAGCCCGCCAGGGCGGCAATCTGCCTTTCAACTTCGGCGGCATGACCAGAAGGTCAATGCCGCCTCGTTTCAGGGCACCTTGCTCGCCCTGGCGGGCTTTCGCTGTTCGCGCCAAAACATCGGCGTTGCCATGGCCCAGATGCGGCACTTGGGGACGGTCCTTGCAGCAATCTGTCGATTGAACGTCGTTGTGTGTTCGCGCTATCATGCATGGTTACAATTGGTTAGCCGTGGCAAACGGTTAGCCAAGGTAAACTAAATGCAACGCCCTGTGGGCGTCGGGGGAGGAACACGGACGTGAAGCTCGATACGCTCGAGATCGGAAAAGACGCCGTTGTCGCATCGGTGGCATCGGACGATCAGGCACTCCGACAGCATATTTTGGACATGGGCCTAACGCCGGGCACCGAAGTCACCATGATGAAGTACGCCCCTATGGGCGACCCGCTCGAGATTCGCCTGCGTGGCTATGAGTTGACGCTGCGCAAGGACGATGCCGCTCGCATCGAGCTCGTGGGCATTCACGACACCGATACGGGTCCGCGCGCTAACGCCGCAATCGGCACGACGGAGCATCCGGCCCTGGGCGAGGGGACGTATTCGCCCCGCGCGGCAAAGACGGCCGTGCCCGAGGGCGCACCGCTGCATTTTGCCCTCGCCGGCAACCAAAACTGCGGCAAGACCACGCTGTTCAACCAGCTGACGGGCTCCAACCAGCATGTCGGTAACTTTCCTGGCGTGACGGTCGACCGCAAAGATGGCGCCATCCGCAACCACCCCGAGGCAAGCGTTACCGATCTGCCCGGCATTTACTCTCTGTCGCCGTACACGGGCGAGGAGATCGTAAGCCGCCAGTTTATCCTGGATGAGCACCCCGACGCCATCATCGATATCATCGACGCCACCAACATCGAGCGTAACCTTTACCTGACGCTGCAGCTTATGGAGCTCGATCGACCCATGGTCATCGCGCTCAACATGATGGACGAGGTGACGGCCAACGGCGGCGCCGTGGACGTCAACCTGCTCGAGAGCCTGCTGGGCGTGCCTGTTGTTCCCATTAGTGCTGCCCGCAACGAGGGTATTGGCGAGTTGGTGGATCATGCCTTGCACGTGGCGCGGTTCCGCGAGCGTCCCGGTCGCCTGGACTTCTGCGCGCCCGATGGTCCGGACGGCGGCGCGCTGCATCGCTGCATTCACGGCATCGCCAACCTTATCGAGGACCATGCCGCGACGGCGCACATTCCCGTGCGTTTTGCGGCGACCAAGCTGGTTGAGGGCGACGAGCTGGTGACCGAGGCGCTTCACCTGGACCGCAACGAGCTCGACGCCATCGAGCACATCATTAGCCAAATGGAGGGCGAGGCCGGCACCGACCGTCTATCTGCGCTGGCTGACATGCGCTTCGGCTTTATCGGCGACGTGTGCGGGCGTTGCGTCGTCAAGCCGCACGAGAGCCGCGAGCACGTGCGCTCCGTCAAGATTGACCGCATCCTGACGGGTCGCTACACGGCCATCCCGGCGTTCCTGGTGATCATGGGTCTCGTCTTTTGGCTGACGTTTGGCGTGATCGGCGCGGCGTTGCAGGGACTTATGGAGGACGGCATCGCTGCCATCATCGCCTCGGCCGATGCGGGTCTCAAGGCGTTCGGCACCAACGACGTAGTGCGCTCGCTGGCTGTCGACGGCGTGCTTACGGGTGTGGGCAGCGTGCTGACCTTCCTGCCGATTATCGTCGTGCTCTTCTTGTTCCTTTCCATTCTGGAAGACTCGGGCTACATGGCGCGCGTGGCCTTTGTCATGGATAAGGTATTGCGTCGCTTTGGCCTGTCGGGCCGCAGCTTTGTGCCCATGCTCGTCGGTTTTGGCTGCACCGTGCCGGCTATCATGTCGACCCGTACGCTCCCATCCGAGCACGACCGCAAGATGACCGTCATGCTCACGCCGTTCATGAGCTGCTCGGCCAAGCTGCCGGTTTACGGCTTGCTGTGCGGAGCATTCTTCCCGCAGGCGGCGGTCCCCGCCATGGTCTCGCTCTATCTGATTGGCATTGCGGTTGGTTGCATCGCGGCTTTGGTGCTTAACCGCACGGCATTTAAAGGCGACCCAGTGCCGTTTATCATGGAGCTTCCCAATTACCGCCTGCCGAGCGTCAAGACGACGGTGATGCTGGCATGGGATAAGGCCAAAGACTTTATTACCAAAGCCTTTACCATTATCTTTGCTGCTACCGTGGTCATCTGGTTCCTTCAGACGTTCGACATTCGCTTTAATGTGGTCGCCGATCAGTCGCAGAGTCTACTTGCCGGTCTGGGTAGCATTATCGCGCCGGCGCTGGCACCGCTCGGCTTTGGCGACTGGCGTGCATCCACGGCGCTCGTCACCGGACTTATCGCCAAGGAGAGCGTCATCTCGACCCTCACGGTGCTTTTGGGCGCGACCTCGCCTGCGGTGTTGTCGACCATGTTTTCGCCGTTCACCGCCTACGTGTTTTTGGTCTTCACGCTGCTGTATCCGCCCTGCGTGGCTGCCATCGGCGCCGTCAAGAGCGAGCTGGGCGCGCGCTACGCCGTGGCCGTATTCGCATTTCAAGTGACGGTCGCCTGGATCGTGGCGTTTGTCGTGCATTCGGCAGGTATATTGCTGGGGTTGGCTTAGTTATTTATTGACGGCGCAACCTCTGTGTATCGAATTGTTTTCGGCCCCGCATCTGTTGCTGACGGATGCGGGGCCGTTGCTATATAATCGCCTCCGCTCAAAACGATTGGAGACGTTATATATGACTCAGGCAAGGCAAGACGGCATCACGCTCAAGCAGTGGCTCCCGCTCATCGGACTCACCTGCTGCGCCTTCGTGTTCAACACGTCGGAGTTTATGCCCATCGGTCTTTTGACTGACATCGCCGCGTCGTTCTCGCTCACCGAGTCCCAAGCCGGCATCATGATCTCGGTCTATGCCTGGGGCGTCATGCTGCTGTCGCTGCCGCTCATGGTGTTCGCTTCGCGCTTTGAGTTCAAGCGGATGCTGCTGGGCGTGCTGGCCGTGTTTTCGCTGGGCCAGTTTCTGTCCGCTGTGGCGCCGACTTATCCCATCCTGGTCTGTGCGCGCCTGGTGGTCGCTTGCGCACATGCCGTGTTCTGGTCGGTCGCTTCGATTATGGCCTCGCGCCTGGTCGACACGCGCCACGGGGCGCTCGCCATCAGCATGATCGCTACGGGCTCGTCCATCGCGCAGATCTTTGGTCTGCCCCTCGGTCGCGCTATTGGCTTGGCCGTGGGCTGGCGCATGACGTTTGCCGTGGTCGGGGTCCTCTCGGCCATCGCGGTCGTCTACCAGGCGACCGTGTTCCCGGCCATGCCGGCGGGCGAGCGCTTTACCGTCAAACAGTTGCCCGAGCTGCTCAAGAACCCGCTCCTGATCGCGCTCTACGCAGTCACGGTCTTCATGGCGACCGGCTATTACGCAAGCTACAGCTATATCGAGCCCTTCCTGGCGCAGGTCGCGCACGTCGATGCGGGCGCCATTACCATGACGCTGACGGCGTTTGGCTGCTCTGGTCTGCTCGGAAGCTGGCTGTTTGGCCGCCTGTTCGATGGGCATCGCTTCCCGTTCTTGGCTATTACGCTCTCCGGCGTGCCGGCGGCCCTGCTGCTCATGGGTCCGGCCGCATCGTCGCTCGCTGCGGTTCTCGCTGTTTGCGCGCTATGGGGCTGCTGCGCCACGGCCTTCAATGTGGCGTTCCAGGCCGAGCTCATCAAGAACACGCCGGCAGATTCGTCGGCCGTCGCCATGTCAATCTTCTCGGGCCTGTTCAACCTCGGTATCGGTACGGGCACCGCGATCGGTGGCGCCGTGGTTTCGGGCCCCGGTATCGCCTGGATCGGCTGCGCAGGTGGCGCAATCGCCGTCGTGGGCGTCATCCTCGCTATCACGATACTATTCCCGGCCATACGCCGCGCCAAGCCCGTCGCCTAATCACGTCCCCTCATCAGTTGCGGTGGAATAGTTCCTGTTTAAGGCCTCTGAAGGCCCAAACAGGAACTATTCCACCGCAACTTATTTTGGGGGAGAGGATACAAGCTGGGCATACAATGGATGTCGTTGTGTTGAGCTTACCGGGAGGCTGTTATGTGGGCATACGAGACGACGTTCTATCAGGTCTATCCGCTGGGCTTCTGTGGAGCTCCGCGCGAGAATGCCGCGCCCGTTGCCGAGGATGAGCTCGCCCAG
Source organism: uncultured Collinsella sp. (assembly GCA_900543025.1). Classification (GTDB taxonomy): domain Bacteria; phylum Actinomycetota; class Coriobacteriia; order Coriobacteriales; family Coriobacteriaceae; genus Collinsella. Next base: position 15,430 of record UQPP01000025.1, read on the forward strand.
GCTGCCAGCGTCGCGCCCAACCCCGATGCGCCCATCATGAAAATCGCCCAATGGGCCGACTACCTGCAAGAGCTCGGTATTGGCGCTGTGCTGATCAACCCGCCGCTCGAGTCTGATAGCCACGGCTATGATACGCGCAGCCTGCGCCATATCGACCGCCGCCTGGGTGGGGATGCCGATTTTGCCGCCGCATGCGAGACGCTGCACGCCCATGGCATCCGCGTGGTGCTCGATGCCGTCTTCAACCACGTCGGTCGCGGCTTTTGGGCCTTCCGTGATGTGCGGGAGCGCAAGTGGGACTCGCCCTACAAGGACTGGTTCCACATTAGCTTTGATGGCGACTCCTGCTATGGTGACGGCTTTTGGTACGAGGGTTGGGAAGGCCATTTTGAGCTTGTGAAGCTCAACCTGCAAAATCCCGCTGTGGTCGATTACCTGCTTGAGTCCGTGCGCCGCTGGGCCGAAGTCTTTGGCGTCGACGGTCTGCGCCTGGACGTCGCCTATATGCTCGATCGCGATTTTATGCGCCGCCTGCATACTTTTACCCGTGAGCTCAAGTCCGACTTTGTGCTGATTGGTGAGACGCTCCACGGCGACTACAACCAGATCGTCAACGACGAGATGCTCGACTCCTGCACCAACTACGAGTGTTACAAGGGCCTTTACTCCAGCTTTAATTCGGTCAACATGTTCGAGATTGCCCATTCGTTGCATCGCCAGTTTGGCGGCGATCCGTGGTGCATCTACCGCGGCAAACACCTGCTGTCGTTTGTCGACAACCACGATGTGCCGCGCCTGGCGAGCATCCTTACCGACAAGTCTTGCCTACGCCCCGCCTATGGCATGCTGTTTGGCATGCCAGGCATTCCGTGCGTCTATTACGGTAGCGAGTGGGGAATTGCTGGCGAAAAGGGCGGCCCCGATGGCGACTGGGCGCTGCGACCTGCGCTCGATGAGCCTGCGCCCAACGAGCTGACGGCCTTCATCAAGCAGCTCACGCACCTGCGCTCGGCCGACGACGCGGCGGCCCGTGCTCTCAACTACGGTGCCTATCGCAACGTGGTGATCCAGAACAAGCAGCTGCTGTTCGAGCGCGCCTGCGACGACGCGACGGTGCTTGTGGCGGTCAATGCCGTGAACGAGCCCTATACCTTTGGAGCCGGCGAACTCAACGGCTCCTTCGTCGACCTACTTGCCGACGATGCTCCCACGGTCGAGCCGACGGGTACCCTTGAGCTTGCACCCTACGAGGTGCGCTATCTGCTGAGGGCCTAGCTCGTGGCCGCGCCGGACGAGGGCTATCAACATATTGAGCATGGGTTTGAACCCGTGTTTGACGAGCACTCGCGCGTTTTGGTGCTCGGGTCGTTTCCCTCGGTGCTTTCGCGTGCCAATGCCTTTTATTACGGTAACCCTCAGAATCGCTTTTGGCGCGTGATGGCCGCATGCCTCGGTGTGCCCGTGCCGCCCAACGAGGGCGACCCTTTGGCAAGCGGTGAGCCTGCGACGCTCGACGCCTCGATTGTCGCCAAGCGCTCCATGCTGCTGAACGGCGGCGTGGCCCTGTGGGACGTGATCGAGAGCTGTGACATTAAGGGCTCGAGTGACGCGAGCATTCGCAACGTTGTGCCGGTACATGTCGAGCGCATTGCCGGCGCAGCTCCCATTGAGCAGGTGATATGCAACGGTGGTACAGCTGGTCGGCTCTACAAGCGCTATCTACAAGAACGCACCGGGCTGCCGGCCATCGTTCTGCCGTCGACAAGTCCCGCCAATGCGGCATGGCGCCTGGAACGCCTTGTCGAGCGCTGGCGCGAGGCCGTTGACTGGGGCGCTCTGTAATTTAGATATCTGATTGGGCGCGGGTGCCGAGGCGTTTCATGATGGCATGCCAGATTGGTGCGGGCAGCGCGGGCTTGACGCGCACCATACCGTCGGCATCGACGCTACCGGCATTGCCACCGCCAAGCAGCTGCGCATGCTCAATGGAGCAGCCCATGCGCACAGCGCCCACAAGCTTATCCATCGCTTCCGAAAATGGTCGGCGCATGAGGCCCATGCGTGGGGAATGGCGAAGCGCTGCGATGCCGCTGCCGGCACAGACGACAACGCCGTCGCACCATGGCAGGTCACGTAGAATACATGCTCGGTACAGGCGGTCGAGGACTTCGTCCGCCTGCTTGGTGTTTTTGGACAGGGCTTGGACGATGACATAGACGCGCGCGTCTGTATTCTTAAGGCGATCGAGTATCTGCTCGACAGCGATCATAGCCTCATCATCAAATGCATCATCAACAGCGAGCACTATGCCATCGACTGCGCCGGCATCATCCGCCTCCAGGTCAACCGGGCGGGGGAGCGCGGTGTCGGAAAACTGTGCATAGGCGGCGATGGCATCCTGCAGGTCCCAAAGCAAAAACTCAAGATCGGCGCTATTGGGAACGCTGATATACGCAATGGTTTGCAGCGTTTTTGGTACATCGCCGTGCGCGGTTGTCTCCATGCCGCCTCCTTTCCGGTTGGTTTCCGTTTAGGTTACACCGTCTGACGGCGCCCCGCCGCGCTATCCTAGTGCAACCCTTACGAAAGGAACGCCATGCGTCTGCCCATGAACACCTCGCTTGCCACGCTCAAGCCCTCCGGCATCCGTCGGATCAATGCGCTCGCCGCCCAGCACCCGGAGTGCATCGCGCTCGCGCTCGGCGAGCCCGATTTTCCCACGCCCGATGTGATTAGCGCCGAGGTGACGGCTTCGCTCGACCGCGGCGACACGCACTATCCGCCTAACAACGGTCGCCCCGCCCTGCGTGAGGCGTTGTCTGCCTACATGGGGGACGCGGGCCTTACGTTTTCTGCCGACGAGATCATCCTGACCGACGGCGCGACCGAGGCCCTGTCGGCAACATTCATGGCTATGCTCAACCCCGGCGACGAGGTCATCATCCCCACGCCGGCCTTTGGCCTGTACGAGAGCATTGTCGTGGCCAACCACGCCAAGGCGGTCTTTTTGGATACGGAGTCTGCGCAATTCCAGATTGACGAGGACGCACTTCGTGCTTGCGTGACGCCGGCGACCAAGGCCATCGTCATCTGCACGCCCAACAATCCTACGGGCTGCATTCTCAACGCGGCGTCGCTCGACGCCGTGGCACACGTGGCAGAGCAGGCGGGCATCTACGTAATCTGCGACGATGTATATAACCGCCTGGTCTACGTGGACGGCTACGAGCGATTTGCCCAGCGTCACCCGGAGCTTCGCAATCAGACAGTAGTTATCGAGAGCTTTTCCAAGCCCTGGGCCATGACCGGCTGGCGCTTGGGCTGGCTAGCAGCCGCAGCCCCCGTTATCGCCGAGATCGCAAAGGCCCACCAATACTTAGTATCGAGCGCCGTTTCATTTGAGATGGACGCCGCAGCTCGAGCTCTGACCGTCGACCCCACCCCCATGCTCGAAGTCTACCGAGCTCGTCGCAAACGTGTACTCGCAGCCTTAAACGCCATGGGCCTCGACGTAGTGGAACCGGCGGGAGCCTTCTACGCCTTCCCCAGCATCAAACAATACGGCCTGACGAGCGAAGACTTCTGCATCAAAGCCATCAAAGAGGCCAACGTAGCCCTAGTCCCGGGAGACTGTTTCGGCACCGAAGGCCACGTCCGCTTAAGCTACTGCGTCTCCGACAAAAATCTGGACGAAGGTCTCCACCGCCTGTCAACCTTCGTTTCAACCTTATAGCCCAACGGGACGCAACACATCAGCCCACCGACCCAAGCATTATGAGTGGGGGCGTTGCTCAACGGAAAACCGGGCTGCCCCAAAGTCACCGCAGGCCGCGCCGCCGAAGGCCGGATGGTGGAATTGTGTGCAGCCCGGTTTTCCGTTGACCGACGCCGGGGTCCCCGCCATAATACTTTCGGTTCACGCACGAATCCGCTGCCAGAGACAGCCGGTGCGAACGGGCATCGCCCGCGAGCTTAATGGGATATCCCGCCAGCCGAGGTGGTCGAGTAGATATGTCTTCTCGCCCCCGTCGCTCATGCAGCGCGGGGGCTTTCTTTTTGGACATGCCCCCGTCACGTCCTTGTGGCGGACCGTGCCCGGAAAGAATTCGAGGAGGTGTAATTCATGCCCCAGCAGTACAAAATCGACAAGGTTGCAGAGATCGAGTCCCGTATCGCCGAGAACGCCGGTCTGTTCGTCGTCAACTACAACGGTCTGACGGTTAAGCAGGCTCAGGAGCTGCGTCATCAGCTTCGCGAGTGCGGCGCCGAGATGAAGGTCTACAAGAACAACCTGGTCAAGATCGCTCTCAAGAACCAGGAGCAGCCCGAGCTCGACGAGATCCTCGCCGGCCCCGTCGCTTATGTGTTCTACGAGACCGAGCCGGTCGAGGCCGCTAAGACCCTTAAAGACTTCTCCGCTAAGTCCAAGGGCGTCCTTGAGATCAAGGGCGGTATCTCCGACGGCAAGGTCGTTTCCGCTGATGATGTTAAGGCTATCGCCGAGCTGCCCACCAAGGACCAGCTTCTCGGCCAGATCGCCGGTCTCATCTCCGGTTTCGCTCGCGACATCGCTGTCTGCGTCAACGGCGTTTCCTCTGGTCTCGCTCGTTCGATCCAGCAGGTCTCCGAGCAGAAGGCAGCCTAGTCGCTGTTTTCACCCGCGGCGGCAACGCCGCACCCCTGGCGCATTCGCGCCGTGTTTTAACTGATCTCCGTGCACAGACACGGAAACCGAAAGGACTTAGAAATGGCTAAGCTTACCACCGATGAGATCATCGATGCTCTTAAGGAAATGACCCTTCTCGAGGCTTCCGAGCTCGTTAAGGCTATCGAGGACACCTTCGGCGTTTCCGCCGCTGCTCCTGCCGCCGTTGTCGCCGCTCCCGCTGCTGGCGCTGCTGAGGCCGAGGAGAAGACCGAGTTTGACGTCGTGCTCGAGGGCTTCGGCGACAACAAGATCCAGGTCATCAAGGCCGTCCGTGAGCTCACCAACCTTGGCCTGAAGGAGGCCAAGGAGGTCGTCGAGGGCGCTCCCAAGGCTGTTCTCGAGGGTGCCAAGAAGGAGGACGCCGAGGCTGCCAAGGAGAAGCTCGAGGCTGCTGGCGCTGCTGTCACCCTCAAGTAATCAGGCTTTCTCGCCAGATTTCTTTGCAGACGGGGTTCGCATTGCGAACCCCGTCTTTTTCGTTTTGATCCCTCTATTTTGTTGGCTCGGCATACAAATTGCTGCCGCTTGCGGTGCTTTGGCGTTGCTACCGTTGGGCGATAAAATTGCACCATTCGAGCAATAATTTGCGTTGACCTGCTGAAGAATGGCGCTTGCCTACATTAACGTTAATTAACGGCGGTAAGATAAACCGGTATCGCAATTTGGTCTGCGGCCGCCGTGCCGCACGCACAGGGCGCATCCTGCGCCTGCGAAAGGATCCTTGAATAACATGAAGGCAATCATCCCCGCCGCCGGTCTTGGCACGCGTTTTCTGCCTGGCACCAAGTGCACGCCTAAAGAGATGCTGCCGGTGCTCGACAAACCGGTCATCCAGTACGTCGTTGAGGAGGCGCTCGACCCCGAGGAGGTCGACGATGCTATTATCGTCACCTCTCCTGGCAAGCCCGAGTTGCTGAGCTACTTCCAGCCCGATCGCTCGCTCGAGAACCTGCTTCGCGAGCGTGGCAAGGACGCCTACGCCGACGCCGTCGCCCATGCTGGTGGTATGCCGGTCGACTTCCGTTATCAGTACGAGCCCAAGGGCCTTGGCCACGCCATTCGCTCTGCCGCCGACGCTGTGGCAGGGGAGAACTTCCTGGTTCTTCTGGGCGATTACGTTGTGCCCAACCGTGACATCTGCGACAAGATGCTTGCCGTCTCCAAGGAACACGGTGGCGCTTCTGTTATCGCCGTTGCCGCGTGCGCTCCCGAGGAGGTCAGCCGCTATGGCGTTATCGCCGGCGATCGCGTGGGCGCTCTCGAGGGCTTCGAGAATGCCGCCGACGACGAGCCCGGTGCCGTTTGGCGTATCGGCGGCCTGGTCGAGAAGCCCGCTCCCGAGGCGGCTCCGTCCAACCTGTACATCGTCGGTCGCTACCTGCTGAGCCCGTTGGTCATGGATCTGCTGGCCGATCAGCAGGCCGGTAAGGGCGGCGAGATCCAGCTGACCGACGCCATGGCCCGCTCGCTCGACCGCGAGGCCATGTATGCCGTCGTCATCGACCCGCTGTCGGGCTACGATACCGGTACCCCGTCTGGCTGGATGGCCACCAACGCCCTCATGGCTGCAAGCGATCCTCGCTTTGCCGGCGCCTTCTGGGATGCCATCGACGAGCGCGGCGGTTTGATGCGTAAGTAAGCCTTCGGGCATCGACATTTACGGGTGCGGACTTCGGTTCGCGCCCGTTTTTTTATAAGAGCTGCGATTGCTAACCCTCTGTTCACAGAAAATATATGAACAGGTGTTCGATGCACATACATCTACCTGCATGTTTTCTGTCGAAAAACTTTGCTACTCCAAAAACTCAATCGCGTCAAGGCTTTTCTTGCTCAACGGTCGGTACCTGATAAACTATTAGGTTGCGATAACTGGCGAAGCTATGCCTCGCCAATCCACCGAGCATTTCCGTGAAGGAGGAAAAACCTGGTGACCTACGCATACACTGCCACTGAGCGCAAGCGCGTCAGCTTCGGGAAAATCCCGGAGGCCATGGAGCTCCCCAACCTTATCTCTGTTCAGAGGGAATCCTTTGAGCGTTTTAAGGACGAGGGCCTTCGTGAGGCGTTCAAGGAATCCAGCCCCATCCAGAGTCAGAACCATGTTCTCGAGGTTACCTTCGGCGAGCATCAGTTCGGCGACCCCGCGCACACCGTCGAGGAGTGCCGCGAGAAGGACATGACCTATCAGGCCCCGCTTCTGACTGACGTCCGTCTCACCAACAAGGAGACCGGCGAGATCAAGGAGCAGCTCGTCTTTATGGGCGACTTCCCCATGATGACCGATCAGGGCACCTTCATCATCAACGGTACCGAGCGTATCGTCGTCTCGCAGCTCGTCCGCTCCCCGGGCGTGTACTACAGCTCCGAGATGGATTCGGGCAAGCAGATCTACAAGGCTCAGATCATCCCGTCCCGCGGTGCCTGGCTCGAGTTTGAGGTCGACAAGCGCGACCAGCTCATGGTCTCCATCGACCGTAAGCGCAAGCAGAGCGCCACGATGTTCCTGCGCGCCCTTGGCATCGCCGTCACCAACGACGATATCATCGAGCTGCTCGGCAACTCCGATGTGATCAAGCGCACCCTCGAGCGCGATACCGCCCTCACTCGCGAGGACGCCCTCATCGAGATTTACCGTCGTCTGCGCCCGGGCGAGCCTCCCACCGTGGATGCTTCCCGCAGCCTGCTCGAGGGCCTGCTCTTCAACCCGCAGCGCTACGATCTGGCCCGCGTCGGTCGTTACAAGGTCAACAAGAAGCTCAACCTCACCACCGAGGAAGAGGTCACGGTGCTCACCGACGAGGACATCGTCGCTACGCTTCGCTACCTGCTGTCCCTCGCTGCCGGCGAGCAGGGCTTCAAGGTCGACGACATCGACCACTTTGGCAACCGCCGCATTCGCACCGTCGGCGAGCTCGTCGCCAACCAGTTCCGTATCGGCATGAGCCGTATGGAGCGCGTCGTCCGTGAGCGCATGAGCTCCCAGGACATCGACGAGATCACCCCGCAGTCGCTCATCAACATCCGTCCGATCGTGGCCTCTATCAAGGAGTTCTTTGGTTCCTCGCAGCTCTCGCAGTTCATGGACCAGGCGAACCCCCTGACCGGTCTGACTCACAAGCGCCGTCTGTCCGCACTCGGCCCTGGCGGCCTTGCCGGCCACAAGTCGGGCTCCAGCCGCCGCACCAACGTGCCGACGGCCGTCCGCGACGTTCACAACTCGCACTACAGCCGCATGTGCCCGATCGAGACCCCCGAAGGCCCCAACATCGGCCTGATCGGCTCGCTCGCCCTCTACGCCCGCGTCAACGAGTATGGCTTCATCGAGGCCCCGTTCCGTCGTGTCGAGAACGGCGTTGCCACCGACCAGATCGACTGGATGACCGCTGACGAGGAAGAGAAGCACGTCATCGCGCCGGCCAACACGCCGCTCGATCCCAAGACCAACGAGTTCATCACGACCGATGCCGAGGGCAAGATCGTCCGTCCGCATACCGTGATCGCCCGTACCCGCGACTTCGACGGCTCCTTCGGCGCTCCCGCCGACGTGCCTGTCGAGGACGTCGACTACATGGACGTCTCGCCGCGTCAGATGCTCTCCGTCGCAGCCACGCTGATTCCGTTCCTCGAGCACGACGACGCCAAGCGTACGCTCATGGGCGCCAACATGCAGCGTCAGGCCGTGCCGCTGGTTCACCCCGCCGCTCCCTATGTCGGTACCGGCATGGAGCGTCGCGCCGCCCTGGACTCTGGCGAGGTTACCCTGGCCAAGAACGCCGGCGAAGTCATCTATGCCGACGCCTCCAAGATTATCGTCAAGCACGCCGGCGGCATGGACGAGTATCACCTGGCCAAGTACCAGCGCTCCAACCAGTCCACCTGCATCAACCACCGTCCGCTCGTGCGCGTCGGTGACACCGTTGAGCAGGGCGAGCCTCTGGCCGACGGTCCTTCGACCGATCATGGCGAGCTCGCACTGGGCCAGAACCTCACCGTGGCATACATGCCGTGGGAAGGCTTCAACTACGAGGACGGTATCGTCGTGTCCGAGCGCCTGGTGGCCGAGGACCTGCTGACGACCATCAATATCACCCGTCACGAGATCGACGCCCGCGACACCAAGCTCGGCCCCGAGGAGATCACTCGCGAGATCCCGAACCTCTCCGAGGACATGCTTGCCAACCTCGACGAGGACGGCATCATCCGCATCGGCGCCGAGGTCGGCCCTGGCGACATCCTGGTCGGCAAGGTCACGCCTAAGGGCGAGAGCGCTCTGACCGCCGAGGAGCGCCTGCTGCGCGCCATCTTCGGTGCCAAGGCTCACGATGTTCGCGACACCTCCCTTAAGATGCCTCACGGCGCTTATGGCCGCGTCATCGACGTCGTCCGCTTTAGCCGCGAGAACGGCGACGACCTGGCCCCCGGCGTCAACGAGCAGGTGCGCGTCTACGTCGCCCAGCGTCGTAAGATCCAGCAGGGCGATAAGATCGCCGGTCGCCACGGCAACAAGGGCGTTATCTGTAACGTTCTGCCGGTCGAGGACATGCCCTACATGGCTGACGGTACCCCGATCGACGTTATCCTCAACCCGCTGGGCGTTCCTTCGCGTATGAACGTCGGTCAGCTGCTCGAGTGCCACCTTGGCTGGGCTGCTGCCTGCGGTTGGGATACCGAGGATGCCGACTCCGACAAGTATGTCCCCGGTCCGTTCTTCGTCTCGACGCCCGTCTTCGACGGCGCCAAGGAGGACGAGATCGCCGAGGTCATCCGTCGCGCCAACAAGAACATGCTCAACAAGGCCACCGCTGCCTTTGGCGATCACATGCGCCCCGAGTTTGTCACCCAGCTTGACGAGCGCGGCAAGACCCGCCTGTTCGACGGCCGCACCGGCGAGGAGTTCCGCGAGCCCATTACCGTGGGTACGTCCTACATCCTCAAGCTCGGCCACATGGTCGACGACAAGATCCACGCCCGTTCGACCGGCCCTTACAGCCTGGTTACCCAGCAACCGCTGGGCGGCAAGGCTCAGTTCGGCGGCCAGCGCTTCGGCGAGATGGAAGTTTGGGCACTGTACGCATACGGTGCTGCCAACGTCCTGCAGGAGATCCTGACCGTCAAGTCCGACGATACCGTGGGCCGCGTCAAGACCTACGAGTCCATCGTCAAGGGCGAGAACGTCCCGGTTCCGGGTATCCCCGAGTCCTTCAAGGTTCTCGTCAAGGAGATCCGTTCCCTCGCACTGGACATCGAGCCCATGCACGATGCCGACGAGGACGCCTCCGCCCCTGTGACCGCCGAGGAGACCTCTGCTCTCGACGACCTGGCTGCGCTCGCCGGCGTTGACACCGACGTCGAGGCCCAGGATGCCGAGACCGCCGAGGCACCCGAGGCTGTCGCCGCCACGACCACTGATAAGGAGTAGTTGACTGTGGCAGATTTCGAAGCTACTGATTTTGACTCGGTAAAGATCTCCCTTGCCTCCGCCGACCAGATCCGTTCCTGGTCGCACGGTGAGGTCAAGAAGCCGGAGACCATTAATTACCGTACCCTCAAGCCCGAGAAGGACGGCCTGTTCTGCGAGAAGATCTTCGGTCCCGCCAAGGACTGGGAGTGCTCCTGCGGCAAGTACAAGGGCATCCGCTTTAAGGGCATCGTCTGCGAGCGCTGCGGCGTCGAGGTCACCTCGGCCAAGGTTCGTCGCGAGCGCATGGGTCACATCGAGCTCGCCGCTCCCGTGTCCCACATCTGGTACTTCAAGAGCCCCACGAGCTTCCCGATGAGCCGTATGCTCGACATCAAGTCCAAGGACCTCGAGAAGGTTCTGTACTTTGCCAGCTACATCATCACCGAGGTCGACTACGAGGCTCGCGAGGCCGACGCTGACGACCTGCGCGAGGAGCTCGCCGCCGATCTGGAAGAGATCGATGCCGAGTGCGCCCGCCAGATCGAGTCCCTCAAGGAGCAGGGCAACCCCGAGAACTTTGACGAGTTCTCCGACGAGGAGCCGCTGACCCCCGAGGAGATCGCCTCTGGCATCGTCGACATCGAGGAAGAGTGCAAGGACGAGAAGCAGCTCCGCACGGACGCCTTCAACGCCTTCATGAAGCTCACCGAGCGCGACCTCATCTCCGATGAGCCGCTGTTCCGCGAGATGACCCGTTACTACTCCATGTACTTCAAGGGTGGTATGGGTGCCGAGGCCGTCCGCGACCTGCTCGCTGCCATCGACCTCCCCTCCGAGGCCGAGAAGCTCAAGGCCATCATCGCCGACGAGGATTCCCAGAAGCAGAAGCGCGAGAAGGCCGTTAAGCGCCTCGAGGTCGTTGACGCCTTCCTGAAGGGCGGCAACAGCCCCGCGAACATGATCCTGGATGTCATCCCGGTCATTCCGCCCGATCTGCGCCCGATGGTCCAGCTCGACGGCGGCCGCTTCGCCGCGTCCGACCTCAACGACCTGTATCGTCGCGTGATCAACCGTAACAACCGACTCAAGCGCCTGCTCGACCTGGACGCCCCTGCGATCATCGTGAACAACGAGAAGCGCATGCTCCAGGAGTCCGTGGATGCCCTGTTCGACAACGGCCGTCGTGGTCGCCCGGTCTCTGGCCGTGGCGGTCGCCCGCTCAAGTCGCTCGCTGAGGCCCTCAAGGGCAAGCAGGGTCGTTTCCGTCAGAACCTGCTGGGCAAGCGTGTCGATTACTCCGGCCGTTCGGTAATCGTTACCGACCCCAAGCTGCTGCTGCACCAGTGCGGTCTGCCCAAGACCATGGCGCTGGAGCTCTTCAAGCCCTTCGTCATGAAGCGCCTGGTCGAGCTCGGCAAGGTCGAGAACATCAAGGGCGCCAAGCGCGCTATCGACCGCGGTGCCACCTTTGTGTGGGATATCCTCGAAGAGGTCATCGACGGTCGCGTCGTGCTGCTCAACCGTGCACCGACCCTGCACCGTCTGTCCATCCAGGCCTTTGAGCCGGTGCTGGTCGAGGGCAAGGCTATCCACCTGCACCCGCTGGTCTGCTCGCCCTTCAACGCCGACTTCGACGGCGACCAGATGTCTGTCCACGTGCCGCTGTCCAGCCAGGCTCAGGCCGAGGCTCGCGTGCTCATGCTCTCTGCGAACAACCTGCGCTCGCCGGCATCCGGCAAGCCGGTTAACATCCCTTCGCAGGACATGATCATTGGTGTGTACTACCTCACCCAGGTCCGCGAGGGTCTGCCGGGCGAGAACCACGTGTTCGCCAGCTTCGACGACGCGCTGCACGCCTATGACTGCCGTTCCGAGGTCGACATGCAGGCCAAGATCCAGGTTCGCGTGTCCGCTGCCGATGCCAACGTCATCAACGAGGACGGCACCCGTATCTTCCGCGTCAAGAACGGCAAGAACGAGTTCGTCGACTACGACGTTACCGGCAACAAGACCGCGCGCTTCGAGACCTCTATCGGCCGCATCATCTTCAACCGCCAGTGCCTGCCCGAAGACTATGAGTTCATGAACTACAAGATGGTCAAGGGCGATGTGGCCAAGCTGGTTGCCGACTGCTGCGATCGCTACCCCGAGGCCAAGGTCGGCCCGATCCTCGACGCCATCAAGTACTCCGGCTTCCACTACGCTACCCGCGCCGGCCTCACCATCTCGGTGTGGGACGCTCTCATCCCTGCCGAGAAGCAGGAGCTGCTCGATCGCGCCCAGGCCAACGTCGACCAGATCAACGAGTACTTCGAGGAGGGCTTCATCAACGAGACGGAGCGCCACATCGAAGTCGTTAACGAGTGGACCGCTTGTACCGACAAGGTTGCAGCGCTCATGCTCGACTTGTTCGACGAGGAGAACCCGCTCTATATGATGGCCGACTCCGGCGCCCGTGGTTCTAAGACCCAGCTGCGTCAGCTCGGCGGCATGCGTGGCCTGATGGCAGACATGTCCGGCGAGACGATCGACCTTCCCATTAAGGCGAACTTCCGCGAGGGCCTGCTGCCGCTCGAGTACTTCATTTCGACCTACGGCGCCCGTAAGGGCCTGGTCGATACCGCATCCCACACCTCGGACTCTGGTTACCTGACCCGTCGTCTGGTCGACGTGGCCCAGGACGTCATCGTCCGCGAGGAGGACTGCGGTACGCACGAGGGCGTTACCTACAACCTCATCATCCCCGGCACCACCGACCTCAACACCGACCTCGTCGGCCGTTGCTTCATTGAGGACGTCGTGGCTCCCGATGGCACCGTGCTCTTTGAGCAGGACGGCTACATCGAGAAGGTCGCCGACATCCAGAAGATGGTCGATGCGGGCCTCAAGAAGGTCAAGCTTCGCGCGCTGCTCACCTGCCGCTCCAAGTACGGCGTGTGCCAGAAGTGCTACGGCTGGGATCTTTCCACCCGTCGTCCGGTCGCCATCGGTACCGCGGTCGGCATTATTGCCGCCCAGTCCATCGGTGAGCCCGGTACGCAGCTTACGATGCGTACCATTCACTCCGGCGGCGTCGCTGGCGTCGACGATATTACGCAGGGCCTGCCTACGGTCAGCCGTATGTTCGATATCGTCGGCAACGTCAACGAGAAGATCCTGGGTCGCGAGGCCGAGCTGGCTCCGTACTCCGGTCACCTCTCGATTAAGCCCGAGAAGTCCGAGTACGTGCTGACGCTCACCGACTCCGAGGACCACACCCGTGTTCTCGACGAGCGTCGCGTCCCCGCTTCGGTGCGCTTTATGCCCGAGATCGAGGACGGCTGCGAGGTTCGCGCCGGCGACCAGATCACCAAGGGCTTCGTCAACTTCCGCAACCTGCGCAAGCTGACCGACATCGAGTCGACGATGCACACCTTCGTCGAGAGCGTCAAGGACGTCTACACCAGCCAGGGCGTCGACCTGAACGACAAGCACATCGAGGTGCTCGCACGTCAGATGCTGCGTCGCGTTCAGATCACCAACCCCGGTGACTCCAAGTACCTGCTTGGTCAGTACGTCGACCGCTACGAGTTTGCTGACGAGGTCGAGCGCGTTGCCCGTCTGGGCGGTCAGGCTCCCGTGGCCGAGCCCGTCATCCTGGGTACGCTCAAGGTCGCGTCCAACATCGACTCCTGGCTGTCGAGCGCTTCGTTCATCCGTACCGCTGGCGTCCTTACCGAGGCTGCCATCGAGGGCAAGGTCGATCACCTGCTCGACCTTAAGTCCAACGTCATCGTCGGTAAGAAGATCCCGGCTGGTACCGGCCTCAAGCCGTACGCCAACGCCAAGCTGACGTATCGTACGGCCGACGGCTACGTGGACATCGACGGCCCGGCTTCGCCCAACGCCAAGTCGCTGCCCGAGTGGGCTCCTGTGGAGCTCAAGGACCTGGACGAGCAGCTCCCGCAGCAGCTCGACTGGGCCGGGTACGACGAGTTCGGTGGTGCTGACGGTTCGTTCACCCGCAACGGCCACACCATCTCCGCCGAGAAGGCTCGCCTGTACCTGTTCGACGACCTGGGCGTGTCGCAGCGCTGGACCAACAAGTTCAGCGAGGTCGGCATCGAGACGGTCGGCGACCTGGTCGGCAAGTCCGAGGAGGATCTGCTGCGCATCGATGGCATCGGTGCCAAGGCGATCGAGGAGCTCCGCGACGGCCTTGAGGCCCACGACCTGCTCTACATCCTCGAGAACAACGACGACGTTGCCGACGAGGAGGACCTCTCGCAGCTGCTGCAGATGGTCTTTAGCCCTGACGGTCCGGACGATATCCTGCTGGGTACCTCCGCTCCGACGCATCACGCCGACGCCGACGAGGAGCTTCTGGGCGCCCCGATCGACGACAAGAAGGCTCCCGCCAACGGCGCGATCAACGAGGACATGGCTTCTCTCGACGAGCTGCTCAACCAGCTCGTGGACACCGACGACGCCGAAGAGGCCAAGGACAACGACGAGGAGTAATTTCCTAGAACGTTAACCGCCCTTCCAAAGACCCGCTTCCCAACAGGGGAGCGGGCCTTTTTTGGTGAGGAACGTTGCCCCGACGAGCACGTCGGATTCCCGGAACGGGCCGCCCGCTGTTTAAGTTTGTCGCGAGTTCCGCACGCAAAGGAAAGCACTTAATGTGCTTTCCGTCTTGCGCAGGACTGTAGAGCAGCAAACTTAAACAGCGGGCGGCCCGTTCCGGGAATCTGCCCCCGCGCACAGAAGGGGGTTCCTTTTGCCAAAAAGGGACAGGTTTATTTTGGTAGGTTATTCCTGCTTGAATTTGAAACATATCGCTCGGTCAAAGCGTATCTATGGTGAGGGCCTCATCAAGAATCATTAACGTCACCGGGAGGTGATTATGGAAGAACAAACATTTAGACAGGCGGTCGAAGATCACCGAGATGTCGTGTTTCGAATCGCATTGACGTATCTGCGCGATCGCGCCGATGCCGATGATGTTGCCCAAGATGTCTTTCTTAAGCTGCTCAAAAGCGATACGCAATTTGAGAGTTGGGAGCATCTTCGCCGCTGGCTTATCCGGGTCACGATCAATGAATGCAAATCGCTCTTTCGAAAGCCATGGAGGCGTGTGGAGTATATTGAGAACCTGGCCGATTCGCTTTCGACGGCGCAGGAGGAGACCAAGGCGGTCCTGTCAGACGTTATGCGACTTCCGGAGCGATTCCGCGTTCCCATCGTGCTCTATTACTATCTGGGCTTTTCGACCTCAGAGATTGCCGAGTTACTGCATGTACCAGCCGCGACCGTTCGAACGCGTTTAGCACGCGGTCGATCGAAGCTCAAATTCATCCTAGAGGAGGGCGACCGTGAAATCCAACCAAATCAAGCAGGCCTTCGAGTCCGTCCAAGCCGATAGCGATCTTGCTGACCGTGTTCTTTATGCCGCTGCTGGTGAGCCGCTTCGCCGAAAGGGTCACGCGAAGCCTCTGTATGTTGCCGTGATCGGATGCCTTGCCGGAGTGCTGGCGACCGGAGGGGTCGCCTACGCCGTCGTCAATTCCAGCTATTTTGCCTCTGCCTGGGGAAACCATGGCAACGGAGAGTCCATTACCTGGACTCAAGGTGGCTCGTCGGGGACTAAATATACCTACACCAGAGAGTTTGGTGATGGTATCGCGCCCCAAAGCTTGGAGGGTTCAGTACAGAAGGTCAATCTGTCCGTCGAGGGCAACGGCTATACACTCGACATTCATGATATGGCTATCGATAAAAACGGTTGCGGTGCCGTGACGTTTACGTTGTCCAATCCAAATGGTGTTAACTACTACAAGCCGGCAGCAGAGACTGGCGAACTTGTTCTCTATGGTGAAGAAGAACAAGGAATCGGCACGCCCAGCATGAACTTCGGCGAGGAATGGGCTGATACACGCTGCACCATTGATAAAGACACATCAAGCGACACGGTCATTAACGGCACGATGTACTTTGCATCTTGGAATCGCGATCGAGATTTACGACATGCGGTCACCTGGAATATCAGTTGGACGGAGGGCAAAGGTGAGGATGCGAAGGTGATCGAGGTATCGACGCCAGAGTTTAACGTCGGAGCGTACGTCGATACAAAGGGGCTCCGCTCCGATGACTCGCCTCTCGAGATCAGCCCGTTTTCCATCCAGACGCACATCGATGATCTGGGCTATGAAGCAGTTGATCATAAAATGACCGTCAGCTACAAGGATGGATCGGAGCAGATTATCGAAGATGACGACGCAGGGGCGTACAACTTCTATGTTTCGATGGCACGCAATAGCGGAGAGAACATTTGGGTGCCAACGAAGTTGATTGATGTCGACCAAGTGGTTTCAGTAACGCTCGAAGGCACACGCTGCACTTCAACAGGGGGCGCCGAAACGTCGGAACCCTTTGCCATTGTCTATTCGTAAGATTTGGGGCTGCTTCCTGCTAGGGGAGGCGGCCCATTTTGCGTTAAATGGGCGGTTAAAGCGAGCGATATTCGTCCGGTTTTCGGAAGTATGCGGCAAAATCCCAATAGGTCGACCACGCCGCATAAGCTCAAGCGGCCTGCCTGCGGGTTTGTTATCGCAAAATCCCTGTGTGCTCGGTAAGTTCAAAATTTGCCGCATACTTCCGAAAACGCCGCCGATTTCCATATGACAGATGAGAGCAGATCACCGCTGGAGCACGGCGTTTCCCCAGATATAACCGACCAAAATAAACCTGTCCCTTTTTGGAAGGTAACATTGCCCCGACGAGCACGTCGGATTCCCGGGCCGGGCGGCACAGGGGTTAAGTTTGTCGCGAGTTCCGCACGAGCCGGAGGCCACTTAATGTGGCCTCCGTGCGAGCCAGGACTGTAGAGCAGCAAACTTAACCCCTGTGCCGCCCGGCCCGGGAATCCGCCCCCGCGCACAGAAGGGGATTCCTTTTGTGTAGGCTTTGCGGAAATGTGCCAATTTTAGGATACGCCCGGCGGCGTGGTGTGTTGACGGCACAGCTAACGGCACGTATCCTATCGAACTGCGTGTTTCGTAGGGGGATGCTGACCCCTCGATTCAAGCCGTTGCACTTTACAGAAAGCTGGAATCATTCGAGAAGGAGTACGCTTTGCCTACTATTAACCAGCTGGTTCGCCAGGGCCGTCGTTCCGTGCCCAAGAAGTCCAAGAACGCTGCTCTGCAGCACAACTCCCAGAAGCGCGGCGTGTGCACCCGCGTCTTCACCACGAGCCCCAAGAAGCCGAACTCGGCTCTTCGTAAGGTTGCCCGTGTTCGCCTCGTCAACGGCATCGAAGTTACTGCTTACATCCCGGGTGAGGGCCACAACCTGCAGGAGCACTCCATCGTGCTCGTCCGCGGCGGTCGTGTCCGTGACCTCCCTGGTGTCCGTTATCACGTCATCCGTGGCGCCTACGACGCTGCTCCGGTCCAGAACCGTATGCAGGCCCGTTCCAAGTACGGTGCTAAGCGCCCCAAGGCTAAATAAGCCAGATAACGTTTTGATACTTTCGCCGTGTGCCGCCTAAGCGCCGCACGGTAGACACTTAAGGAGATTTCACATGCCGCGTCGTGCAGCAGCTAATCGTCGTGAGGTTCAGCCTGACGCCGTTTACAACAACCGCCTGGTGACTCAGCTCATCAACAAGGTCCTTCTTGACGGCAAGAAGGCCACCGCTGAGCGCATCGTTTACACCGCTTTCGAGATCGTTGCCGAGAAGTCCGAGGGTGGCGACGCTCTCGCTACCTTCAAGAAAGCTATGGACAACGTCAAGCCCACGCTCGAGGTTAAGCCCAAGCGTGTCGGTGGCGCTACCTATCAGGTCCCGATGGAGGTCAACTCCCGTCGTTCCACCGCTCTGGGTATCCGCTGGATCGTCAACTTCTCCCGCGCTCGCAAGGAGAAGACCATGGCCGAGCGTCTCGCCAACGAGATCCTCGACGCCTCCAACGGCCTGGGCGCTTCCGTCAAGAAGCGTGAGGACGTCTTCAAGATGGCCGAGGCCAACCGCGCGTTCTCTCACTATCGTTGGTAAGTTAAGGTAAGGAACTAACATGGCTAAGCCTAAGTACAAGCTTTCCGATACCCGTAACATCGGCATCATGGCCCACATCGATGCTGGTAAGACCACCACGACCGAGCGTATTCTTTACTACACCGGTAAGACCCACAAGATCGGTGAGGTCCATGAGGGCGCTGCCACCATGGACTGGATGGTTCAGGAGCAGGAGCGCGGCGTAACCATTACCTCCGCTGCTACCACGTGCTTCTGGAAGAAGGACGGTACCGACTACCGCATCCAGATCATCGACACCCCGGGCCACGTTGACTTCACCGCCGAGGTCGAGCGCTGCCTGCGCGTCCTCGATGGCGCTGTCGCCGTCTTCGACGCCGTTGCCGGCGTTCAGCCCCAGTCTGAGACCGTTTGGCGTCAGGCTTCTACCTTCAACGTCCCCCGCATCGCCTTCATCAACAAGTATGACCGCGTGGGCGCTGACTTCTTCAACGCTATCGAGACCATGAAGGATCGTCTCGACGCCAACGCCGTGGCCGCTCAGGTCCCGATGGGCGCCGAGGACAACTTCTGGGGCGTTATCGACCTGGTCACCATGACCGCATGGGACTTCAAGGCCGACGACAAGGGCATGACCTACCCCGAGCCGATGGA
>UQPP01000026.1 GCA_900543025.1 uncultured Collinsella sp.
GTGATCAGGAGCATATCGACATGGTGGTACTTTCCAAGTCGACCATGCCCGACCGTACGCTGGCCATCAAGACCGGCGAGCATGCCGAGCTGCTGGCGACCATGAAGGAATGTGCACGGGCACTCGAGGGGCTGGGCTGTGCTCATATCGCCATTCCCTGCAACACATCGCACTACTTCTACGACCAGATTCAGTCGTTTACCAAGGTGCCGATTATCCACATGCCGCGTGAGTCGGTGCGCTATGCCCTGGCGGGCGCGGTGATGGGGGAGTGCGAGTTCGATCCCAACCTGAGCATGCCGTCCGAGCCGGTGCGCAAGATCGGCATCATGGGCACCGACGGCACCGTGGGTGCAGGCGTCTATGGGCGCGAGTGCGAGGCCGCGGGCGTCGAGGTCGTCTATCCCAGCGAGAAGCGCCAGGCCGACGTGATGTCGCTGATTTATGATGACGTGAAGGCCGGACGCGAGCCCGATATGGACAAGTTTGACCGCGTGATGTGGGAGTTCGCCCGCAGCGGCTGCGACCGCGTCATTCTGGCCTGCACCGAGCTCTCGGTGCTGAAAAAGTACCGAGAGATGCCCGAGATTACCCTTGACGCCATGGACGTCCTGGTGCGCGAATCCATCATCCGCAGTGGTGCTCCCTACCGCCTGTAGCCCTCGACCTGCCAAAAAGGGACAGGTTTATTTTGGTAGGTTTTATCTGGGAAAACAGTAAGGTCCCGGCTCGTTTGATGCGAGCCGGGGCCTTTTGCGTTTGTCGGCTGCCGGTGGCGATAGGTTAGAACAAGAAGCCAAAAACGATGAGGGCAATGCTGACAATAAGTATGGCAATGTCCAGGCCCTTGATGGGGTAGCGCTTGTACGAGCTCGCGCGCGTGCGCAGGTAGAAGCCGCGCTGCTCGGCCGCCAAGGCCGTGGCATCGGTTTTACCCACGCTCGAGATCAGTAGCGGCACGCACAGCGGCAGCATGAGCTGAAGCTTTTTGATGGGGTTCTTGGTGTCATACTCGATGCCGCGTGCGGTCTGCGCCTCCATGATGGCGTTCATCTCCTGGCCAAACACTGGCACAAAGCGCAGCGCCGTGGTAAAGGTGAAGGCGTAGCGATACGGAACGTGCAGCACCTCGACGCAGGCGTTGGCAAGGTCGTTGAGCTTGGTCACCATGAGCATCAGAATAAGCGGAAGCGCCACGCCCAGCAGGCGTAGGCAGGCCTTGGAGCCGGTGATGAGGCCTTCATCGGTGACAAAGCTCCACACCACGTTGCCATCGCGCATAAAAGCCAGCTGCAGCACCAGCATGATGAGCGCGAGTGGAATCAGTAGCTTGAGCAGCGCGAGCAGGCGGTCGACGACGCCGGCGTAGGCTCCCAGCGCGAGCGTGAGTGCCAGAAAGCCCAGCAGTGCCACATAGGTGTCGGACAAGAAAATGCCGATGATGATGGCGGCGGCGAGGCTCAGTTTGATGACGGGGTTCAGGCGGTGCAGCAGCGTGCCGCCCGGCATATAGTCGATGACGTTAACCACGGCGGACCATCTCCTCGGTAATGCGAACGATATCGGTGACCTCACTCACCTGCGTAAAGGCGGGCGAGACGGCGGATGCCAGACGGCGCGAGAGTTCGATGACCTGGGGCGGCTCAATGTAGGCATGCTGCATGAGTTCGATGTTCGAGAACAGCTCGTGCGTGCGGCCGCGGTCGAGGATGCGACCGTTGGCCATCACCACGATGCGCTCGGCAAAGTCGGAAACGACTTCCATGTCGTGACAGACCATGATGACGGCGCAACCGCGCTCGGCCATGGTGCGCACCGTTTCCATCACGGTCATGCACTCGCGGTAGTCCAGGCCACTCGTGGGTTCGTCGAGCACCACGATCTTGGGCTCGACCACCACAACGGAGGCGAGCGCCACCATCTGGCGCTGGCCGCGCGACAGCGAGAACGGCGCCTCGTCGGCCGGCAAGCCAAAGCGGTCGATGACGAGCTGGGCGCGACGCAGCGCCTCGGCGCGGTCGATGCCGGCAAGCTCCAGGCCAAAGGCGACCTCGTCGAGCACGGTGTCCTTGCAGATCTGGCGGTCGGGGTTTTGGAAGAGGGTTGCGACTTCGCGGGCGATGCGGCTCGTGGGAACCGATGCCGTGTCCAAGCCCGTAACGCGTACGCTGCCCGATGCGGGCTTGAGCAAACCCGTGAGCAGTTTGGTGAGCGTGGTTTTGCCGGCTCCGTTTTGGCCGACAATGCCCACGAGCTCGCCGGGGTAGAGCGTCAAGTTGAGGTCGTGGACGGCGGCGCCTCCATGGGGGTAGGAAAACTCGACATGGTCAAAGGTGAGCACCGGCTCGGCGTCTTTCGCATGCGGGCGCAGCGACGGCGCGTGCGGGGAGCCTGCGGGCGCCTGGGTATCGCTTGTCGCACGGTCGGGGTCGACGATTTCCGTGATCAGGCGTTCTGCCTCGTCGACATCCAGACAGGGCGTGCCGCTTACCAAGCCATCGGCCTCGAGGCTGTTGAAGATGCGCGTGACGCGCGGACAATCGACGCCGATGGTGCGAAGCTCGTCGGTGCGTGCGAAGACCTCGTGCGGCTCACCTTGCAGCGCGATCTGGCCGTGATCGAGCACCAACACACGGTTGCAGTACTCCGAAAGCAGAGCGACCTTTTGCTCAACGACGACGATGGTGATGCCGAGCGCGCGGTTTGCCTCGCGCAGCGTCTCGAAGACCAAGGTGGAACTGGCGGGATCAAGCGCTGCGGTTGGCTCATCGAGCACTAAGACGCGCGGGCGCATAGCGAGGATGGCGGCGATAGCTACCTTTTGCTTTTGGCCGCCCGAGAGGGTGGCGATCTCGCGGTCGCGCAGGTCGCTGATGCCGACGGTTTTAAGCGTCTCGCTCACGCGCTGCTCGATCTGGTCGTGCGGAACGCCAAAGTTCTCGAGGCCAAAGAGCATTTCGTCTTCAACGACCGAAGCGACCATCTGCGTATCGATGTCCTGCAGTATGCTACCGACGACCTGCGATACGTCGGTGAGCGAGACCTCGCAGGTGTCGTGGCCGTCAACTAACACGGAGCCATAAAAGGTGCCGGTGTAGTGGTGAGGCACGGCGCCCGACAGACAGGCGGCAAGTGTGGACTTACCGGCGCCTGAGGGCCCGATGATGCCGATGAAATCTCCCTTGTTCACGCTGAGCGAAACGTGGCTGAGCGCCTGCTCGGCTTGCGTGCCATAGGAGAACGAGACATCGTCGACGTTGATGATCGTTTCCATGGGTACCTTTCATAGTCATTGGGGACGTTCTTGCATGTCCAGTCGTTTATAAGAACGTCCTCAAGAGCTCGTTGTTTGGGACAGTCTTTGGCGGTGAAGCACGGAGACGGCTTTACGAGGTGCCCCAGGTTGGCGCGAAAGAGGAACGAAGCGTACTTGGGTACGCGAGCGACGAATGAACGCCAAGATGGGGTGGCTCGCAAAGCCGAGCGGGTTAGTTGAGCTTCAGGGCCTTCTGGATGGGCAGGTAGAGGGCGCCGACCAGAATGGCGTTAAATACGGCGGTCATGGCGACGACGGGTAGCATGGCTGCGGCGAGCTCGCCCACCACGCCGAGCATGGCCATCTTGATGACCATGAAGATAACGCCGGAGACAAAGGTGGTCACGAATGTTGCGACGATGGCGATGCCAGGCTTAACCTGGCCGTCCTTGGCGGCGGCGTTGACAATGACGGCCATGAGCATAGCGGCGATGCCCTCGGCGGCAAAATCGACAAACGGCGAGGTGGTAGTGATCTGGATTACGGCCGCCGAGATGAGACCAATGACGAGCGCCTGGCCAATGTTGGGACGAATGACCAGGATGGTGAGGCAGAAGGCCGAGATGATGAACTCGGGACTGATCATACCGCCCGAGATGCCCGAGATTGCCTTGCCGACGGTGAAGTTGAGGATGAAGCCTGCGGCAAGCAGAATGGCGAGCAGGACAAGGGCGTGGATATCGAGTTTGCCGCGGTCGGCGGTCTGGACGGTGCGGGGCTGGGCTGTGGCGGTGGTGTTCTGAGACATGGTAAAAGTCCTTTCAAAAAGGGGAGTGTAAGAGAAAAACGGAGGCGCGTGATGCGAATGCGATCGGGCTCGAGATAGAAAAAGGCCCCCGGTCGAAACCGGAGGCCTTCCAATCACCTAGAGCGCAAAAACAGGCGTGAGGGACTCACTGTCGACCGATCGTATTCGCATCACGCCACCACCAGTTGTTGAGGGACTTCATTGTGTTCATCATCTTGGTGGCTCCTTTCGTGATGCCTTGGCGCGGTTGCACCTCGTTGCTGTTGCGCTGCACTATAGCACAGCGAAGTGTGTGCGGGGAAATCTTTTTTTGAAAAGATTTCGGCGGCGTTTCCTGCCGGTCAAAAGGGCAGGCTGAGCGGGCGGGATGACTCATGCGACCCCGCCCGTCTCTTGGAACGCGAGGGTCTTAGGCCTTCTTGCGGCGATAGAGCACGAAGCCGCAGACACCGATGATGACGACGGCGCCAACGGCCATGGCGGCCATGTTGTTGCCCTCGGACTTCTCCTCGGTCGCCTCTTCCTCAACCTCGGGCTCGGCAACGTCCTCATCGGAGAGGGCCTCGTCGGCGTAGGTGATGGACTCGACTAGGCAGTCGTTGTCGGCATCGTAGTCACTCGGGACGAACTTCTCGGAGAAGTCTCCCTTCTTGAGGTAGTCGCGCATCTCCTCGAGCATGGCCTTGCACTTGACGTAGGTGTTCTTGGTCGCTGCCTTGCCGGCCTTGTTGGCCAGGGCGGTGCGGGCCTCGGTGTCCTTGGCGGCCTGCATGGCCTCGTCGACGGTCAGGTTCTGCTCAATGAGCTCCTTCTGCAGGGCGTCGAGATAGGCGCGGACGCCGGTGGCGCAGCTGTCGCGGTTCTCATAGGCGAGCGTGTTGAAGTCCATGAGGACGTAGTTGATGGAGTTCTTGGGCTCCTCGTTGTTCACGACGTCTTCCTCTTCACAGTGATCGAAGGAGACATCCTGATCGCTGAAGTAGGGGCTGACCTCGGTGAGCAGTGCGGAATAGAGGGGGATAGCGACGGAGAACTCGGCGTTGGAGAGCATCTCCCACTGGATGGTCGCGATTTCGGGGTCCATGCCGTGACGGATCTGGAAGGTGTGGATCTCGGTGTTGCGGTTGGAGCCGATGGCATAGGCGCCGTCGGTGTTGGCGTTGAGGCCGGCGACATTCTCGCCGCGAGCGGCGAAGGAACGAATCATCTCAAAGGTGTTCCAGTCGGACTTGCCGGGCTGGAAGAACAGCGGCTGCATCTCGTGGACCAGGGCGCCGGTCGTCGCACGAGCGTCTTCGCGCTCGTCCTTGACGATCTCATAGTCGGTGCCCTCAGCAAGCGGAGCCATGAAGTAATCGCGGCCCTGGACATAGCGCGACCACTGGTGCATACCGGCCTCGCTAATCTCCTCGCCGTAGGTCTTGGCGACGTCGAACTTGCCGTCGGTGTACTCGGCAAAGCCCTTCTCCTTAGGCATGGACTCGATGCCCTCGGAGTGGAGGCAGTTCTCGGTGTCGTCGAGGTCGACGTCATAGGTGAGGTTGCCGATGTTGGGGTTGAGTGAGGCAATATCGTCGGTGAGCCTCATGGCAATCCACTGATGGCCGGAAAGCGCGGCGAACAGCCAGGTCTCGGTGCTGTCGGCGATGATGATCTGGTCGTTGGAGCAGACGCCCTGCTCGTCGATCAGGCTGCCGATGAGCTCGACGCCCTCGCGGGCCGTGGCGCTCTCGCCCAGGATGACGCTGGCATAGCTGTACTCGCCAATGCCAGTCTCCTCGGTGATGGGGTCGGCTTCTTCGGCCTTCTCGTTATAGGAGGTGCTCAACGTGGCAGAGCAGGAGACGCCCTTCTCGTTGATGCCGGCTTCGGAATATGCGTCGTAGCGATCTTCCCACTGCGAGGGGTTGTCGCGAACGAAGGTGTAGCGGTAGGTTGCGCCCTTGGACTTGTATTCAAAACCGGACTCGACTGATGTGTACTCGTTGCCGTCCTTGTGTGCGGGCTCAATGCCAAAGTGCTTGACATAGCGCGGACCGAAATCCTCGGAACGGCCATAGTACGTGTTGCCGTCTGCCGTAAGCTTGCTGCCCATGTAGATCTGGGTGCAGGCGAGCGCCGAAGTCGGCATGGCCATGATGGCCGCTGCTCCAAACGCAAGGCCGCAGCCGAGCTTTTTGAGCGTGTTGACAGGATGAGTAAACCTCATGATCCCTCCCAACTGTTGAGACCCCACAAAACTGTGTGGAATCTCAGCTAATAAATACATCTATTAGCCTATCGGAAGTCTAAGAAGCATTCATATATTTCGATGAAATACTCGATGAGCGTCCTAGAATATGCGATGAGTGGATAAGAATACTCATTATGTAGCTTTACTTAAATAAAGACGCCCTGCAATTACTGTACCTGAATAAAGCGCCTTGCACGGGGCGCAAAGAAAATCCCCCGCTGTTTGGCAAATGCATAAACAACGGGGGATACGAGAATTGGATGAATATCATACCAATGTGGATTTACTTCTTTCGGCGGTGGATCACATTGATGGCGTAACCAACGAGCATGGCCAAGACGATGACGATAAAGCCAATCAGGGGATTGTCGTTCATGGGGTCCTCCTATTTTCCGAGCGGTGAAAAATCGTCGACGATGAGGTCGAGACATTGCGGCAGCGCGCGAGCGCCAAAGACGCCGGAGTTGCTGGAGATGATCTCTCCATCGAACTGCATACCCAGCGATGGCGTGCAGGTGATCTTGGCTTCCTTGGTCTGGATGATCTTAAACTGCGGACGGCCGAGCACTTTGCCAGCGGGGTCGAGCGCGGCGGTAATTACCGTGGGGAGCAGCTGCATCGTGCGCACGGGCTCAATAACGACGATGTCGACCATGCCGTCGTCCATGCGGCAGTTGGGGAACAGGTTGATGTCGTTTTGGATGACCGAGGTATTGCCTGCCATGCAGCAGATGCCGTCGAGCTCCTCGACAATGCCGTCGTGCTCAATGGTAAAGTGTGCCACCGTGGGGTTGGGCGTGGCGAGCGCGGAGAGGAAGTAGGCGATCTCGCCAATGTCGTTTTTGGTGGGAGCGGCCTTCATCATGATCTCGGCGTCGAAGCCCGAGCCGGCGATGATGATAAAGCCGTGGCGCTTCTCGTTGCCGTTCTCGTCGAGCCAAAAGAGCTCACCCATGTCCACTTTGACCGTGCGGCCGTCGCGGCAAGCCTTGGCGAGTGCCGCCGCCTCGGGGGCATTGCCGATGTTGTTAAAGAACAGGCAGGCCGTGCCGGAGGGGAAGACAAGCGTGGGGACACCGCACCCGCGCATCTGGTCGAGCACGTTGGAGACGGTGCCGTCGCCGCCCGAAACGACCACGCGATCGAACTCGCGAACGTCCGCTACCGCGTCCTCGGGCTCCATGCCATCGCCGATAAAACGCATCACGACCTCGTCGCCGCCCTGCGCGAGGGCGTGCGTGAACGCGTAGATTTCATCTGAGCTGGGGCCCGATGCCGGGTTGTGGATGATAAGGCAGCGCATACTTACGTTCCCGTTCTGTGACTAACCGAGTATAGTTGTAGAGCAATGCCGATATCCTACCCGTGTTTTTCGGGCCTAACCTTATTCGATGGGTTGATATGTACATTTCCACACATCAGGCTCTGGTCGACTTTTGCCAGCGCGCCCGCGAGTTCGACGCGATCGCCGTCGATACCGAGTTTTTGCGCGAGCGCACGTTTCATCCGCGCCTGTGCCTGGTCCAGATTGCCACCCCCGCCGAGAGTGTCGCTGTCGATCCGCTGGTGATCGACGACCTGTCGCCGCTTGCCGAGCTTATGGCCGACGAGAGCGTGACCAAGGTCTTCCACGCCTGCTCGCAGGATATGGAGGTCATGCTCCACACCGTGGGCGCGCTGCCGCGTCCGATTTTTGACACGCAGGTTGCCGCCGCCTTTTTGGGCGAGCGCCAGCAGATTTCGTATGGTGCGCTCGTTCAGACGTTCTGCGGCGTATCACTGCCCAAGACCGAGTCGCTGACCGACTGGTCGCGCCGCCCGCTGACCGACAAGCAGATTGAGTACGCGATCGATGACGTCAAGTATCTGATCGTTGCCTATACCGAGATGATGAGCCGTCTGCGCGAGCTGGGCCGCGTGGATTGGGTGCTCGACGAGTTGCGTCCTCTGGCCGATGAGTCGCACTACCGCGCCGACCGCCACGAAGCGTTCCGCAAGGTCAAGCGCATCAACTCGTGCAGCCGCCATCAGCTGGGCATTGCGCGCGAGCTTGCCGCCTGGCGTGAGGACCGCGCTGAGCGGCGCAACATCCCGCGCAAGTGGGTTATGTCCGACGATACGCTGCTGGCGCTCGTCAAGCGCAATCCCGTGCGTGTTGAGGAGTTCCGTAGCATCCGCGGCACCGACCAGCTGGGGGAGCGCGACGTGGACGGCGCGCTCATGGCCATCAAGCGCGGAGCGAGCTGTCCGCACGATCGCCTGCCGCTCTTGGTGCGCGGACATCGTCAGATTTCGCCGGAGCTGGAGAGCGTGACTGACCTTATGTATGCGCTTATTCGCCTGGTTGCCGAGCGCTCGGGCGTGGCGACCTCGGTCATTGCGTCGCGCGATGACCTGGCCGACTACATTGAGCATCCCGAGCAGAGCCGCCTGCGCGAAGGCTGGCGCTTTGAGCTTGTGGGTTCGCGTCTGGACGATCTGCTTTCCGGCAATATGGGGTTGACGGTGAAGGACGGCAAAATCGAGCTCCTGTAGGTATATAGTTACGCGGTTTTACCAAACCGCCTAACAGCTCGACGCTGCAAACGGCCGAGAGCGGCAATCTGACGTTCAATCGTCGCTCGCGTACCAAAGTACGCGTCGCTTCTCTTTCACGTCACCTTGCTCGCTCTCGGCTGTTTTCGCTGACATTGCCAAAACATCGATGTTGATTTGCTGGTCAGTCGAATGGGTAGAATGCCTCCAACGTGTAACTCGATTCGGAGGAATTCGCATGCCTTATTACTATGGATATGGCTTTGGCATTGACCCGCTGTACCTGCTGGTTGTTCTTGTCTGCACGGTGCTTGGCCTTGCCGCGCAGAGCTATATCAACTCGACGTACAAGACGTGGTCTAAGGTTCGCTCGGACGGCGATACGGGTGCCACGGTCGCTCGCCGCATGCTCGACGCCAACGGTTGTAGCGCCGTGGGCATCAAGGGCGTTGCCGGCGAGCTCACCGATCATTACAACCCGCAGGACAACAACCTGTATCTGTCGGATGCCAACCGTTCGGGCGGGTCGGTCGCAAGTGTTGCCGTCGCCTGCCACGAGGCGGGCCATGCCGCCCAGCGCCAAAGCGGTTACGCCATGATGAAGGTACGTACCGCCCTGGTCCCCGTCGTCAACTTTACCCAGAACACCTGGACGATCGTGCTGCTCATGGGCCTGTTCATGAACGTCGCGGGGCTCACGACCCTCGCGCTGGTCTTCTTCTCGTTTAGCGTGCTGTTCCAGCAGGTTACGCTGCCGGTCGAGATCGATGCCAGTCGCCGCGCCGTGGCGTATATCGAGCAGTCGGGCATGAGTTCCAAGCAGGTCAACGGTGCCAAGAAGGTGCTGACGGCAGCCGCGCTTACCTATGTGGCCGCTGCGCTCACTTCGATTATTCAGCTGCTCTACCTGATGGCTCGTTACAACAGAAACTCCAACCGATAACAAATTGGCTTGACAGGCGCCGTGGGGATTTGTGTCCCCGCGGCGCTGTACTATGTGTTGGACTTGAATTTGCGCAGGGCCGGAGCCCATGTGCACGATGACGAAAGGGGGCTGCGTGGCAGGCTGGAATCTAACCGGCAATGCCGTTTCTGCCGAGTTCGACGGTTCGGACGAGCAGGAGCGCAAGGAGCTCAGCGTGAGCCAGGCGGTAGAGATCGCTGCCGGTGCGCTCGATGCCATTCCGCAGCTGAGCGTTCTGGGCGAGGTCACGGGTTTTCGTGGTCCTAACGCCCGAAGCGGTCACTGCTACTTCCAGATCAAGGACGACTCGGCCGCCGTCGACTGCATTATCTGGAAGGGCGCCTATCTCAAGCGCACGTTCGATCTGCGCGACGGCATGCAGGTGAGCTTTAAGGGCAGCTTCAATCTCTATAAGCCCACGGGTCGCATGAGCTTTGTTGCCCGCTCATTTTCGTTGGCGGGGGAGGGTCTGCTGCGTCAACAAGTGGCGCAACTGGCCGAAAAACTACGCCGCGAGGGCCTGATGGACGAAGCGCGCAAGCGCCGCATCCCGGTGTTCTGCTCCCGCGTGGCGGTCGTCACCTCGCTTTCGGGTGCCGTAATCGACGACGTCAAGCGTACGTTGCGTCGTCGCAACCCGCTCGTCGAGCTCGTCTGCGTGGGCGCCAAGGTTCAAGGCGAGGGTGCGCCGGCCGAGCTCATCGAGGGCTTGCGCCGCGCCGCTTTCATTACGCCGGCGCCCGACTGTATTTTGCTGGTGCGCGGCGGCGGCTCCTTTGAGGACCTCATGACCTTTAATGACGAGGAGCTTGCCCGCGCGGTGGCGGCTTGTCCTGTGCCCGTGGTGACCGGTATTGGCCATGAGCCCGATACCTCGATTTGCGACATGGTGAGCGACCGTCGCGCCTCCACGCCAACGGCAGCGGCAGAATCGGTGGCGCCGGCTATGACGGAGTTGGCTGACGTGCTCGAGACGCGTCATCAGCGTCTGGGCGCCGCGATGGCTTCGATGATCGGGTCGGATCAGGTCGATCTGGAAATGCTCGACCAGCGCGGTCGTCGAGCCTGGGATGCCTATACGGCTCGTCTGGGCGACGCGCTCGATGCAGCCGCATGCCGCCCGTGCCTCAACGACCCCACGTTTATGGTCGAGCGTCGCGAGTCCGAGCTTGCCCTGACGGCCGATCGTCTGTCCGGCGCCATAACGCGTTCGGTTGGGGCCTTCTGCTCCAACTTCGAGCGTCTGCCCGAGCGCTTGATCGCAAGCACCTCAGGGCTCGATGGCAAGCGCCATGCGCTCACACTTGCGAGCTCCCGTCTGGAGCATCAGGGGCGCACGATGCTCAGCAAGCCTGCGTCCGACTTAGGCCGAGCTGCCGCGTCGCTCGATGCCCTGTCGCCGCTCAAGGTGCTTGCCCGTGGCTATTCCATCGCGTACAGCGATGATGGGGTGGCTACGACCGCCAAGACCTTTAAGCCCGGCGACGCCATCCGCGTGCGCATGGCAGACGGCAATGTGGCGGCAACGGTCGATGCGGTCGAGTAGGCCGCGTTACATAGCGATAAGCCTTTAGGAAAGGAAACAGATATGGCAGAGAAGACCCCGGTCGAGCAGCTTACGTACAAGCAGGCTTCGCAGGAGTTGGAGCTCATCATACGCAGCTTGGAATCGGGCGATATGGAGCTCGAGGAGTCGCTTGAGAGCTATACCCGCGGCGTCGAGCTCCTCAAGAGCCTGCGTACCCGCTTGTCCGATGCCGAGCAGAAGGTCTCGGTGCTCCTGAAGGACGTCGACGGCAACGACGTGCTCGCCGACGGCGAAGCCGCCAACACCGACGACAACCTTTCGTTCTAACCACCCCGACCAAATATAATTACCTTGGTCTTCGAGAAAGGAACCAACCATGTGTGATTGCATCTTCTGCAAAATTGCCAACCACGAGATCCCCTCGACCGTTGTCTATGAGGACGACCAGGTCATCGCCTTCGACGACCTCAATCCCCAGGCGCCGGTCCACACGCTCGTGATCCCCAAGAAGCACTACAGCGACATCGCCGACAACGTGCCGGCCGAGACCATGGGCGCCATGGCCCACGCCATCCAGGAGGTTGCCAAGGCCAAGGGCCTGGAGGACGGTTTCCGCGTCATCTCCAACAAGGGCGTCAACGCCGGCCAGACCGTCATGCACTTCCACATGCACGTCCTCGGCGGCAAAAACCTGGGCGAGAACCTCATCTGAGGGCGCGTAGTCCGTCGACTTGGCTGCCTTTGGAGTAATCTATGCAGCTTTCTCAACTCGAATACCTTCAAGCGGTAGCGAACTATGGCGGCGTGCGCAAAGCAGCTCGCGCCGTTCATGTGAGTCCGCAGGCTGTTTCGTCGGCAATCAAAAAGTTGGAATCTGAGTATCAGATCGTTTTGCTCAACCGATCGACGGGGGAGGCTGTTTTGTCTCCGGCGGGCAGAGAATTTGCGCGTCGTGCACGCGTAATCCTGGCACAAGTCGACGATCTCAAAAAGTACGCTCAATCGAGGGACGACGGCGTCTCGCCCGACGGCCACTTTCGTCTTTACGCCCCCTGCCTTCATGGGCGGGGGCGACTTTTTGCCGAAAACTGGTATGACTCGTTTGAAAGCTCGCACCCTCATATTCACCTTGATGTGTGGCATCAGCCAACGGCTACATGCTTTGAATCACTTGTGCTTGGCATTTCGGATGCGGCCATCTCATTTGAGGAACCAAGGGATAGTGTCCTTTCTTCGAAATACTTGGGTGAAAAGGAGCTCAAGGTTCTTTCCTGCCCAGCGGGTCATCAATCTGTGGGTGCTATGACCGTTCGTGAGTTACTGGGCGGCAGGCTCGCTGTTCCAATTAATTTGTCACCCTGTCTCAATGCAATCAATCAATGTCCCGAAGCCCAGCTGGTTAATTTCCGCTTCCGCGATGTCGAATACGGAAACAGGGCGCAGACTGAGTTTCTTCAAGCTGGGGGATTGATATTGAGTTTTTCTGGCTCTTCTCTCGCATCAGATGTATTGGAAGTGAGTGAGTGCTCCATTGAAGCCTCGCATGACGTAGCCTTGCCCATCTATTTTTGCTATCGACAAAATGCCTGGACCGATCGACACCAGACGGTATTTCTTCACCTATTGCGTCATCTCGCTTCGTGAGATTAAGTGGCTGCGAGACGTCAAGTGATTATGGACGCCTTGCAATACATAGCTGACAGCTTTGCCCTCATGCTTTTCCAAGATTCCGATTTAGATTGCTGACTCTTGGAGGGTGGAGCATGAAAAACCGTACGGTTTTGCTTTATATGGCGTTCGTTTTTCTGTCGAACTTCAGCACCATTTTGTATTTTCTGACGGTTTACCTTGCATTCGTCGGATTCTCGATGGTGGCGATTTCTAGCATGATGATTGCATATCAAGTGAGCAAGTTCATCCTTGAAGTTCCCACTGGCTATATTGCTGATAGGTTTGGACGAAAGGTGAGCGGTCTCGTTGGCATTGTGGGAATGCTTGGGTACTACGCCGCCCTGCTTCTCGTCCGATCTCCTCTGCTTTTAATCGGTGCGTTTGCTCTCAAAGGTTTTGCCGTTGCATGTATGAGTGGATCCATAGAAGCGATTTACATTGACAGCGTCTCTCAGGACCAGCTCGTAAGACTTAATGTCGTTGAGCGATTTGTTTTTTTATGCCTCTTATGCCATCTCCGCTTGTGCGGGCGGTTTCATTTCGTCCGCTGGCGCGTATCTCATTGGGCTTTCGGTCGATATCATCACAATGGTGCTGACATTGGTTGTCGTTGTCTGTATTCCTGAGGCGAGAAGAGAGAGCGCTGCGGTGACACCTGGGCATGGAATGAGCCCGAGGATGATCGGTGCCGCTATTGCGGGTAATGGCATTCTTCGGTCAGCGTTCATCATGGACTGTTCTCAGGCATTTGCCTTCGTCGCTCTGGAAGACTTCTTCTCACTGTTGCTTGCAGGCCGCGGAATGAATGCCGTCGCTTCGGGCGTGACCATTGCGGTCCAGCTCCTTGCCTCCGCCTCCATAGGGTTTATTGTGCCCAGTGTGATTGCTCGTGTCGACAAGGGCCGTTTTGCGCGTATTTGCGGCATCATTCGCTTAGTATTGACAGCTTTGTTTTTGATTCCTCTTACTCCGGCTAATTTGCTGCCCGCGTTCTATGTGCTGCAGACGGTTGCGTACTCGTTGTTTGCCCCAATCAAATACTCAGTTTTCCAAAATGCTGCCGATTCATCGATGCGCTGTTCGCTGATTTCGGTTCAAAGCCAGATGGTGGCGGTGGGTGCTGTTCTTTTCTATCTGCTCAACGCTGCGTTGAGCAGCGTTGCGGGCATTCGAGTCGTATTGCTTGTTGCGCTCGGGATTTCTTCCCTGGTATATATCCCCGCGCTATTTGGTCTTACAAGTCAAAGGCCATGAGTATTTAGGCACCGATAACTTATATATCAACGCAATAAACCCGAGCGCGAGGGCGTTTGGGTTTATTATTGAAACGTATGTAACCTGGCGGCGCCACACCGCCTGTTAGTAGGGAGACACATGAACGTTCTGGTCGTCAACGCAGGATCTTCGACCCTTAAGTATCAGGTCATCGATACCAAGTCCCACAAGGTGTCCGCAAAGGGCTCCTGCGAGCGCGTCTGCTTTACCGGCGGTACCTTCACCCACGCTGCCAACGGTTCCAAGAAGGTGACCGAGAACATTGAGTTCCCCGACCACAAGGTCGCCATCGAGGCCGTCCTGAAGGATCTCGAGGCCAACGGCGTCAAGATCGAGGGCATTGGCCACCGTATCGTTCAGGGCGGCTGGTACTTTGGCGATTCCTCCCTTGTCGACGAGGACGTTCTCGCCAAGATCCGTGAGGTCGCCCCGCTCGCCCCGCTGCACAACAACCCCGAGGCCAACGTTATCGAGTACTGCCTGGAGCAGTATCCCGATCTGCCCAACGTTACGGTCTACGACACCGCTTTCCACTTCAACATGCCCGAGGTCGCCAAGACTTACGCCCTTCCCAAGGATGTTTGCGACAAGCTGCACATCCGTAAGTACGGCGCCCACGGCACCAGCTACCGTTACATCTCCAAGAAGGTCGCCGAGATGACCAACGGCGAGGCCCGCAAGGTCGTTGTGTGCCATATCGGCTCCGGCGCTTCCCTGTGCGCCATCGAGGACGGCAAGTGCATGGACACCACCATGGGTCTCACCCCGCTCGATGGCGTCATGATGGGCACCCGCTGCGGCTCCATCGACCCGGCTACCGTGTGCTACCTGCAGCGCGAGGGCGGCTACACCTTCGACGAGGTCGACGAGATGATGAACAAGAAGTCCGGCCTTTTGGCTGTGACCGGTGGCAAGACCAACGACTGCCGCAATGTCGAGGAGCTCGCCGCTGCTGGTGACCCCGAGGCTCAGCTCGCCTTCGATATGTTCGTCTACAAGATTGCCGCCAAGGCTGCCGAGATGGCCACTTCCATGTGCGGCATGGACACGCTGGTCTTCACCGCCGGCATCGGTGAGCACGCTCCGGCCGTTCGCGCCGGCGTTGCCGACCGTCTGGCCTTTATGGGCGTCAAGATGGACCATGCCCGTAACGCCCTGCGTGGCGACGGCGCTTGGTGCCTGTCTGCCAAGGATTCCAAGGTCAAGATCTTCGTCATCCCCACGGACGAGGAGTTCATGATCGCTTCCGACGTCGAGCGCATCGTCAACGGCAAGTAATTGCAAGAGGGGAGGGGCTGGACGACCAAGTGCCGTTCAGCCCCTCTTTTGCGCTCGTCGGGCGACATTCTGATAGCTATTTATCAAGATATGATAACTTCTTATTAAAATGCGGCCGCCTTAAGGGGTCTGCGCCGGCCGTATTGCACTGCAAAGGAGTCTCATGAACGTACTTGTTGTCAACGCCGGCAGTTCAAGCCTTAAATATCAGCTTTTGGATACCGATACCCGCGAGGTTTTCGCCAAAGGCAACTGCGAGCGTATTGGATCGGACATGGGCATCTTCGGCCACTCCGAGAACGGTGGCGCCAAGCAGACCGAGGAGGTTCCCTTCCCCAATCATCGCTCTGCTATCGCTCGCGTGCTCGAGGAGCTCGAGAAGACCGACTTTACGATTGATGGCATTGGACATCGTATCGTTCAGGGCGGCTGGCACTTCGATGATTCCGCGGTCGTCGACGATGAGGTCATGGCCAAGATTCTCGAGGTGGCACCGCTTGCCCCGCTGCACAACTACGGCGAGGCGGCGGCGATTGAGTATTGTCGCGAGAAGTATCCGGAGCTGCCCAACGTGGCCGTCTTCGACACCTCGTTCCACATGACCATGCCCGAGGTTGCCTACACCTACGCCCTGCCCAAGGACGTGTGCGACAAGTATCACGTGCGCAAGTACGGAGCCCACGGTACGAGCCACCGCTACGAGTGGATGATGGCTAAGGAGATCCTGGGCTCGTGCTGCCACCGTCTGCTTTCGTGCCATCTGGGCAATGGCGCTTCGCTCGCCGCTATCGAGGACGGCGTGTGCCGCGACACCACGATGGGTCTCACACCGCTCGACGGCCTGATGATGGGAACCCGCTGCGGCTCCATCGACCCGGCTACCGTGTGCTATCTGCAGCGCGAGGGCGGCTACAGCTACCAGGAAGTCGATGACATGATGAACAAGCAGTCCGGTCTGCTTGCCATCTCGGGTATCTCCAACGACGCCCGCGATATCCGTACGCGCGCCTCCGAGGGAGATGAGCGCTGCCTGCTCGCCTTCGACATGTTCGCCTACAAGGCCATGCAGCAGGCCGGTTCCATGATCGCTTCCATGGCGGGCGTGGATACCATCACATTTACCGCCGGCATTGGCGAGAACGACTGGTCGATCCGCAAGGCCTTCTGCGACTGCTTTGAGTGGCTGGGTGTGCGCATCGACAACAACAAGAACCGCGAGGCTGTGGGCAACGGCCCGCAGGTCATCAGTGCCGCCGGTTCCGCCGTCACGGTCATGGTCATCCCCACCGACGAGGAATACATGATCGCTCACGACGTCGAGCGTCTGACCAAGAACAACTAACGCATTCGTCTGTAATTGACAAAAAGGCCTCCTGAGCAACAGCTCCGGAGGCCTTTTTACTAGCATACGGAAATTCCAGTCCCAAAGTGACCATTACCAGCAACGCCTACGCTTCCAGCAGCGGCACCCGATCATTCAGATTTTCAGCCCCAGCTCGTAGCCAAGCCGCCATCCACTCCAGATACCCTGATTACTACGTAGTTGTAGAAGGCCGTACGGGCTAACCCCTGAAAACACTCCGCAGACCAGAAACGCCCCCGTTCATAGCTCCGAAGGAGCAGAACGGGGGCGTTTCATTGGTCGAGGACGTTTTCAGGGGTTAGCCCGTACGGCCTTCGGGCGAATGCGTCCGCTACTCAGCCATCTGAGCCTGGACGGCGGTGATGGCCACGACACCCACGATGTCGTCGGCAGAGCAGCCGCGCGACAGGTCGTTGACCGGCTTGGCGATGCCCTGCAGGATGGGGCCGTAGGCGTCAGCGCCGGCGAAGCGCTGGACCAGCTTGTAGCCGATGTTGCCAGCCTCGAGGTCGGGGAACACGAGCACGTTGGCCTTACCGGCAACGGAGGAGCCGGGAGCCTTGAGCTGGGCGACGGTGGGGACGATGGCGGCGTCGAGTTGCAGGTCGCCATCGATGGCGAGCTCGGGAGCCTTCTCCTTGCAGAACTTCACGGCCTCTTGGACCTTCTTGGCGACCTCGCCGCCGGCGGAGCCCATGGTGGAGTAGGAGAGCATGGCCACGTGCGGCTCAACGTTGCCCATGAAGGTGGACCAGGAGTGAGCGGAGGCGATGGCGATCTCGGAGAGCTCGTCGGAGGACGGGTTGATGTTGAGGCCGCAGTCGGCGAAGATCAGCGTTCCGTCGGTGCCGAACTGCGGAGTGTCGGTGCACATCACGAAGAAGGCCGAGACCAGCTTGGTGCCCGGGGCGGTCTTGAGGATCTGCAGCGCGGGGCGCAGGGTGTCGGCGGTGGAGTGGCAGGCACCGGAGACCAGGCCGTCGGCGTCGCCCATCTTGACCATCATGGTGCCAAAGTAGGTAGCATCCATCACCTGGGCGCGAGCCTGCTCGATGGTGACGCCCTTCTTGGCGCGGAGCTCGGCAAACTTCTGCGCGTACTCCTCGTGCTTCTCGGCATTGCGCGGATCGATGACGGTAGCGCCGGGAACGTCGATCTCGTCGGGGTTGCCCAGGATGACGATCTTTGCCAGGCCCTCCTCGATGATCTTGGTGGCCGCGACGATAGTGCGCGGATCCTCGCCCTC
This sequence comes from uncultured Collinsella sp., assembly GCA_900543025.1. Taxonomy (GTDB): domain Bacteria; phylum Actinomycetota; class Coriobacteriia; order Coriobacteriales; family Coriobacteriaceae; genus Collinsella. Next base: position 18,158 of record UQPP01000026.1, read on the forward strand.
GGGCAGGACGATCGTCTTAAGGTCGGCCTTGGCGGCAGACTTCATACGGTTTAGGAAATCGCTCATGTTACTCCTTACAAGCGTTTCGCTAAGCTCCAGGCGCCCGGCTGTTCACGAATAAACCCGCTGCTAGCGGGTTTACCTTTCAATTATGTACGCCGCGGTGCTTGAGCTTTCCTTGTGTGGCAAGCTCATTATAGGACGCATTAGCGCTATAATCGCTCTGATAAATATGTCTCGAAGAATGTTCGAGAAAAGCCCAGCTAATGAGCCCGTGGCTTTTGACAAGGAGTATCGATGCAGATTACCTCAGGCCTGCCTGAAGGCTTTAACGCCGGCGCATACGACATGATTGTTGTCGGTGCCGGATATGCCGGTGCCGTTTGTGCCCGCCGTCTCGCCGAGACTATCGGCTATCGCGTTGCCGTTCTGGAGCGCCGTAGCCACATTGCGGGCAACGCCTACGACTGCGCTGATGAGGCCGGAATCCTGGTCCATGAGTATGGTCCGCACATCTACCATACCTTTAATGAGCGCGTCCACAATTTCTTGTCGCGCTTTACCAAGTGGACGGACTACCAGCACAAGGTGCTTGCCAACATCAACGGCACCCTTATGCCCGTGCCCTTTAACCACGCGAGCCTCAAGCTCGCCTTTGGCGATGAGCGCGGCGAGGAGCTGTATCAAAAGCTCGTGGAGACCTTTGGCAAGGACGTCAAGGTGCCCATCATGGAGCTGCGCAAGAAGAACGACCCGGATCTTGCCGAGGTCGCCGATTACGTCTACGAGAACGTCTTTTTGCATTACACCATGAAGCAGTGGGGCCAGACGCCCGATCAGATCGATCCCTCGATCACCGGCCGCGTTCCCGTCTTTGTGGGCGACGATGACCGCTACTTCCCGCAGGCTCCCTTCCAGGGCATGCCGCAGGACGGCTATACCGCGCTGTTCGAGCACATGCTCGACCACGATTTGATTGATGTGTTCTGCGACGTGGACGCCCGCGACCTCTTCGAGATCGACGAAACCACCGTCAAGATCGACGGTAAGGTCTATGGCGGCGAGATCGTCTACACCGGTCCGCTCGACGAGCTGTTCAACCTCGACTTGGGCGCTCTGCCATACCGTACGCTCGACATGAAGTTCGAGACGCTCGATATGGACCAGTTCCAGCCCGTGGGCACCGTCAACTACACCACGAGCGAGGATTACACGCGTATCACCGAGTTCAAGAACATGACTGGCCAGGTCCTGCCCGGCAAGACCACCATCATGAAGGAGTACTCCAAGGCCTATACGCCCGGCTCGGGCGAGACGCCCTATTACGCCATTCTGGAGCCCGAGAACCGCGAGCTCTATGAGCGCTATCTTGAGCGCGTCCAGAATCTGACGAACTTCCACCCGGTGGGTCGCCTGGCCGAGTATCGTTACTACGATATGGATGCCGTGACCAATTCTGCCCTCGATCTTTCGGATGAGATTATCGCCTGCCATGCATAAAGTCATATCATTCGGTATTCCCTCGTATAACGCCGCTAAGGACATGGACCATTGCATCACCTCCATTCTGGAGGGGAGCAATTACGCCACCGATATCGAGATCATCATCGTCGATGATGGTTCCAAGGACGAGACGGCAGCAAAGGCCGACGAGTGGGAGACACGTTATCCCGGCATCATTCGCGCGGTGCATCAGGAGAACGGCGGCCACGGCATCGCCGTCCTTTCGGGCTTGCGCGAGGCACAGGGCACCTACTACAAGGTCGTCGACTCGGACGACTGGCTCGATGGCGCAGCCCTGTCGACCATGCTTTCGATCCTTCGCGGTTTTGAGGAGCGCGACCAGCGCGTCGACCTCTTTATCTCGAACTATGTGTACGAGAAGGTTTACGAGGGTACGCATACCGCTATTGGCTACAAGTTTGCCCTGCCGCGCAAAAAGATCTTTACCTGGGACCAGATTGGCCATTTCCGTCTGGACCAGAATCTGCTCATGCACAGCCTGTGCTATCGCACGGATGTGCTGCGCGCGTCCAATCTGCCCATGCCGCCGCACACGTTCTATGTAGACAACATCTACGCCTACGTGCCGCTACCGCGTTGCAAGACCATGTACTACGCCGACATCGACCTCTATCGCTACTTTATCGGTCGCGAGGGCCAGAGCGTCAACGAGGCCACGATGGTCAAGCGTCTGGACCAGCAGTTCCGCGTGACGCGCATCATGATGGAGTCGTTCCATCTGTACGGCGATGTCGAGTCATCGCGTTTGCGCTCGTACATGATGGGCTATTTCACCATGATGATGGCAATCTGCTCGGTGCTTACTAAGCTTTCCGACGAGGATTGTGCCGATGAGCGCCTGAAGACGTTGTGGAGTGATCTGAAAGCCTATGACGAGCGTATGTATCGTCGTGCACGCTACGGTGTGGTCGGCTTCTTCACCAACCTGCCTGGTCGGGCCGGAGACAAAACCACACTCGGCCTATACCGTCTTGCCTCAAAGATCTTCAAATTCAACTAGCTGCTGAGTAATCGCTGCTGATAGGCTGACTGGGCCCCTTGGCCTTTAGTTTGCTACTGCGAACAGTCCTGCTCGCAGTAGCAAACTAAAGGCCAAGGGGCCTCTGCTATAAGAATCGATTGTCAGGCAGCTGAATTTTGAAGATCTTAGACGCGCGGTACACAGGGGCCTGGGCTGAAAAGAATTAGGTTGGAAGTCGGTCGGAGACGGGCGGGCATTACGTTTGTCGCGAGTTCCGCATGCAAAGAAGGCCACTTAATGTGGCCTTCGTCTTGCATAGGACTGTAGAGCAGCAAACGTAATGCCCGCCCGCCTCCGACCGACGGTCGAGTGAGATTACTTCGCGGCGCCGGGGATGCCGTGGGAGGTTTTGGCGCTTTTGGCTCCGTTTACGATGGCGGTCTGTAGGGCCCTTACGGCGAGCATGCCCAGCAGGTCTAGGGGAACGGCGGCGCTAGCCTGGGCGCCCAACTTGCCGCTGGCGAGGGTGTAGATGGTGTCGCCGTCGTTGGTGGTGTGCGTGGGGCGGATGGCGTGCGCATAGGCGTCTGCGGCCATTTGGGACACCTTGGTGGCCTGGGCCTTAGTGAGCTCCACATTGGTGACGATGCAGCTGATGGTGGTGTTGGTGCGGTCGAGCGGCATCTGCATAGATCCGGCGGCGGCAAAGGCGGCGAGCTCCATGTCGACGATCTGGTCGCTATCGGCCGCGGCGCGCATGCCCGCCACCCACTCGCCGGTGAAGGGGTCGACGACGTTGCCGCAGGCGTTGACCGAGACCACGGCGCCCACCTTGATGGGGCCGAGCGCCACGGCGGCAGCGCCAAGGCCTGCCTTCATGCAGGTGGCGGGCCCCATGAGCTTTCCGACGGTGGCACCCGTGCCGGCACCTACATTGCCCTGCTCGAGCGTGGTGGGGGTGTTGTCGAGTGCCTCACGCACGGCGGCGATGCCGGCCTCTATGTCGGGGCGCACGGTGGGATCGCCAAAGGCGAGGTCGAAGATGCAGCTGGAGCACACGATAGGCACCTGCGTGGGGCCGACGGGAAGGCCGATGCCGCGGCTCTCAAGCTCGCGAGCGACGCCGCTTGCAGCCTCGAGGCCAAAGGCAGATCCACCCGAAAGGCAGACGGCGTGGACCTTGTCGACGGTGTTCTCGGGACGCAGCAAATCGGTCTCGCGCGAAGCGGGGGCGCCACCGCGTACGTCAACGCCACCAGTGGCACCCTCGGGCGCCACGATTACGGTACAGCCGGTGCCAGCCTCCTCGTCCGTATAGTTGCCAAAGCAAAAGCCATCGACGTTGCAAACATCGATGGCTTCGAGCAGTGTGTCCATATTTTCTCCTATCGGTTTTCCGCCGGGCCTTATGCCCGGTCGGGATCCGTACGGTACGGCAAAATTGTAGGCGCTGGGGGATACCCAGCGCCAGATGCAATTACGAGAGTTTTTGAATCGCGCGTGCGACGCGGGCGATGGGCAAGCCCACCACGTTGTAGAAGTCACCCGAAATGTCGTGCACGAGCATGCGGCCGCCTGTGCCCTGGATGCCGTAGGCTCCGGCCTTGTCCATGGGTTCGCCGGAGGCAACATAGCGCTTGATCTGCTCCTCGGTAAGCTCATAGAACGTCACGTCGGTCACATCGACAAACGACAGGCTCTCGGTGGCATGCGGAGCTGTAGCGTCGCCGGCTTTAACGATGCAGACGCCGGTCGCCACCTGGTGCGTGCGGCCCGAAAGCTCGCGGAGCATGGTGCGCGCCTCGTCCTCGTTTGCCGGCTTACCCAAAATCATGCCATCGAAGGTGACGATGGTATCGGCCGCGACGGTCAGTTCGTTGGGCTCGGCATGCTCGGCCGCGACGGCAGCAGCTTTGGCACGCGCCAAGCGCTCGACGAGCGTAAGCGGAGCTTCGCCATCAAAAGGCGTTTCATCGATGTCTGCGGGAATTACGCGAATGTTATAGCCCGCCTCGCGCATCAGCTCTATGCGGCGCGGCGATTGCGAAGCCAAAATCATAGTTGGATGCCCTCGGCGACCTTCTCGACGGCCTTTTCGCCGGCGAGCGTGCGCAGCAGCTCCAAGGCAAAGGGGAGTGACTGTGCCATGCCGCTAGCGGTGATGATATTGCCGTCTTGCGTGACCTTCTCGCCGGTATAGGTGCCCTCGGGGAAGCTCTTCTCAAAGCCGGGGAAGCACGTGGCGCGGCGTCCCTCGAGTAGACCAAGCTCGCCCAGGATAAACGGGGCGGCGCAGATGGCGGCAACGTGCTTGGTCGCGGCGAAATCGCAGACTACGTCGCAGACGCGCTGGTCGGCGCGCAGGTTGGTGGCACCGGGCAGGCCGCCGGGCAGCACGACGCAGTCGTACTCGTCAAAGTTGATTTCGTCAAAGAGCGCATCACAGGTTACGGGAATCTGCAGCGAGCTCACGACCTCGCGCGTGGGCATGATCGAGACGAGCGTGGCGCGCACGCCGCCGCGACGCATGACGTCGACCATGGTCAGGCATTCAATCGTTTCAAAGCCATCGGCGGCGAGAACGGCAACGCTGGGCATGAGAGTTCCTTTCGTAAGGCGGCATACAATTAGGCGTCTTATACCCCGAAGACATGCGCTTGCCACGCTCGATTTCCCAATGTTTAAAAAGGGACGGGGATTAAATAATCATTTGGTACAAATTGATTATTTAATCCCCGTCCCAGAAAAATCATCGGGCGTGGCCTTGGGCAAACAGTCTAGTTGCGCCTAAGGTGGACGACGGTCTCGCAGTGGAAGGTTTGTGGGAACAGGTCGACTGGCGTGATCTTTACGGGGAAGAAGGTGCCTTCTTCGACAAAGCGTTTGAGATCGCGCGCCAGGGTGGCCGGGTCGCAGCTCACGTAGGCGACATCGCGAGCACTCGTGCTGGCGATAAGGTCGATCGCCTCGGGGGCGAGGCCTGCGCGTGGCGGGTCGACCACCAAGACGTCGGCATCCTGGTCGGGGAACTCGCGCACCGCGTCTCCGCCAATGACGTCGACGTTATCAAGCTTGTTGATCTCCAGGTTACGGCGCAGGTCGCGCACGGCGGGGCCGTAGGCCTCGACGGCGGCGACAAAGTCGCAGCGGCGGGCGAGCGGCAGGGTAAAGGTGCCGGCACCACAGTACAGGTCCACGGCAAGCTCGTCTTCCTGCGGGTCGAGTGCTTCCATGACAAGCTCGATCAAAATCTCGGCACCCTTGGTGTTGACCTGGAAAAAAGACGGGGCAGACAAGCGCATCTGACCCTCGGCGATATTCTCGGTCCATGAGCCCTCTCCGGCGAGCATTTCGACCTTGGAGACACGGCGGGCCTTCTTTTCGCCCTTGCTCATCACGCGCACGATGCTCGTGGGGTGAGCGGCGTCCGCCAGCACGCGGGAGACCTGCGAGCGCGGAAAAGAGCCTGTGGGCGTCCAGAGTGCGACCTCGAGTGCCTTGGTGCGGCGTGATGCGCGAATGCCCACGCGTTCGAGCCCCAAGTCATGGCTGCCGCTTAGATAGTTGAGCGCGCCGACGACCGATTTGAGCGCCTTCGGGAAGCGCTTGTCGAACAGCGGGCACGTATCGACGGTCACGATTTTGCTGGGGTCGACACCGTGCATGCCAAGACGCACGCGACCGTTGACGACGGTCGTTTCGAGCTCGATTTTATTGCGGTAGCCCCAGTCGTCCTTGGTGTGGCAGATGGGCTGTACCAACTCATCGACCTGCTCAGGAGCGAACTTGCCGATGCGCTCGAGCGTGGAGCGCAGGTTTTGCTCCTTGGCGGCGAGCTGTGCCGTGCGTGAGAGATTGCCCCACGAGCAGCCGCCGCAGATGCCCACGAAGGGGCAGGGAGGCTGAATGCGATCGGGGCTTGGCTCCAGAATCTCGGTGGTGCGGGCACGCATGAACGACTTGCCGTCCTGTACGACCTCGGCCTCGACGGTGTCGCCTGCCACGGCGCCCTGCACAAAGACGGCCTTGCCGTTGTCGGCGTGCGCCAGCCCGTCGGCGCCGTAGGTCATCGATTCTATAGTGAGCTTCATATTCCTGCCTGTCATTCGCGTTGTTATTCGCACCATGGTAGCAGGGAAAAGCGCCCCGCATCCGAGGCTTTCCTCAAATGCGGGGCGCTTCTACAAACTGCTTCTACAAACGACTATTTCGTCTTGCCGGTAATGAGCGTCTTAAGACCCAGACCGATCAGGCCCAGACCTATGCGCACGCGACCGGGGCGATGGCGCTCGATGGCATTGGCTTTGCCAGCGGGCTTCTTGTGACGCGCATTGCTCTCGGGGGTTGTTGTGGGTGCCTGAGGTTGGGCTGCGGGAGCAGGTTCGGGCTCGATAACGGTCGCTCGGACCTTCTGGACCTCGGGAGCGGCCGGCTGCGGCTCGGGCTCAGGCTGGGATGCGAGCGCGGGCTCTGCCTCGGTGGCGGCCTCGGGCGCTTTCTCCACGGCGGGCTCTGCGGCAGCCTCGGGCTCATTCACCGGGAGAGCGGCAACCGCTTCCGGTTTGGCAGCCGCCCCATGTTCAATCTCGTCCTGGATAACTTTTTCGGCCACACGTTCCTTCTCCTGTGCGCGCTGCTGCGCGGCGGCCTCGGCGTTGCGATATGCACGCTCCAGCAGGGCTTCCTGCGAGTTGAAGGGTTTCTCGTCCTCTTTGCGCTCAACCGGAACCCAGGTGCCGCCACTCGTCAGGCTGCGTGCCTTCACGTTGTCGCGCAGCTGCATTCCCATGTACTCGTGCACCAGGGCGCGGCAGGTGGGGTCGAGCACGGGGAAGGCGATCTCCACGCGGTGCTCGGTGTTGCGCGTCATCATGTCTGCCGAGCTCAGGTAGATCATGTCCGAGTCCACGCCAAAGGCATAGACGCGCGCATGCTCCAAAAAACGTCCGACGATGGAGCGCACGTGCACGTTCTCGGTCTTGCCCGGAATACCGGGCTTGAGACACGAGATGCCGCGGATGATCATGTCCACGCGCACACCGGCACACGATGCCTCGGCGATCTTATCGATAACCTCGCGGTCGGTCAGCGAGTTGAGCTTAAAGAACACGCGGGCGGGCTCGCCGACAAGGGCGCGCTGAATCTCGCGGTCCAGGCCGCGCATGATGAGCGGTTTCAGTCCGGCGGGCGCCACGCCCAGGAAGCGGTAGTCGCCGCGCAGGTTGCCCAGCGACAGGTTGCGGAAGAACAGGTTGGCGTCCTCGCCGATACCGGGATGGGCGGTCATGAGCATAAAGTCGCTGTAGAGCTTGGCCGTCTTCTCGTTAAAGTTGCCGGTGCCCAACAGCGTGAGACGGGTGAGCGCCATGCCCTCACGATAGGTGAGCTGGCAGATCTTGGAGTGGCACTTAAAGCCCTCGGAGCCGTAGATAACGGTGCAGCCGGCCTCTTCCAGACGTTCGGCCCACTCGATGTTGTTCTGCTCGTCAAAGCGTGCGCGGAGCTCCATGAGCACCGTGACCTCTTTGCCGTTTTCGGCAGCATCGATGAGCGACTCGCACAGGCGGCTTTGTTTGGCCACGCGGTAGAGCGTGATGCGCAGCGAGATGCACTCGGGGTCGTAGGCTGCTTCGTGCACCAGGTCCAAGAACGGGTTCATGGCCTCGTAAGGGTAGAAGAGCAGCTTGTCGCCCTGCAGCACTTGCTCGCGAATGGAGCGGGACATATCGATGGCGGGGTTGGGCTGCGGCTTAAACGGCGTAAAGAGCAGCTCGTTGCGTAGATGCTCGGGAATCTTGCCCTCAATGCCAAAGACGTAGCTCAGGTCAAGGGGGATATCGCAGGTAAAGACCGAGCGGCGAGAAAGCTCGAGCGCCTTTCGGATGGTCTTGAGCGTTGGCTTTTCGAGGGAGCCCGATACGGCGAGCACCACCGGCTGCAGGCGCAAGCGCTTCTTGAGGATGCGCTTCATGTGCTGGCGGTAATCCTCTTCCTCCTCGACGCCCTCGCCGTCCGGGTCGATATCGGCATTACGGGTGACGCGGATCAGCGCGCGATCCAGCGGCTTATAGGAGCCAAAGCAGCTATCCAGGCAGGCGAGGATGACGTCCTCGAGCAAGATGTAGGAGTAGGTGCCGGTGGGCGAGGGGATCTCGACCACGCGGTTCATCGAGGCGGGAATCTCGATAAGGCCCAGCAGACTCTCCTCGTCGGTGACGCCGTCCAGGCCACAAGCCAGATAGAGCGCGCCGTTGCGCAGGTTGGGGAAGGGGTGGCGCGGGTCAATGACCAACGGTGAGATGACCGGCGACACGTAGGCTTGGAAGTAGCGGGTTACAAAGGTGCGCTCCTCGGGCGTAAGCGAATCGATGCGGGCGCGGTGAACGCCCAGAGCATCAAGCTTGTCCTCGATGCTCTTAAAGATGGACTCCCAACGGGTAAGGAGCCCGGGCAGCTCTGCCATGACGGCATCGACCTGTTCTGAGGCGGTCATATTGCTCTTGTTGTCGACAGGCTGTTTTTTGAGCTCCGCCAGATCGGACAGGCCGCCCACGCGCACCATAAGGAATTCGTCGAGGTTGGACTCGAAAATCGACACGAACTTTAGACGCTCGAACAGCGGAACGGTCTCGTCGAAGGCTTCGTCAAGCACGCGGTTGTCAAAGCGCAGCCAGCTAAGCTCTCGGTTTTGCGTGTACGAGAAGTCGCGCGGCGGCTTGCGCAGTTTGGCGGCCTTTTGCTTCTTTTCGATTTTGCTCGGCATATGCATCTGTCCGTTCAGTCCCCGCAGGGGACGGTAGCCTAACTCTAATTCATTATTGTCTCAATTTAGTCGACCACTGGCACGGACGTATCGCGTGAACGGTATCTTTACCTACTTCTTACGCTGACAAGTCATAGGACTGACGCCCTGCTCGTTCGCAAATGATCCATATCCTCACTCAACTGGTGAGAATCTATGAATAAGAATGATAGTAAGCTGAATATAATCGAATGTAGGTCGAATCGAGGACAAGCGTCATTTATATGCAGAAAACCGTTTTCACTATGCAATTTTGAATCATGGATTACTTTGAGTGTTCAAGCTTGATTTCCTAGAAAAATAACGTTTACCTAGGAAAATCTGCTTTACGAAACTGAAGTGCATCATGGGAAATCATATGCGATATACCGTTCATCGTACTTTGCTGACCGTTCGGGGGCGAGGTAGCATTACGAATGGAATTTGGATATAACTAGAGCTGTCAGCAAGCAGCGTCCCATATGGAGGGGCGCTGATACATTCGGCCAGTAAGGCCCGAAAGAAAGGTAGGAGGCCATGACGAAAGGTCTGCACGTGCCTTCCGAGATCGGCAAGCTCAGGAAGGTCTGCCTGCACCGTCCCGGCGACGAGCTCCTCAACCTGCCGCCCGACGAGCTCGAGCGACTCCTGTTCGACGACGTCCCGTTCCTGGAGGTCGCGCAGCAGGAGCACGACACCTTCGCCCAGATCCTGAGGGACCAGGGCGTCGAGGTGCTCTACCTCGAGAACCTCGTCGCCGAGGTGTTCGACCAGGTCCCCGGCGCCCGCGCCGAGTTCACCGACCAGTACATCGCCGAGGCCGGCATCCGCGGCCAGCACATGCCGCAGATCGTCCGCGAGAAGCTGGACTCCATCGAGGACAACCTCGAGTTCGTCAAGAAGACCATGGCCGGCATGACCAAGGCCGAGATCGACATGCCCCTCACGGCGTCCACGACCCTCGACTCCCTGGTCAACTCCGAGTCCGAGTCCGACCTGATCATCGACCCGATGCCCAACCTCTACTTCACCCGCGACCCGTTCGCGGTCGTCGGCGAGGGCGTCAACCTCAACCGCATGTACTCGGTCACCCGCAACCGCGAGACCCTGTACGGTAAGTACGTCTTCAAGTACCACCCCGACTACAAGGACGTCTCCCTGTACTTCCGCCGCGACTGCCAGTTCCACACCGAGGGCGGCGACGTGCTGAACATCAACGAGAAGACCCTCGCCGTCGGCATCTCCCAGCGCACCCAGGCCGCCGCTATCGACGTCATGGCCCAGAACATCTTCTGGAACTCCGACTCCAAGGTCGAGCGCATCCTTGCCTTCGACATCCCGGTCTCGCGCGCCTTCATGCACCTCGACACGGTCTTCACCCAGATCGACGTCGATAAGTTCACGATCCACCCCGCCATCATGGGCACCCTGCGCGTCTACGAGCTGACCGCCGGCAAGAACCCGGGCGACGTGAACATCCGCCTGATCGAGGACACCCTCGAGCACGTCCTGGAGGACGCCACCGGCGTCGACCAGGTCAAGCTGATCCCCTGCGGCGGCGGCGACCCGATCGCGGCCTCCCGCGAGCAGTGGAACGACGGCTCCAACACCCTGTGCGTCGAGCCCGGCAAGATCTGCGTCTACGCCCGCAACACCGTCACCAACGACGTGCTGTACAAGGAGGGCCTGGACCTTCTCGTCGTGCCCTCCGCCGAGCTCTCCCGCGGCCGCGGCGGCCCGCGCTGCATGAGCATGCCCTTCTGGCGCGAGGACCTCTAAGGTTTTCAAAGATCCGTACGGGTCTTAATACAAACATCTAGCTGCCATTAGATGTCTCCAAATGGGGCGGTGCGGGTTTTTCGCACCGCCCCATTCTTGTCAAATAAGCTAAATTAGCATCAGATAAGGTGTCCATTATGTCTAGAGGCGGTCACGTTGATACCCCAACGGTGTCGGCTTCTTTGCCTTTTGGGCATCATCTCGATTCCCATGACCTTTGCCGGCATCATCCTCGTGTTCTAGCGATTGGAGCTTAGTCATGGATATCAAGACAATTGGCGTTGAGGAATGGCTCAACGTTTGGGAGAAGAGCGCTACGTGGGACATTGCCCAGTCGACGATCTCATCGCTGACCATGGGCGAGCTTCGCGCGCTCGACGAGCAGGACGGCGCTACGTTCTACGAGCGTCTGGATCGCGAGAAGATGAACTACGGCTGGATCGAGGGTTCGCCGGAGTTTAAGGCCGAGGTCGCCAAGCTGTATCGTTGCGAGGTCAATCCCGATCACATTCTGCAGACCAATGGCTGCACGGGCGCCAACCTCAACGCCATCATGGCCGTTGTCGGGCCCGGCGACCATGTCATCGCCGAGTGGCCCACCTACGCGCCGCTCTATGAGATTCCGCGTACGCTCGGTGCCGAGGTCGAGTTTTGGGAGCTTCGCGAGGAGCTCGGATGGAAACCCGATATCGATCAGCTCAAGCGCCTCGTTCGCCCCAACACGAAGCTCATCTGCATCAATAACGCATCGAACCCCATCGGTACGGTGCTTGATGCCGATACGCTCGGGCAGATTGCCGAGATTGCCCGTTCGGTGGGCGCCTACGTGCTGTGCGACGAGGTGTATCTGCCGCTCGAGAACACCGAGTCCTTTATGTCGATGGCCGACGTGTATGAGAGGGCCATTGTCACCAACTCGGTGTCTAAGACCTATTCGACGCCTGCAGCCCGCGTGGGCTGGGTCGTTGCGGACGAAGAGGTGTCCAACCGCATCCGTACCTATCGCGATTACACCATGATCTGCGGTGGCGTGTTTAACGATGCTTTGGCGACCTACGTGCTCGAGCACAAGGACAAGATTCTCGAGCGCAACCGCAAGATCGTGTTTGGCAACCGCGATATCGCGCAGGCTTGGATCGATACGCAGCATCGCGTTTCCTGGACGGCTCCGCGGGGCGTGTCTACCTCGTTTATCCAACTGGATATTCCCGAGGACGATGAGGAGTTCTGCAAGCGCCTGCTGTCCGAGAGGGGAGTGCTGCTGGTACCCGGTAGCCGCTTTGAGCTTCCCTGCGGAGCGCGCCTGGGCTACTGCGCGAGCGAAGATGTTCTTCGCGAGGGTCTGAGGCTTCTGGGCGAGGCACTGGCCGAGTTCGATCGCTAGTCCCTTGGGGTTCTCGAAGGCCTAAACCTTACTGGGCCCTAGGTGTACCGAATGCAGACCCGCTCCCTTTTGGGGAACGGGTCTGTTTGTCTTTGCCGCCGGAAAAGACAAGTTGTTACAAATGGAGACGCAAGATCTATCGGGTATTCGACGGGCCTTATACTGAGCTTCCGGTGAACGGTATCCAACGTCTGGTAAACGGTAACCTGTTTGCCAAAAATGAATAGGACGAACTTTATTCTGAATAAAAATCAAAATGGTTGAGACACAGCAAGAATTGCGAATTCTATTCATATCGTTGCGCGAAATATGCAATTTGAGGGTGGTTTAACAAAGGTTAGTTTCAATTGATCTTGCGGTTAAAAAGCGTTTAAGCACGTAAATCCACTTTATTTAATCAAAGTATGCCATGCGTGAAGTATATGTGTATGCCGTTCACCCCTCATATAAAACCGTTCGGGGGCGAGGTGGAAGTATGGACTGATTTTGGATATAAATATGTCGTCAGCAATAACGCCTCACACGGAGGGGCGCTAACGAATCGGCCCTGACAGGGGCCCGAAAGAAAGGTAGGAGGCCATGACGAAAGGTCTGCACGTGCCTTCCGAGATCGGCAAGCTCAGGAAGGTCTGCCTGCACCGTCCCGGCGACGAGCTCCTCAACCTGCCGCCCGACGAGCTCGAGCGACTCCTGTTCGACGACGTCCCGTTCCTGGAGGTCGCGCAGCAGGAGCACGACACCTTCGCCCAGATCCTGAGGGACCAGGGCGTCGAGGTGCTCTACCTCGAGAACCTCGTCGCCGAGGTGTTCGACCAGGTCCCCGGCGCCCGCGCCGAGTTCACCGACCAGTACATCGCCGAGGCCGGCATCCGCGGCCAGCACATGCCGCAGATCGTCCGCGAGAAGCTGGACTCCATCGAGGACAACCTCGAGTTCGTCAAGAAGACCATGGCCGGCATGACCAAGGCCGAGATCGACATGCCCCTCACGGCGTCCACGACCCTCGACTCCCTGGTCAACTCCGAGTCCGAGTCCGACCTGATCATCGACCCGATGCCCAACCTCTACTTCACCCGCGACCCGTTCGCGGTCGTCGGCGAGGGCGTCAACCTCAACCGCATGTACTCGGTCACCCGCAACCGCGAGACCCTGTACGGTAAGTACGTCTTCAAGTACCACCCCGACTACAAGGACGTCTCCCTGTACTTCCGCCGCGACTGCCAGTTCCACACCGAGGGCGGCGACGTGCTGAACATCAACGAGAAGACCCTCGCCGTCGGCATCTCCCAGCGCACCCAGGCCGCCGCTATCGACGTCATGGCCCAGAACATCTTCTGGAACTCCGACTCCAAGGTCGAGCGCATCCTTGCCTTCGACATCCCGGTCTCGCGCGCCTTCATGCACCTCGACACGGTCTTCACCCAGATCGACGTCGATAAGTTCACGATCCACCCCGCCATCATGGGCACCCTGCGCGTCTACGAGCTGACCGCCGGCAAGAACCCGGGCGACGTGAACATCCGCCTGATCGAGGACACCCTCGAGCACGTCCTGGAGGACGCCACCGGCGTCGACCAGGTCAAGCTGATCCCCTGCGGCGGCGGCGACCCGATCGCGGCCTCCCGCGAGCAGTGGAACGACGGCTCCAACACCCTGTGCGTCGAGCCCGGCAAGATCTGCGTCTACGCCCGCAACACCGTCACCAACGACGTGCTGTACAAGGAGGGCCTGGACCTTCTCGTCGTGCCCTCCGCCGAGCTCTCCCGCGGCCGCGGCGGCCCGCGCTGCATGAGCATGCCCTTCTGGCGCGAGGACCTCTAAGTCTTTCTGTTTCCGGTGCGGTCTCCCTACAGCCGCACCGGCTTCGTCCGTCAAACGGGCGACACTAATACTTACGTAATTCATTTTTTCGAAAGGAAACGAACCATGGGTGTTAACCTCTCCGGCCGTAGCTTCCTCAAGCTTCTCGACCTCACCACCGAGGAGATTGAGTACCTGCTCAAGCTCTCTAAGAACTTCAAGGACATGAAGCGCGCTGGCGTTCCGCACCGCTATCTCGAGGGCAAGAACATCGTTCTGCTCTTCCAGAAGACCTCCACTCGTACCCGCTGCGCCTTCGAGGTCGGCGGCATGGATCTGGGCATGGGTGTCACCTACCTCGATCCGGGTTCGTCGCAGATGGGCAAGAAGGAGTCCATCGAGGACACCGCCCGCGTTCTCGGCCGCATGTATGACGGCATCGAGTTCCGTGGCTTTGCCCAGGACGATGTCGAGGAGCTCGCTGCTAAGTCCGGCGTGCCCGTGTGGAACGGCCTGACCACTGAGTGGCATCCCACCCAGATGCTCGCCGACATCCTGACCGTCCAGGAGAACTTCAACTACGACATCAAGGGCAAGACCCTCGTCTTCATGGGCGACTGCAAGAACAACGTTGCTCGCTCCCTCATGGTTGTCTGCTCCAAGCTCGGCATGAACTTCGTGGCCTGCGGCCCCGAGGAGTGCATGCCCGCCGACGACGTCATCGAGGCCTGCAAGCCCATCGCCGAGGCCAACGGCTGCACCATCAAGCTGACCACCGACGTCAAGGACGGCGTCACCGGTGCCGACGTTATCTACACTGACGTGTGGGTCTCCATGGGCGAGCCTGACGAGGTCTGGGCCGAGCGCATCGCTCAGCTCACCCCGTATCGTGTCACCTCCGAGGTCATGGCTATGGCCAACCCGGGTGCCATCTTCCTGCACTGCCTGCCCAGCTTCCACG